>JBCKZH010000022.1:0-39061 GCA_038919385.1 Vicinamibacterales bacterium | reverse complement strand
CGATCGCGTCGACCGCGGCGGCGGCCACCTCCGCCGTGGCTTCGGCGCCCGAGCAGGTGGTGCAAGGTACGGGGGTCGGTGGCACGTTGCGGGTCACCGTGCTCGACCAGACCGAGGCGGCGTTGATCATCGCGCAAGTCGCGATCGTCGATGGCACCGGGGTCGAGCGCACGGCGGCCGTGGACGAGCGTGGTGTGGCCGTGTTCGAGAACCTCACCCCGGGCACCTTCCAAGTGAAGGCCACGGCCGAAAGCTTCCGTCCCATCGCCACGCCGTTCAACGTGCGCCGCGGTGACAACCGCACCACGTTGCGGCTGGCGGTGGCGAGCATCGAGCAGACGGTGGTGGTGCAGGACCAGAGCGCGGCCGATCGTCGCGACAACGGCTTCACCACCACCCTCACGCAGGAAGAGATCGACTCGCTGCCAGACGACCCGGACGAGCTGGCCGACGCGCTGGCGCGCATGGCCGGCCCCGGCGCGCAGATCTTCGTCGACGGCTTCCGCGGCGGCCGCCTGCCGCCGAAGGATCAGATTCAGCAGATCCGTTTCCACACCAACTCGTTCTCGGCGGAGTACCACGAGGCCGGCATGATCCGTGTGGAAGTGATCACCAAGCCCGGCATGGGCGGGTGGCGCGGCGGTTCGAACTTCGGCTTCCGCGATCAATCGTTGAACGCCAAGAACGCGTTTGCCGGCGAGAAAGGCTCCGAGCAGATGCGCCGCTATATGGTGAACTTCTCGGGCCCGCTCGCCAAGGGCCGCACCGGCCTGTCGCTGTCGTTCGACGGCAACAGCTCCTACGACTCGCGCACCATCGTCGCGCAGTCGCCCACCGGCGCCGCGCTCAACTCGCTGGCCGTGGCTCCGACCGACGCCATGAACTTCAGCGCCCGCGTCGAACACCTGATTGGCGGCAGCGCGCAGTTACGAGCCGAGTACTCGAGGCGCCAGAACGAGCGCGGCAACCTCGGCGTCGGTGACTTCGACCTGCCGGAGCGCGCGTATGCCACTGACATGAACACCGACACGTTCCGCCTGCGCACGACCAACGTGATCGGCAAGAAGGTGTTCAGCGAATTCCGCGTCGAGTTCAACAGCTCGACCAATGCCACTCTGCCCGGATCGATCGAACCCACCATTCGGGTGAACGAGTCGTTCACCGGCGGCGGCTCGGGGCAGTCGGGCGAGCGTAGTGCCCGTGAGCTCGAGATCGCGCAGAACTTCGATTTCACTATTGGCCGAAAGCACTCGATGCGCGCGGGCGTGCAGATCGAGGCCGGCTGGTGGGACAGCAACCAACGCTCGAATGCGAACGGCACTTACACGTTCACGAGCCTCGACGCTTATCAGGCCGGGACGCCGGCCACCTACACCATCCGCACCG
This sequence comes from Vicinamibacterales bacterium, assembly GCA_038919385.1. Taxonomy (GTDB): domain Bacteria; phylum Acidobacteriota; class Vicinamibacteria; order Vicinamibacterales; family UBA2999; genus 12-FULL-67-14b. The sequence continues at coordinate 37,675 of JBCKZH010000022.1, read as the reverse complement.
GCGACCCGGTGGTAAACTACTCGCAGGTCAAGGTCGGCTGGTTCCTGCAAGACGACTTCCGTCCCTCGCGCACCTTGCAGATCAGCGTCGGCGTGCGCCAGGAGATCCAGACCCAGGTCGATTCGCGCTTCAACCTCGCGCCCCGCGCGGCCTTGACCTGGAACGCCACCAAGAAGACCACCGTGCGCGGCGGCTACGGCATCTTCTACGACTGGTACGATTCGAACCTGCTCGAGCAGACGATCCGGGTCGATGGCACGCACCAGGTCGACGTCGTGATTCAGAACCCCAGCTTCCCGTTGGGCGGTGGTGGCGGCACACGGCTGCCGGCGAGCGTGATTCGCTCGGCCAACCTGGGCCAGCCGATCGTTCAGCAGGCCTCGGTCGGCCTCGAACGTCCGCTCACGACGTGGGCCGACTTCCGCGCCGACTACATGTGGACCCGCGGCGACAACACGCTGCGCTCGATCAATGTGAACGCACCCATCAACGGCGTGCGTCCCGACCCGACCGTGGGCAACATCAGCGAGATCCAGTCGAGTGGCAAGCGCGCCTCCGATCGCGCGACCATGGCGCTCAACATGCGGTACGCGCCGCGCCGGATTCTGGGCATGGTGAGGTACCAGTTCGGCAGCCAGCGCAACTACGCCGACGGCGCGCTGTCGCTCCCGTCCGACAGCAACAATCCCGACCGGGATTGGGGGCCGGCGGCGCAGGACGTGCGTCACCGCATCTTCTTTAATTTCAACTCGCCGATTAGCAACGGCGTGCGCCTGAGCGTCGGCGTGCAAGGGTCGTCTGCGCTGCCGTATAACGTGACGACCGGTCTCGACACCAACGGCGACACCGTGTTCAACGACCGCGCGGCTGGCGTCGAACGCAATAGTGCGCGTGGTGCGGCGCAGTGGACGTCAAACATCCGTCTTAACAAGTCAATTGGCCTCGGTGGTCCGCGCGCCGGTGGCGCCGGATTCCCGGGTCCGGGCGGCATGCCCATGCCGCCCCCGCCGTCTGGCGGCGTGGCCGCCCAGCGCGGTCCCGGAATGGGAGGTCCCGGCGGCGACGGCCCGCAGATCATGGTGATGGAAGGCGGCAACCAGAAGTACCGCCTCGATCTTTTCGTGAACATCCAGAACGCGTTCAACAACGTGAACTACAACGCGTTTGTCGGCAACCAGCTGTCGTCATTCTTCGGCACTGCCACGTCGGCCGGCGCACCGCGCCGCGTTGAGATCGGCGCTTCTTTCGGATTCTAAACGTTAGCCACCGAGGGCCTAGAGGACACAGAGAAACACTTCAAAATGCCAAAGCTGTTCTAAGCGGGTAGCCTCTGCATTTCGAAAAGCCTCTCTGTGTTCTCCCTGTGCTCCGTGGTTAGCGTTCGTGATTGTCGGGATATTGTGTTTTTGTGAAATCCCCGGTGGTCATAGTCGTGGGCGCGGGCATCGTGGGCTGCACGGTCGCGCACCAGTTGGCCCGCTCCGGCGCTCGCGTTCAAGTCATTGAAACCCGGCAGCCGGGCCAGGGCGCGACGCGTGCCTCGGCTGGCATTCTTGCCCCCTACATTGAAGGTCACGAGTCGGCGGCGCTGCGCAGCTTGGGGCGGCGCAGCCTCGATCTCTTCGATCCCTTCATCGCGCAGCTCCGCGCCGATAGCGGCCACCACGTCATCTACCAGCGCAACGGCACTTTTGAGCTGGCGATGGACGAGGCCGGTGTCGAACGTCTGAACGCGCTGTCGGCCTCGCTTTGTGAGGCCGGCGTCGAAGCGCGCTGGGTGGCACCTCGGGCTTTCGTAGACTACGAACCGCTGGCGGCGTCCTCCGCGCTGGGCGCGCTGTTGATCCCGACCCATGGGTTTGTGGGTGTGACTTCGGTGACGCTCGCAGCCGCCACGGCAGCGGAGAAGTTCGGCGCGCGGTTCAAGATTGAAACCGGCGCCATTCGCATCTTCGCCATGCCGGCCGGCCGTGTTGGCGTGGAGGCGGACGGCGTCGCATGGGATGCCGACCGCGTCGTGCTCGCCGCGGGGAGCTGGTCCTCGCAGATCAGCATTGAGGGCGCGGACACCGTTCCGGTGAAGCCCATTCGCGGACAGCTCATCCAGCTCCAGGCCAAACCGGGCGCGCTGCAGCGCGTGATCTGGGGGCCAACCGGCTACCTCGTACCGTGGCCCGACGGCTCCGTGCTCGTGGGATCGACGGTGGAAGACGTGGGCTTCGACGAACGCCACACCGAGGAAGGTGTGCGCGGACTGCGCGAGGCTGCGGCGGCGCTGGTGCCCAGCTTGGCCGATGCGCCCATGACCAGCGTGCGAACGGGCCTGCGACCGCGCGGACCGGACGACCTGCCCATCCTTGGCCGCTCGACTGTGGTGCCGGGCTTGATCTACGCGACCGCTCACTATAGAAACGGGGTGATGTTGACGCCCCTTACGGTGCGGCTGGTTCGCGAGCTCGTGTTCGACCAGGGCAACGACCCTGCGCTCCGCGACCTGGACCCCGCCCGTCATGGCCGACTCTGACGACGCCGGGGCTTGCCCTGAGCCATCGGAACTTGCCGCCAGTCGAAGGGCGCAGTGGGCTGGCTGGCAGCAGGCGCACCAGCAGGCGCTCGGAAGAGCTGCAAATCGCCGAAGCGACGTATCATCGGCTGACGGCGGAGCAGGCCTTCGGCCGGGGAGACGATGACGCGTCGCGAGCCAGGCGGCTCGAGGCGCTGACGCGGCTCGAAGCATTGCGCGTTCGACTGGATGAGATTCGAGGGACCAACCGCCATGGCCGTACTGACACCCGCCGACCTGAACGAGAAGTTGAAGGGCCTTGAAGGCTGGGCCCAGACCGGCAACGCGATCCGCAAGGAGTTCGTGTTCCAGGATTTTCCCGAGGCCGTGCTGTTCGTAAGCGCGCTGGTGCCCGGCGCCGAAGACACCGACCACCACCCCGACATCGAGATCCACTACAAGCGAGTCGTCTTGTCGTACTCGACGCATTCCGAAGGTGGCGTCACCGACAAGGACATTGACGGCGCCGCGATGGCCGACGCGGTCGCCGCCAGCCTGCCGCATCTCGAAGAGTTCGGCGACGGGTAACCGATCGTGACGGGAGGGCGATTCTTGTCGGGAGCGCACTCTTTGTCGGGAAGGCATTTCGTGTCGGGATTCGGATTCCCGACTGGATTCACCCTCCCGACGAAGTCTAACCTCCCGACAGTTGGCTTTCTCCCGGCATGAAACTCAAGAAGTGGTACTCGTCGCGCGAGGTCGCGCAGCTCACGGGGCTGACGGCCAGGCAGTTGCAGTGGTGGGAGCAGCGGAAGCTGTTCGTGGCCACCGTGCCATCGCACAAGACCGAAGCCGGCGGATTCACCGAGCGGCGTTACACCCCGATTGAACTGCTCGAGCTGATGGTGCTGGCCGACCTGCGCCGCAAGGGTTTCACGGTTCAGCGAATCCGCAAGCTGCTGCAGGTGCTGAAGTCGCGCTTCAAGACGCGGCTCTACGAGGCCATCGAGGGTGGCGGCCCCGTCACGCTGTTCATTGATGGCGAGAACATCTACGCCCGCAACGATGCGGGCGATCTCTTCAACCTCCTGGACGATGCGGCCCAGCCGCTGCTGATGCTGGGCGAGGACATCAAGCTGCGTCAGCTCATCGCGCGCGAACGACCGGCACGTCGACGCGCGAAGGGTACTGCGCCGTCCGGTAAACGCGGTGCGTCGCAGCCTTGAAGTCCATGATGCGGTGCCCCTTCTTGAACGTGTAGTTCTGCGTGTGCAGGGTTCGGGGATCGGGGGTCCGTCAGTGATAACTGCTCGCGCGCGCCGAATAGCAATGCGCGCGTTTCTGTCCGGCCTCGCGGATCAATGCGTCGACCTTTCCATCGGCGACGTCGGCGGCCAGTTGACGGTCCCACTCGGCCGCGTCGTATTCGGCAAACCACTTCCGAAATCGCGCCAGCTCATTTTCGGGAAGGCGTTTCACGGCCCCGCTGATGTCGGCAACGGTCGTCATGATGCAAGGCTACTCCGATAAGAGGCCCTCGCAACTTCAGTTGATGTCGTCCGGCTAACCGCGAGCGTTCACCCGCGGCCGACTATCGATGCACCGGCCGTCGGGTGCAACGCAATGTTGGGCCGCTGTCCGATCTGGTCCTGATCGAGGTTACCGTAGAGGTCGGCTATTTTCAGATTTAGCAGTTCCTCCAACTCCACATTGCGTGTCCTGCCAGCGGCGAGGTCTCCTACGTACCCCTCCACGACTTCATTGAACCAACGGGCAGCTTGGTCGTCTGGACACACAATCGGCAGCCGACGCAAGTAGCGGGCGGAGTTGTTTGCTGAGGGGTTTATCTGGCGCAGCAAGCGTCAGCAGGTTGGTGAATTCAGAAAGGCAAGAAGGAACCCAAACAGCCTGCCGTCGCGAGGGAATACCCCGACCACGGACTGGTCGAACAACCAGTTGGCCTGAATCACAGAGGCCGTTGCACGTCCAGAACTGACCATCGGAAACCCGATTCCTCTTTGGAAATAGAATCGGCTGTTCTGGAATCTCGCCTTGGGGTCCTTGCGATAGTGCTCGACCGCTTGGGCGCTCCAGTCGACAAACCACCACTCGGGCTTGAAGTAGGCGTGGCCGCCTCCTTTCAGAATCGGTACGAACACTTGGTCGCTCGAGAATCCATCCAGACAGTTTGGGGCCACCGCCGATGCATTGACGCTTAGCTGCTCAACCTCTCGGTACTTCAGTGCACCGCGTGCGTTTGTACTTGCTCGCCGGAGAAACGCAGTGTCACTTCCGGAATAGAATCCCGTAACGCAATCGGACACGTCGCCGAGGCATCTGGGTGCCGTGTCGATGAGGACAGTGTCGGGTGTCAGGCCTTGAAGAGGGAATCCGTGATGGAGCCGGTCTAGTATTCCAGCTTGATCCACCTCATGGACATTGCCCCACTCGTGATGAAGGGCCTCGATCGAGTTCACCTGTCTGATGCGAATCTTGTGCTCAACTGTCGGCACCTGGTTGTCAACGGCGATGATGCAGAGCTTCGCGTAACCGAATCGCACCCCAGGAAACACTGAAGAGGGCACGACGTTGATCGACGCAATCGAGTAGCGTTTAAGCAGCAAGGCCCGGAGGGGCCGCTGAAGATGAAGATAGAGAAAAGTGTCAGGTACGATGAACACCGCTCTTCCCTGTGGTCTCAGCCTGGCCAGGCCCTGGACTATGAATAGCCCATACGTTTCGCGGACATATTGCCCAGGGAAAAGCACCTTCAGTCGAGCACGTCGGGCAAGCTCCTGCCATGCGCCATATGGCGGATGTTCTGCTGCCTGTCGTCCGTGAGATTCCTGATCGACCGGCCTCTCCTTCTCGTTCGGGCCTTCGGCCATCGTTCCCGGCTCGGCCTATCTGTTACTCCGCCTTTCGGCATTGGAGTGCCTCACGAGCCTTGCCGACGTCATGGCCTACTATGCCCTCTGCTGACTTCTGCCCGACGGTCAGCCGGCCTCTCGGCAGGCTCAGTCGCCGTTGCGACATCGAGCAGATCTCCTGGGGTAAGTTCAGTCGCCTTCCGCGCGCAATCGCCGGATCTACGCTCCGCGTGCTTGATGGAGATGGACTTCGCGGTAAGTCGCCCGCTCGTCCCACGCTCACGCCTTCTATCCGGTTCTTGTCCATCGACTCGCGCGTTTGCTCCACGCTTCCTTCGGACCCCGCCTCGCGGCGATAGCCCTTGCGCTTCGCTAACCCTTCACCTCCATCAGGTTGGGTAGAAGACTTTCACTTCCGAGCTGCTGAACATGCTCGGCACACGACTAAATCCGCCTTCGGCGGATAGATAAAGGCCCCGCCCCAGCATCTTGCGTCATCATGCCGCCCGCGGATGCACGATCCCTCTCCAGGGAGGCCGACTCCTCCATGGAACAGGAGATGGTGATGACCGCATTACGCCAACGGATGATCGAGGATATGCAACTACGGGGGCTCTCCGCAAGGACCCAGGAGTGCGACGTCGCGGCGGTGCGCCAACTGGCGGCGCACGACCATGTCAGCCCCGCGTCCCTCACGGACGAGCAACTCCGTCAGTATTTTCTGTACTTGACGAACGAGAAGCAGGTCGCGCGCACCACGGCCACGATTGCGCTGTGCGCGATCCGGTTCCTGTACGAACAGACGCTGAAGCAGTCGTGGCCGACGCTCCGGTTCGTGCGCCCCGCGCCGTCGACGCGGTTGCCGGCGGTGCTCAGTCGGGACGAGGTGCGGCGCGTCCTGGCGCTCGTGCGGATCCCCGTCTACCGCGAGTGCTTGACCACCATCTACGCGGGCGGCCTGCGGCTGCTCGAGGGCGCGCGGATCCAGATCGCCGATATCGACAGCGGCCGGATGCTGTTTCACATTCACGGCAAAGGGAAACGCGATCGCTACGTGCCCCTGCCCGCGCCGATGCTGCCGCGACTGCGCGACTACTGGTGCACCCATCGCTCGTGCGAGTGGCTGTTCCCGGCCCCGACGCGCCACGGCCTGCGTCACAGCCTGGCCCACCAGGGCGGGCCCGTCACGCGCAGCAGTCTCCAGAGTGCGTTCCGGCGCGCGGTCCTCAAGAGCGGGATCGCCAAACGCGCGTCGGTGCATACGCTGCGCCATTCGTACGCGTCGCACCTCCTCGCCGCCGGCGTGAGTCTGCGACTCATCCAGGAGATCCTCGGCCACCAGAGCCTGCGCACGACCCAGATCGATACCCATCTCACGCCGGACGTGCACGCAACGCTGACCGATCCGCTCACCGACCTCATGCGCGGCTTCTGATCGGGAGGCCGACATGTGGGAGGTGGCGGACAGCATCCGCCGCCACGGGGCCGCGCTACGCGCCGCGCTTGGGACACGTCTGCTCCCGAGTCAGGCGCGTGCCTTGCGCGACCTCGTGGCGTGTCGGACGGCGGCCTGCGGCGGCCAGCGCACGCAGTGCACGGCCTGCGGCGGCGAGGTGTATCGGTATCACTCCTGCCGCAATCGCCATTGCCCGAAGTGCGGCGGGGACCAGACCGCGCGCTGGCTGGAGCGGCATCGCGCGCGGCTGTTGCCCTGTCCCCACTTTCTGATCACCGTCACGCTCCCCTCGACGTTGCGCGCGCTCGCCTTCAGCCACCAGGCCCTCGTCTATGGCGCCTTGATGCGGAGTGCGGCGGCGGCCCTTCAAGTCCTGGCCGCCGACCCCCGGTACGTCGGAGCCCAGGTCGGGTGCATTGCGGTCCTGCACACGTGGACACGGGCCTTGCTCTTCCTTACAGCGTACGGAACGCTGTACCGTGCGCTGCACCGACTCGAGCGCGCAAAGTTGATCAAGGCGTTCTGGGAAGACCCTCACGAGGCGGCAGCCGAACGTCGGCCGCGTCGCCGGCTGTATCGGCTGACCGCACTCTCCGAGGTTGTGCTGCGTCGCGCGCGTGCACAGCACGGCGCTGGTGGCAAGCTGCGGTCGCTGAAGGAAGGCCTGGGAACACCGTGACGGGTTGGATCCGAAACACCACGGCCATCGTACGCGCATGGGTGTGGCTGTACACGATCGGTCTGCCACGGGAGCTGCGCGAGACGCGCCGCACAGAGATCGAGTCCGATCTATGGGAGCACGAGAACGATGCGCGTGATAACGGGACGCCGCCTGTTATCGCTGCGATGGAGATCGTCCTGCGAGCACTCATTGGTGTTCCGCACGATTTGAGCTGGCGCTTTGAAGCGATCCAAACACGGCGTGCCGCTGATCTCAAGAGGAGGGTAACGACCATGGCTCTTTCCCCTAAACAGATTCGTTGGATGGGCCTTGCCGGTGTCTTCGGCGGCGTTCTCTGGTCGGGGAGTTTCCTCGTGTCCCTTGACCCCGGGACTGTGGTTCGGGGCTACGGTCACATTGTCTTGTCCATTCTGTTCGTCGTCGGCCTCCTTGGCTTCTACGCACATGAACGCGAGCGTGCGAACAAGGCCGGTCGCGCAGGATTCGTTCTCTTGCTCACGTCGTTCGTCGCATGGTTCGCCTTGAATGTGCTTGGAACGGTGTTTGGCGTCAGTGATCAGGCGCTAGCGATGAACCTGCTGGCAGTGACGTGGGTTTTCCTGTTGCCACCCGGGTTCGTCCTCCTCGGCATTGGACTCAAAGGCGCAGCCCGCGGCGTGCCGCTCGCGATTGGATCCGCGTTCATGGCCTGGTTTGTGGTGCCGCGAGCCCTCTATGCGCATTACTTCCCGTCGGTGACCAACTGGAGTCGCGGGGATACGCCGATTGGACTGACGGTGTTCTTTCTGTTGGGGATTGGAGTGGCGCTCATGGGGTTCACCGCTTTCCGGAAAGGCGCATCTCCTCCACGCCCTTGACCACAGGGCAGCACTGCGCCTTCGCGTGCATCTCGGGCGTGGAATGCCATGGCGCTCGGCCTTGTGGCTGCCTAACGTTGCGCCTATGCGCGCGCCACGGCGACATGATGTCACGGAGGGTTCGGCGCGTCGGCTTCAGGCGCGGGTTAGGCGGAACGCGGGTTCCCCCGTGGTCAGGTTAACGCTCGTTCTTATAAACCTTGCCGCTGCGCATGACGAAGACGACGTGCCTGAGCGCGGTGATATCCGTCAACGGATCGCCTGATACGCCAACAATGTCCGCCTCCATTCCGGGCGCGATGGCGCCAATCCGATTCCCCATGCGCAGGGACTCAGCCGAGAGCGACGTCATGGCCACGATCGCTGCCATTGGCTTTTGCCCACCGTCGCGGACGCGGACGATGGTCTCCTCGACATTTCGACCATGCGTGCCGGCCACCGAATCCGTGCCGAACACAATCTTCAACTTCGGAATCTTCAGGGCCCGCTGGAACGTTTCAATCTGAATGGGTGTCTGAATGGGTCCTGGGTCGAAGTACGTGCCACGGTCGGCCATCAGGTGCAGGACTTCGTCGGTGGCGAAATTGCCATGTTCGATCTGCGTGCAGCCTGCCAGGGTCGCCGCCTTGACCGCCTCGGCGCTGAGGGCGTGCACCAGGGTCCGAAGCCCCTGGGCGCTTGCCTCCTCGCACACCGCCCGAAGCTGCTCGTCAGTCATCGTCTGTTTGCCGCCCTCCTCAGGGCCTGCCGAGGCAAACACCTTGATGAGGTCCGCACCTTCGTCCTTGGTTTGTCGGACCCGGGCTCGGAGCGCATCCGGATCGCCGGTGCGGTCCCCCAGTCGGTTGATGGACGTGAGCACGCGCGGCCCTGGAAGGATGCCGCGATCGATAACCGATCTGAGATCGACGTCAGAACGGTTGCCGACGCTTTGCACGGTCGTAAAGCCGCCCTGAAGCGTCAACCACGCGTTCTCGGCGCTGTAGAGCGCGACTTGTGCGGGCGGCTCGACAGTCCAGTCTGCCACTCGACCGTCCTTGTTGAAGTACCAATAGATGTGAACGTGCGTGTCTATCCAGCCCGGCATTACGGTGACGTTCGATAAGGTGTAGGTTGCTCTCTCGTTGGACGGTTCAACTGACGTGATGTGGCCGCCGTCAATTCGAATCACGACGTTCTTGGCCATTCCGCCGCGACCATCGAGCAGGTTGTCAGCGCGAATGGTGATGGTGGAAGGCTGCGGCAAGGCGCCGCGCTGGAAGGCAGAGAGAGCTACCTCAACCAGCGTCATGCTCAGCAGAACCGCGGCTATTCTCAGCAGACGGAAGTTCACGGAGCCTGCCCTCATTTCTAAAGTGAATCGTTTCCGCCTAGACAGTATCAGCCGCGCGCCAGGAAATCGATCGATCCAAGGGAATCGCGGTGGCGCGTCGGCTGCATGCCATGTTAGGCGCGATTCGAAGCAACATACACACTCTGATCCTGAACTGTGCCACTGAGTAATAGATTCCCCTCACGCCACTCATCTGAGAGGAGTAGGAGTGCACACTATCGATTCCGCGCGACCGCAACAACACGAAAACCGAGGCTGGGGCTCCTGGCGTCCAGGGGGACCCCGTCGCGCATGGCGGCGCGGCTGTGGTTACCGTCGTGGTAATACGAACCGCCACGCAGCACCCGGCGGCGCGTGTCACCTGCCGTCTCCCACGAACTCCCATCCGTCGGCGCTCCATCATAACTCTCGTGCCAATAGTCCATGCACCACTCGAACACATTCCCATGCATATCGTAAAGCCCAAATGCATTTGGGTAACCGAGGCTTCCCACCGGCGTCGTTGTCTGTCTATAGGTTCCCTTCGGCGCAGAGCCATAGGGATAGTTGCCATCGTAATTCACCAGCTCTGGCGTGATCGTGTCACCGAAGTGGAAGACTGTCGTCGTCCCGCCGCGGGCGGCGTATTCCCACCCAGCCTCTGTAGGCAGTCGATAGGTTCTTCCAGTTGCGCGGGACAGCCGCTCACAGAACTCAATCGCGTCCTCCCATGAGACTTGCGTAACCGGCAGGCTGTCGCCTTTGAAACGAACCGGCAGGCTGTCGAATCTGTCGCCGAATTTGAAATTCGAAGGATCGCCGACCAGGTCTTTCTTCACTTTTGGCAAATGCGATACCACGCGCCACTGCGCCTGGGTCACTTCGAACTTGCCCATGTAAAACGTTGGCATACTAACGGTGTGCTGTGGGACCTCCCATCGAGACTGCTTCGAAGCATCTTCAGCCGTGTAGCCACGGCCACCATCGTGAGCAGGAGTTCGGCTTCGTTCATACTCCCTCTTCACCTGATCGGCTCCCGCATCGGTGGTTCCCATCAGGAACGTGCCGCCCGATATCTCAGTCATCTCAAGCGCCACGCCATTGACGTCTTCCGCGTAATACCGTGCCTGCCCTCGACGGCGATTCGTTATCGTCCCGGTCGAGTTCACCGTCACGACGTCGAACTCGTAACCGCGCAGCGGCAATCCGCCCGGCCCTGTGGTCGATGCGCTGCTCGCCGCAACAGGCTTGGGGACGGTTTGCTGTTGTAAGTGCGGGGGATTTCGAGCAAGAAGAGCCGTGCTGAGGAATACACACGACGAGATTGTCAGAAATACGATTCGGTTCATTTTGCGCCTCCTTACTTCACCGGTGAGTGCGTGCGCGCCTAACAGTGTTTAGGGAGTGGAAATAAATAAAGTTTAATATTTCTACGTGGCCGCCGGACTACCCGGGAGGATCGTGTAGTTCCACCGTGGGTGCGTCTCGTGGGGTCGTAGCTGTAACGCCGCCATCGCCTCATCGCTGATCTTCTGGCGCCACTCATCATCCCTCCGATCCAGCCGTGCCTGAATGCGAAGTCCTTGGCTCGTCCGCGTCGCTCCGATGAGGTTCACCACCGTGGTATAGTCTTCGAGCGGCACCCCCTGCCAATTCAGGCTGATGCACGAGAACATCCGATGCTCGATCTTGTTCCACTTGCTCGTGCCCGGCGGGTAGTGACACACCGTCACCGGGATTCCTAACTCGTCCACCAGCTCCTGTAGGTAGTACTTCCAGCCCCGCCTTCGACTTCCGTTGCTCCCTCCTCCGTCCGCACAGAGCAGCCACTCCTTGGCTTTCGGATAGTATCGACGACCAATTCGTCGCCACCACCAGCGCAGGCTCTCCACCGCAAACTCAGCCGTCTCGTGCGTCATCCCCACGTTCACAAATCCGTGGTTCCGTACCGGGTCATAGGCGCCGTAGGGGATGGCGACCCCTTTCCCGAGGTCGGGGTAGTCGTATACGTTCACTGTCACCGGCGTCCCTTGCCGTCGGTACGTTCGTCCCGCATTCTTGCATTCTCCGACTTTCTCCTTCTTTTTTGCCTCAATGGAGAGGACCGGGTTTCCCGCGGCCTGGAACTTCGCCACCTGCAGATTGAGGTAACGGAACTGCGCGTCCCGGGTATCGGGAGACCGCCCCTCTTGGCTGTTCGCGTGCACCGGCAGGGAATAGCCCAACACCGAAAGCAGACGGCCGATCGTGACATGGGAGATTGGGTGCCCCTGCCGTGCCAACTCCTCGGCCAGCGTTCGGGTCGATTGGTGAACCCACCGCAAAGCATGCATGGGATCCCCCGCCGCGCTCGCCTCGACCAAGTGGCTCAAGGTCTTGAGCATGGGTGGGTGGACAGCCTCCACCGACTTGCGACCGGCCCCGTGTGATCTCACGCGCTCCGAAGTGAGCGTCCGCCGGGAGCGAACCTCTCGCATGCCCTTGATGATGGTCGGGGCGGAAAGTCCCGTCACATCCTGGACCTTCCGAATGCCTCCCCACCCTTCTTGAAGAGCTACCGCACCCGCGAGCCAGCGCCGCTGTGCCTCGTTGAGGTCCGGGAACACTCGGAACCACGGCACAATTCCAGCCATCGCGAATACAGTAGCACATCAAATATTAAACTTTATTTATTTCCACTCCCTAACGTGCAGCAAATCCCAGTGCCCGAACGATGCTGCTGACCCCGAGCAGGTCGTTGCGGGTCGAGATCCCTGCCATCGCCGCCGCGAGCCACAGGAAGCTCTGGGTGCGGGAACAACATGCCCGAAGGGGTTCGATCCATGACCACCACTCTGTCCATAGCGTCATCCATGCTCCTTATGCGGTTGACCAATTATATGTATCACTATAATGATACATATATGCATGACATGACAATGACAGAACTGGAAGAGGCGATTCAACAGATCAAACAGGAGATCAATGCGCTTGGAGCAATGCGGCCGGGCTCACTGAGCCGGCAGATGCGCAAAGGTAAGGACCACTATGGGTCGTACTGGCACCTGAGCTACACTCATCGGGGAAAGGGGCACACACAGTACATTCGAGAGCCCGCCGTGCCTCAGGTGAAACGTGAGACGAGAGCATTCAAGCAGTTCAGAAAATTCGTCGATCGGCTGATCACCCTTTCCATCAAGCGATCAGAACTCAAGATGGAGACCTTGAAGAGCGGCGGGGCGTCAAATCAGGCGAGAACTCGGTAGTCTTGAGATTGAACGACGTCTATCGAAAATTCGGGGAGGCTTCAGAGGCGGCTCAGCTTCTCGAAACGGAGTTGGGCACCCTGCTTCTGAAGAAGCGCGCGAGCGAGGGCGGGCTATTCTTGGAGCCGAGTCCGTCCGCAGCCCGCGACCTTCTCGATCGAATCAACAAGAGCACGCTCGGGCAACTTCTAAAGGGCCTCTCGGGTCATCATGACTTGGACAAGGCCAGGTCGAGGAGGCGCGGGTGAAAGCGGATCGCGGTCCCCTGGCGCTCGAGCACGGCACTCTTCAAGTTGTCGTACACCAGCGTACGGGCCGAGCCGACGAAGACCTGAAAGGCCTCGACATGGCCGCGCAGAAAGCTCTCCAGGGTCTGGTCCAGCGTGAAGTGCGCGAAGAGGGCGCGCGAGTACGAAAGGACCATCACGAAGCCAGACAGGGACCGCGTCCCGTGGCCGATCCGGATCGACCCGAACGCGCCCCAATCGACTTGCGCCTCCGCAGGCAGGACGACGAGGCGGCGATACAGCGCGACCGTGGTCTTGGGCCGGAGCACGCGCACGAGGCGACGGAGTTGGTTCGCCGAGCCGGTGTCGCCGCGCGGCCGCAGCATCTCGTAGAGCCGGGTGGCGCGCAACCGCGGATACGGCGCCAGCGTGTCGCGCAGGAAGGGCAGATACGGGTCCAGGATCGAACGGCGACACGTGCCCCGGCGGACGACGCGCGTGTCCAGCGCGAACGCCGCGCGCACGCTGTCAGGGTGGACGCCGAGGTTGGCGACGATGGTGCCGACCTTCCAGTGCTCGCCGAAGTAGAGGCGGCGAATCTCGGCGTGTTGCTCGGGCGTGATCATGGGGTCGCTCCTCCGGGGACACGCGACGGACCGGCCACGGCGGTGGCAGGAGCCACGCGCGCTCGCGGCTGCAGACCACACAGCGCAGCACGCCCCGCAGGGGCGCGGTGGGCGCGGCATCCGTCGACGTGTCAGCCGGGAGTGTGCCGGAGGGCACCGGACGGGGGGAAGTGTGATCCCTCACGCGCGCGCGATACGCGCGCTGATGATCGCGAGGATCGAGACGGCCCTCCGGACTGCGGCGGTGGCGCTGACGGGCGGCCGCGACCGATCGGTGGCGGCCGGCGGCGCGACACGCGCGCGAGCAGTACGCGTGGCCCCGATCGCAGGCGACACCGATCGCAAAGACGCGATGACAGCGCCGGCACGTCTTCTGGCGGAGCGGTACGTCCAGTCGGAGCAGCGGTCCGCTCCGACTGGACGTACCGCCCAAACCGTGGCACAACAGGCAGGACGGCCTCGGCGTGTCGGAGCCCGAGGCAGTCACGAGGGCCCGGAGTTCAGTCCGGGCCCTCACCCTCAGTCTGCTCAGACTACGCGATCCCTCGTCCGCGCGACTGCGAAGAGGCCGTGGACGCTGCCGGACCCATGGACGCGCCCACCGTCATCATCTTTTTCCTGATCATCAGACCGGATCGGACAGACCCGGCGAGAGAAGTCCAGATTTCTACGCTTCTACGTGGTTACCACCAGTTGGCAACGGCCCGTTCGGCATTCGTCCACGCCTGCGCGGGCTGGATTCGACGCGCCTGCTGGTGCTGGTCGATGGTGAACGGCTGAACACGGCTCGCCAGGCGACCGATCGCACCGGCGCCGAGGCCGGGTTGATCTCGCCCGATTCCATCAGCCGTGTCGAGATCATCAACGGCGCGGGCATGTTGCTGTACGGCACGATCACCGTGATGCGCCTCGACATCACCTCGAACACGGAACAGCGCGTGTGGACGCCCGGCGCCACCTTTTACCGCGACCGCAGCAGCGATCCACGCACCACGTCCACCCTGCCGTCGCTCGGTCGGCCAGGTGGTGCTGGGCGCGCGGGGCCCCGCGGCCGTGCCGCTGCCAGCGCCCGTGGCGCTCGGGCCTGCGTCGATCGCGCACCCGGTGCGGGTGCCGGATGCCAGCCTGCGCGACATCGCGGTGTTTGCGCAGGACGAATGGCGCGACCGGCAATCGACCTGTCGACGCGGCCGGACGCGGCCGGGGCGACCTATTCCCGCAAGGCGCTGACCGGCGACATCGGCGTCGTCGCGAACCCCGATGGCGCGATCAATCCGTTCGTCCGCTTCGGCCGCAGCTATCGCCATCCCAACCTCGAAGAGATGTTGTTTGCGGGTCCCGCCACCGCTGGCAACATTGTGCCGAACGTGAAAGTCGTGCCTGAGACCGGCAACAACTTCGATGCCGGCGTGAAGTTCCGCGCCGGCCGCGTCTCGGGCGGTGCCTACTACTTCCTGAATCAGTACCAGAACTTCATCGCGCAAGACCTGGTGGTGGCGACCAACGCCTCGGGCGCGCTGACGCAGGCGACCAACTACGGCGATGTGCGAATCACCGGCCTGGAACTGTCGGCGGCCGCGCCGCTGGTGTTCCGTCCCGGTGTGCTGACGTTGACCGATGCCGCGGCGCTCACGCGCGGCACCATCACCGACGGCGTCAACCCGCTCGACAAGCACTCGCTCGCGGACACGCCGTTCGACAACATCACCCCGTCCAAGGTCATCCTCAACGCCCGCTTCACGCAGTCGAGCGGACGATGGTGGATGGAGTACGGCGTGCGCAGTCAGACGGAGGTGAAACGAGTGGCTGAGAGGCTGCTCGATTCACCGTTCCCGATCGCGCAGGATCTGCTGTCGCTCGACGGGTTCACGGTGCAGCGCGCGGCGCTGGGGATCAACCTGGCCCGCGGGCGCGACCGGGTCGGCCTGGTGTTTGCCGTGGAGAACCTCGGCGATACCTACTACCGCGAACACTTCCAGTTCGCGCCGGCGCGCGGCCGCAGCTTCACCGTCGGCTTGAACGTGGGCACGTTCTAGGCGGCACGCACGGCGTCGCGCAGAATCTGCTCCCGAAGCTGTGGCTTCAGCGCATCGCGCGTGACCAGATCGACGGGCCGGCCGAGCAGGGACTCCAGGTGCCGGCGCAAGCGGGCGAACTCGAACAACGTGACGGGCGCACTGAAGTCCACGAGGATGTCGACGTCGCTGCCAGCCCGCATCTCCTCGCGGGCCGCGGAACCGAACAGCCACAATTCCTTGACCGCGTGCGTCCGCAGCTCAGGGGCCGCCCGGTCAAGCCGCGCCATGAGGTCTTCTCTAGCAGTCATCGGCACCTCATCCCAATCATAGCAAGACGTCCGCTTCTTCGCGCTCGACAGCAATTACATGGACAAGGACCAGCAGACCTGGCTGGAGAAGGAACGCAAGGGCTCCGACGCAAAGTGGAAGATCCCCTATTTCCATCATCCCCTCTACTCGTCAGGCGCGACCCACGGCTCGGAAGTCGACCTGCGCGCCATCATCGAGCCGATGTTCATCAGATACGGCCTGAACGTGATGTTTGCCGGCCACGAGCATTTCTACGAGCGCCTGAAACCGCAGAACGGCATCCAGCACTTCACCGCCGGTGGATCCGCCAAGTTGCGCGACGGCGACGTCATGCGGTTCCAGACCGTCTCACGGCGCGGCAAGGTGGTGGACTCCGGTGAGGTGTCGCGGCAGTAAAGACGACAAGGACAAGGACCAGTAAAGGCCGGGACTGAAGTCCCGGCCTTCTGGCACTTACTTCATCCGCTGCAGATCCGCTTCGGCGGCGATGAAACCGAACACATTCCAGCCACCGCCAGACGTGACCTTCTGAAACACTTCGCGCGCCTTGGCCATGTTGCCGGTGACGAAGTAGTAGTTGCCCACTCCGTAGCCCTGCGTCGCGATGGTCGTGTCGTCGGCCTTGGCCGTGTCGAGCAGCGCTTCGGGCTGGTCGAGACCTTTGTACATCAGCAGGCGGCGATGGTACGAGCCGTTCTCGAGGATGTCCATCTTCGGCGTGATGCGCTCGAGCACCTTCGCCGCCTCGGCCTTCCGATTCAGCCGCATCAGCGTCATCCACATCCAGTCGCTCGTCGCGGCGACCGAGTCGTCATTGTTCGAGACCTTCAGGCACTCGACGTATGCGTCATGCGCCTGCGCGTAGTTGCCTTGCAGGTAATAGGCGAGGCCGAGGTGATACCAGATGTTGAACTGCAGCGTGCTGCGCGGCTTGCCGGCGGGGTTCGGCGCGCCATCGGGCTCAATCTCGTCCTTCTGCCCCTTGATGAGCTGCGCCGCCTTCTCGAAGTCTGTCTGCGCCTTCGCGAACTGGCGCACGCTGAGGTAGCGATGGCCGCGGTGGCGATAGAACTTCGCGTTGTTCGGGTGCAGCTCCATGCCCTTGGTGAACATCGCGATGGCGTCGTTGTAACGCCACAGGTACCCCAGGCGGCGTCCCACCCAGATGATGGCGTCGGCATCCTTGGGGTTGGCGGCCAGTGTCTTCTCGGCCTGCGCCAGATCGGCGTCGAGCTTCTGCTTGTTGGGGATGGCCGCCGGCACCAGCAACGGCTTCCCGGCCAGCGACGTGGCTTCGGGCTTGCCGGTCTGCGCGGGCACGGTGATGGTGGTTGCCGCGAGGGCCGCGGCGAGGACGAATGCAACTCGTTTCATGAACGCTCTCCTGAGGTGGCTGCGGTTTCTTCAGAGTCGAGAAGGCCTGGTTGGGTCGGCGCGTCCAGCTTGCGCGCCACGGTCTCGAGCGGATCGATCACGGGAATCTCTTTGGCGCTGCCGGCGCCCAGCTCGCGGAACCGGCGGGCCTTCACGAGCACGTTGCTCTCGAACGATCCAATCACCTTGTTGAACGTCGAGAACGTGCCATCCATGCGGCGCCGCAAGTCTTCCAGGTGCTCCGCCAGGGTGGCCACGCTTTCGTGGAGCGACCGGCCCAACCGGCTGATCTCCTCAGCGTTGATGGTCAGCCGCTCCTGCCGCCAGCCGAAGGCGGCGGCCCGCAACAACGCGATCAGAGTCAGCGGACTGGCGATGATCACGTTCTGCTTCACGCCGTAGTCGATCAGCAACGCATCCTGCTCCAAGGCCGCCATGTAGATGGCCTCGGCCGGCAGGAACAGCACCACCATCTCCGGCGACGCCGGGAATTGATCCCAATACGCCTTGGCGCCGAGCTTCGCGACGTGGTCCTTCACCTGGCGCACATGGTCCGCCAGCTTGCCGCTACGGACGCCATCATCGGTGGCGCCCTGCGCGTCGAGAAACGCTTCGAGCGGCGCCTTCGCGTCGACCACGATCGATCGCCCGCCTGGCAGGTTGACGATCATGTCGGGCCGCAAACGGCCCGACTCCGTGAAGATGGTGGGCTGCTCGTCGAAATCGCAGTGCTCCATCATGCCCGCGAGCTCCACGACCTTGCGCAACTGCATTTCACCCCAGCGCCCGCGGACGCCAGGCGACCGCAACGCGCGCACCAGGTTCTGCGTTTCCTGCTGCAGTTGCATTTGCGTCTGGCCCACCAGGCTCAGCATGGTCCGCATACTGGCGCTATCGTCAACGCGGCTCTTCTCGACCTCTTTCAGCTTGGCGTCGACCTGAATCAACGTCTCCTTGATCGGCGCCACCAGCGCGCCCAGCTCCTGCTGCCGTCGCGTCAGGTCGATGGCCGCTTCTTTGTGGACGTTGCCGATCTTCTGATCGGCCAGCTTGATGAACTCGTCGGTGCTCGACTTGAGGGTGGCCGAGGCGAGGGCCTGGAACGATTCCCGGAGCTGATCCTGCTGCTCAGCCCGGCTGCGGGAGGCGAGCCACCAGCCCGCCGCAAAACCGGAGACGAGGGCGATGACGCTTGCTAAGGCGAGTTCCAAGACGCGTCGATCGTAGCAGGATTACCGAATCGTGACCGGTCGGGGAAATTCGTAACGGGAGCGGCTCAGCCGATGCCGCGCGTTTTGCGTAACTGGTTGCCCTGCTTCGGGTTAGCATAGCCACGCTGGTCCGGACGCTTCTGGAAGGACCGTTGCATCATGATTCGAGTGCTCCCAGCAGTGAGCGAACCCACGATGGCCGCGGTCGACGGCTTTGGCCGTCGGACGCGCGGGATCGATCCCGATAGTGGCGATGAGGTCGAAGTCCTCGAGCTGTCGTCCTCGCTCGTCGAACACCCAGGATTTGTGTCGGCGCTGGGCGACCGCGTGGCGCGGTTTGCCACGGTGCGACACGCCTCGTACGTTCACCTGAGACGGCTCGACCGGCCGTCGGCAGATCGCCTGACGCTGGTCTCGGACCACACCGCCGGTTGGCGCCTGTCGCGGCTGCTGGCGGCCTCGACGGCTGCTGGCCTGTCGCTCGACATCACCGTCGTGATTGGCCTGCTGCGCCAGCTCTTACCAGCCGTGGCGCTGTTTGGCCGCCACAACCGCGAGACGGCGATCGGCGCGCTTTCGCCCGAACGCCTGATCGTGACGACGCCAGGACGCCTGGTGATCGCGGAGCATGCCTTCGGTCCCGCACTCGAGAAGCTGAATCTGGGCCGCGAGCGGCTCTGGCGAGACTTCCGCGTCTGCATGGCGCCATCGGCCGGTCTGCCGCGCGCCAACGCCAGGGCCGACGCGCACGCCATCGGCGTCGTGGCGCTGTCGCTGCTGCTCGGCCGCGTGCTGGCCGAGGAGGAGTATCCCAACCAGCTGGCCTCGCTGCTCGAGTCGGCCAGCGAGCGCCGGGGCAAAGAGGCGACGCCGCTGTCGAAGGCCCTCTCTAGCTGGCTGGCTCGCGCCCTGCAGTTCGACATCAGCACGGCGTTCCAGTCACCGCATGAAGCCCAGGTGGCCTTCGAGTCGGTGCTGGCCAGCGACCGCGCCTACGTAACGTCCTCGCCGGCCCTCGACGAGTGGGTGACCACGCTCAGCGCCCTGATCGACCGGCCTCAGAACGCCGTGGTCCCGGCCCCGCCTGCCCTACCTGTCCCACCCGCCGCACCCGCCCTACCCGCCCCATCGGCCCAACCGGCCCGTAATCCCCTGGTCCTGGCGCTGATCGTCTTTGCCGTCCTGCAATCCGGCGTTGTCTTGTGGCTGTGGAATCGGGACCCCGGCGCGCCGCGCGCCGGCGAGGGTGAGTTGGTCGTGCAATCGCGTCCGGTGGCGGCGCGCGTGTCCATCGATGGGGAAGAGCGCGGCGTGACCCCGCTCACCCTGGCCTTGCCGGCGGGCGCGTACGTGCTTGAGGTCCAGAGCGGCAAGTCCGAGCCGCGCGTGATTCCACTGACCATCCGGCCCGGTGTGCAGACGGCGCAGTACATCGAGCTGCAGAACGTGGCCCTCACCGGCGGGCTGGATGTTCGGAGCGATCCGGCGGGCGCCCGGGTGACCATCAATGGCCAGAATCGAGGGACGACCCCGGTGACGATTCGCGACCTGGCGCCCGGCGACCACCAGGTCGTGGTCGAGGGCAGCGGCCGCAAGGTGACCCAGGCCGTGCGCATCGACGCGGGCATAACTGTGCAGCTCGTCGTGCCATTGCCGCGCCGCTAATCCGATCTTTGTCTCCCTTTTCCCTCCGGGTTTTGTTAGGATCGGCCGTCTTGTCCATGCGCAAACGATTCCTGGTCCCGGCTATCGCCCTGCTTGTGGGCGCCGCGTCATCGGCGTTCTGGCTGGTGTCTGCCGCCAATTCCGTGGCCATGGCCCGCCTCACTACCGACGTCTCGCTCGAGCGCGATGCCGACTACCTGAGCGGGTTCATCCCCACGCGCACCACGATTAGCGCGGTGTTCGACCACCACATGATCGAGGGGCCGGAGAAGGCCGTGTTGGTCGCCGCTGTCGGTGACGCCTTCGATCTGCGGCGCATCCGCGCCGGTCAGCCGTACCTCATCGATCGCATGCTGGATGGCCGCGTGCGCCGGTTCGAGTACGAGATCGACGCCGACCGGCGGCTCACCGCGACGCGCGGATCCCTTGAGGGCACGCCCCGGTTCCATACCGCCATCGAACGCATTCCCAAGCAGACCTCGGTCGTGATGGTCGAAGGCACCATCGATCGCGAAACCAACTCGCTGTCGGCCGCGCTCGCCAAGGCGGGTGAGCGCATCGACCTCGCGCTGGGCCTGGCCGATGTGTTCTCGGGCGAAATCGATTTCAACTCCGACCTGCAGCCCGGCGATCGTTTTCGGTTGCTGGTGGAGCGGCACTCGCGCGAAGGCAAGCTGGCTGGCTACGGCCCCATTCTCGCGGCCGAGTTTGTGAACCAGGGCCGTGAGATGCGCGCCATTCGCTTCACCCCGGAGGGCGGTCCGGCCGCCTACTACGACGACCAGGGTCGATCGCTGAAGCGCTTCTTCCTGAAGTCGCCGCTGAAGTTCGAACCCCGCGTCACGTCGCGCTTCTCGTCATCACGCAAGCATCCGATCTTGGGCTATGCCCGCGCGCACAACGGTGTCGATTACCACGCCAATAGCGGCGCGCCGGTCGTATCGGTGGCCCCGGGCGTGGTCACTCACGCGGGCTGGACCAATGGCGGTGGCCGGACCGTGAAGGTGCGGCATCCGAATGGTTACGAAACCGAGTACCTGCACCTGTCGTCGATTGCGGTTCGACAGGGCGCGCGGATCGGTCAGGGCGAACTCGTCGGCCTGGTCGGCCAGACCGGCCTCGCGACCGGTCCTCACCTGCACTACGGATTGAAGAAGGCCGGCCGCTACGTTAACCCGATCCTCGAGCACCGCAACATGCCGCCCGGCGACCCCGTGCCGGCCACGCTCATCAACATGTTCGCGTCGGAACGCGATCGCTACCTCTCGCTGCTCTTCGCCCCGACCGCGGCACGCACCGCCAACAACTAAGAATTTAGCCACAGAGGACGCAGAGGACACCGAGCTGTGTCCTCTGTGTGCTCTGTGGCTAACGTACGACCTATAATTCAAAGGCGTATGTCTGTTATTTACCCATTCACGGCGTTGCGCCCGGCGCCACAGGCGGCCGCGGCCGTGGCCTCGGTGCCATACGACGTGGTGAATACCGAAGAGGCCCGCGCGTTGGCCGAGGGGAACCCGCTGAGCTTTCTGCGCGTGTCGCGACCAGAGATTGAACTGCCGCCTGGGACCGACCCGCATGCGGACGCAGTGTACGACTTGGCCACGAAGAACTTCGGACGGCTGAAGGATCTGGCACCCCTGGTGATGGAAGAGGTCGCCAGTTTCTATATTTATCGCCTTCACATGGGCGCGCACGTGCAGTCGGGCGTGGCGGCCTGTTTCTCGATCGATGAGTACGATCACAACCTGATCAAGAAGCATGAAAAGACGCGGCCCGACAAGGAAGACGATCGCACGCGGCATATGCTGGCAATTGGCGCGCAGACCGGTCCGGTGTTTCTGACCTATCGCGCGTCGCAAGACGTGGATGCGGTGGTGGCCAAGGCGACCAAGGGCGACCCGCTGTTCGATATCGTCGCGCCTGACGGGGTGCGCCATCAGATCTGGCAGGTTCCCACGGCCATGAACGCGGAGATCGTCAAGGCCTTCGCGGCCCTCGATAGCCTCTACATCGCCGACGGCCACCATCGCGCGGCGAGTGCCGCGCGAGCGAGAAACGCCTTAAGAGAAAAGTCTGCGTCATCTGTGTCATCTGCGGCCCTGGCCGAACACGAATCTGTGTTGGCTGTCGCCTTCCCGGACAACCAGATGCAGATCCTGCCCTACAACCGCGTCGTCCGCGATCTGCACGGCCTCACGGCCAACGAGTTTCTCGACTCGCTGAAGCGGCGACTGACCGTCACCGATGGTGGACCCGCGACGCCGGTCCGCAAGGGCGACGTCGCCATGTTCCTGGCCGGCGCCTGGTACACCATCACGCTGCCTTCGGCTGCGCATTCCCTTGACGTCGACACGCTGGAACACACCATTCTCGAACCGGTACTCGGCATCGACGATGTGCGTATGGATAAGCGGTTAGATTTTGTCGGCGGCATCCGTGGCACGTCGGCGCTTGAGCAACTGGTGACCAGCGGATCGTTCTCGGTCGCCTTCTCGATGTTTCCCGTGTCGGTCGAAGACTTGATGCGGGTGTCCGACGCCGGCGGCATCATGCCCCCGAAGTCCACCTGGTTTGAACCCAAGCTCCGCGACGGACTGCTGTCGCATCTCCTGTGATCCCGACAAACGCGCCCTCCTGACCATGCTCAACCTCCCGACTATGCTCAACCTCCCGACAAGGAATGCCCTCCCATCATGAACGTACTAATCGCCGACACGTTTGAGAAGTCCGGTCTCGATGGTCTGAAGGCGGCGGGGTGCGAGGTGATCTTCCAGCCCGATGCCAACGGCGACAGCCTGGTCGCCGCCATCAAGGACAGCGGCGCGCCCGTTCTGGTGGTCCGTTCAACCAAAGTGACCGAGTCCATGCTGGATGCTCGCGTCTTGTCGCTGATCGTGCGGGCCGGCGCGGGCGTGAACACCATCGAGGTGGCGGGCGCATCCAAGCGCGGCATCTATGTTTCGAACTGCCCGGGCAAGAATTCGGTGGCGGTGGCCGAGCTCACCATGGGGCTGATCCTGACGGTGGATCGCCGCATTCCCGACAACGTGACGGAGTTGCGGGCGGGGAAGTGGAACAAGAGGGAGTTCTCGAAGGCACGCGGCCTCTTTGGCCAGACGCTGGGCCTGATCGGCTTTGGCCACATTGGCCAGGAAGTCGCAACACGCGCGCGCGCGTTCGGCATGCCGGTACTGGTGTGGAGCCGGCGTTTCAGTGACGATCCCGCCGCTCGAGTGGCTGCGGAGCAGGCGTCCGGCATCCAGGTCGTGGCCACGGCCGCCGAGCTGGTGGCGAAGTCCGACATTCTCAGCATGCACCTGGCGCTGACCAAGGAGACCCGCCACTTCGTGAATGCCGAACTTCTATCCCACGCCAGGCAGGGTGCGTACTTCATCAACACCGCTCGCGGTGAGGTGGTGGACTACGCCGCGCTCGAGGCGGCGGCGAAGGACAAGGGCCTGCGTATTGGCTTGGACGTGTTCACCAACGAACCGGCCGAAGCGTCGGCGCCGTTCAGCGACTCGCTGGTGGCGCAGCCCAATGTCTACGGCACGCATCATCACCACCTTCAAGGACACCGGCCGTGTGCCCAACGTGGTGAATCTGGCCAAGTTGACGCCCGCCACCCACCTCAACGTGCAGGAAACAGAAAACATCATCTTCGATGGCGCCCAGGCCGCTGTCGCGCGCATTAACCTCGACGGCGCGCCATCCCCACGTGCGCTCGATGCCATGCAGGCTGGCAACGCCGATATTCTCGATCTTCAACTCGTCACACTCGGATCGTAGGGCCATCATGAATCGCATTTTCAATTTCTCTGCCGGTCCGGCCGTGTTGCCGGTTCCGGTTCTCGAAGAAGCGCAGCGCAACCTCGTGGCACTGCCGGGCGTGGGCATGTCGGTGCTCGAAATCAGCCACCGCTCGAAGACCTTCGAGGACATTCTGGCGAAGACCGAAGCCGACGTCCGCGCGCTTGGCAAGGTGCCGGCGAACTACAAGGTGCTGTTTCTGCAGGGCGGCGCCTCCCTGCAGTTCTCGATGGTGCCGCTCAATCTGCTCACCCCCGGCACCGCCGCCGACTACATCGTCACCGGCGGCTGGTCGCAGAAGGCCGTGAAAGAAGCGCAGCGCGTCGGCACGGTGAACATCGCCGGCTCGACGGAGAGCGAGGACTTCTCGCGCATTCCGAGGCAGGACGAGATCACGCTCACGCCTGGCGCCGCCTACGTCCACATGACGACCAACAACACGTTGTTTGGTACGGAGTGGTCGGCGGAACCGGCAGTGGGTGATGCGCCGCTGGTGGCCGACACCTCGTCCGACATGTTCAGCCGTCCGATCGATGTCGCGAACTACGGCTTGATCTACGCCGGCGCGCAGAAAAACCTCGGACCGTCGGGCGTGACGCTGGTGATCATTCGCGAAGACCTGCTGGCGCGGTCGCGGAAGTCGCTGCACACCATGCTCAACTACGCCGTGCATGCCGAGAACAGTTCGATGTACAACACGCCGCCGTGCTTCGGCATTTACCTGATGGGCCTGGTGATGAAGTGGGGCCTGTCGCAGGGCGGGCTTGACGGCATCGGCGCCAACAACGCGCGCAAGGCCGCGAAGTTGTATGCCGAGATCGATCGTTCGGGCTTCTACCGTGGCACCGCCGACAAGGCGAGCCGGTCGCGCATGAACATCACCTTCCGGCTGCCGAGCGAGGATCTCGAGAAGACGTTCGTGAAGGAATCGACGACGGCGGGGTTGGACGGACTGAAGGGCCACCGCTCGGTCGGCGGCATGCGTGCGTCGATCTATAACGCGTTCCCGGAAGAAGGCGTCGATGCACTCATCGCCTTCATGCAGGAGTTCGAGAAGAAAAACGGTTAACTTTCCGGCGGCTTATTGAAACTGTGACGGCCACGGCGGCGCCTTCCCCGGCGTCGCGGGCCGGCGCCCGGGGCGCGGCCGTCGGGCGAGGGTGCGGCGCCTGGTTCCGGCGCAGGCGGTCGCAAGGCCTCGGGCCCAAGCGCTTCGATGAATCCCTTCCAGTGTTCCAGCACGGTCGGCGCGTTGCCGTGAATCTCGAACCAGGTCAGCGCATCCTCGAACGGGCCGCGATGCATCAGCGTGCGCTTGGCGCGTGGTGACATCTCGAGATCGGCAATACGGCTCTGCAGCGACAGAATCTGGCGCAGCCGCTCCGTGTCGCCACGGGCAATCGGCAGCGATCCGATCGTGAGAATCGGCTCCTTCGGCGGCCGCTTGAATCGCGATTTGTGCGCGACGGCGGAGGTGTTGCCGCTTCCCTCTGAATCCCCGGTCTCGTCACCCGACTCCTCGTCCGCGTCAAGGTCCTCGTCGAAGCGGCTATGCGCCTTGCGCGGCATCAGCCCCAGCGGGATCAGCATGGTGCCCAGCAGGACGGGGTTGCGCAGTGTTGCCGGCGCGGACTCGAACTTGCGGCGATACGCGTCGAGGGCGGCGAGGCCTTCCCACAGCGCCACGTTCTTCGCGCCGCGCTGAATCTCGGGCGTGACGGGCTCGAGCAGGCGATGCTCGGCGAGCGCACGAAAGGTCGCTTCCGCCGCGCCCGAGCGCAGAATCTTGTAGTACTCCTCGATCAAGCGCGCCGGCGATGCGGTGGCCATCAGTTGGCGGTGCGTCGCGATCGCCTTCACCACCGGCTCGTCGATCCTGAAGCCAAGGCGCGACGCCATCACGATGGCGCGCAGCATGCGGACCGGATCTTCCTGGAAGCGACCGTTGGGGTCGCCGATGCAGCGGATCAGCCCGTCCTTGAGATCCTGCAGGCCTCCCACGTAGTCGATGATCGAGAACGTGGCCACGTCGTAGAACAACGCATTGATGGTGAAATCGCGGCGGAAGGCGTCCTCTTCCGGCGTGCCGAACGTGTTGTCGTGCTTGATCAGGAGGTCGGCGGCCTCGGCCGACGAGTGTGGCGGTGGCAGTGCCTCGGCCGGCTCGCCTTCACTGCCAGCGGGGATGTTCTTGCGGAACGTCGCCACCTCGATGGCCTTCAGGCCGAACCTGACATGGGCCAGGCGGAAGCGGCGGCCGATGATCCAACAGTTCCGGAAGAGTTTCTTGACCTGATAGGGATGGGCCGAGGTGCCGATGTCGAAGTCCTTGGGCCGTCGGCCGAGCAGCAGGTCGCGGACGCTGCCGCCGACCAGGTAGGCGGCGTAGCCCGATTCGTGCAGGCGATAGAGCACTTTAAGAGCATCGGCATCGATGTCCCGCCGCGAAATCGGGTGCTCAGCCCGAGGGACAATGACCGGTTCCGTCATCCAACCTTAGATTGTATTCCGGAGTGAGGTCGTAAATACCGCTCCCGAGGCGCTGAAACCATCCGTAGTGGTTGTCGGCCATGATTCGTCGGGCGTGAGGCACCCCGGTGCCTTTCGCGACGAGGGCGGCCTTGGTGGCACCGTGCTCGCACAGGAACTGGGCGCAGCGCGTCGCTTCCTGGCGATAGGCGGTCACCAGGCCCTTGCGCGTGGCGCCGCCGACATTCGGGTCGCCAACCCGGCGAACGAACTCTCCCAGCAACCGGGTCTTCTTGCCCTTTGACTGGCGTGGCCGATAGGGACCGGGGTCGGCATGCACCTGCACCTGCGGATTGCGCGGGCCCACCGTGAGCAGACCGAGTCCGAGCAGCCGGCACAGCTTCAGGTTCCGCTGTAGCGCCTTCCTGGCGGCCTGGCCGCAGCCGAGCGGCACGGCGATGTAGACCAGGTCGGTGATCGCTTGCCGTTCGGTGCCTTGGTGAAACAACGACAGCGAGAACCCGGTCTTGGTCTCGACGATCAGTGGCGGCTCGTTCCTACGGACGCCGACGATGTCTGCCGCGCCGATTTCGGCTTTGACCTCGTAGCCTTGCTGCTCGAGGAAGCGCTTGATCGGTTCGTACAGATCGGTTTCACGCATCGCGGTGGTGTCGGATGACGTTGAACCGCTCATCCTCTGTTGGAGGCAGAAAGTGGGCCATGATCATGTCGAACTCCGCCTCTGACGTCCACGGCGTGCCCGGTGGCAGATGCTTACTGCGCTCCTTCAACTGACGCTTGCACAGGGCATCGGGAGCATCGATGAAATGCAGTTCGTGCTCAACACCGGCCCGCTCGAACAGTTCCCGAAACCACGCCCGCTGCGATCGGGTGTTGCCGGGAAAATCGAGCACGACCGAGGTGCCAAGGGTCAGCAGCGAGCGTACGATCGGCCCGATCGCGCTGTTCAATCGCGAGGAACACTTGAGATAGCTGGGGACGTCAATCACTTCTCCAGGGAAGAGACGGTCGAGGAGTTCGTCCTGGTTCAAGACGACGGCGCGCTCGCGCGCGGCCAGGTCCTTCGCGAGCGTGGACTTGCCGGCGGCCATCTTGCCGCAGAAGAAGATCAGCTTGGCCATGGCCACAGATTAGACGATAAGAATACAGCCACCGATTAGATGCCGAATCTGTGCGAATCTGCGTCTAATCGGTGGCCGCGTTTAGCACGCGAGACGTCTGTTCGGACGAGCCGGACGCCGCCGAACTCCCGTGACGCCATATAATCACCACATTCAATGCGAATTTGATGAGGCACTTCTCATGCTTGATCTGGCCAACGACATTCGATCGCTCAGCGACTTCAAGCGCAACACGGTCGAGCTGCTCGCTCGTCTGCGGAAGACCGGTCATCCCCTGGTCTTGACCATCAACGGGAAGGCCGAAGTCGTCGTTCAGGACGCCGCCGCCTACCAGACTCTTCTCGACCGCTTGGAGGCCATCGAGGGGATTCAGCGCGGGCTGGCCGACGTGAAGGCCGGCCGCACCAAGCCCGCCCGGCAGGTGTTCAACCGATTGCGCCGTAAGCATGGCATACCACGTTGACGTCGAAGAGCTGTCCGGAGAATAGTCGGGACCGTAAAATCCTCCATGAACTTGAACGCGTACTGGCCCCAGTTGTTGTACGCGCCATGGGCAAATCGCAACGATCCAGGTGCTCTCAGTCCGCACCCATAGTCACCCGACGAGGGAAATCCGTGGGGGACGCTGAGGCGGGGTTTCAGACTATGGTTATGCCAACCTGAACCGATGGCATTGCATCCCGAGTTCCCGACGTCGCCCTACGCGCCGCTTGTCCCGTCCCAGCGCTGGTTCCCGGCCGACGAGACGCTCCGAAGCACCGCGTACGAGAAGCTGCTCCCACCGCTCGTCGCCAAGATTCGCGAGGAAGTCTACGCGTGGCGGCAGAAGCGCTATGCCGGCGGATCGGCGACCTCCGTGAGCCTGCTGCGCTGGTGGTTTGAAACCGAACATCTGCTCGAAAGCGCCGACGGTTCCCTCTCTCCGTTCCGCTATTACTTTGCCCAGCGCGAGGCTGTGGAAACGCTGATCTGGCTCTACGACGTGCGCCGGGCCAGGGACAAGTTCGACCTGCTCCGATTCGACGCCTCCGGCGCCGTGTCCTCCGGCATGTTCGATGAAGAATGGCCGCGCTACGTGCTCAAGATGGCGACCGGCGCGGGAAAGACCAAGGTCCTCTCCCTGCTGATCGCCTGGAGCTTCTTTCACAAGCTGTACGAGCCCGACTCGACGCTTTCTCGCAACTTCCTCGTCATCGCCCCGAACATCATCGTCCTCGACCGGCTCCGGGCGGATTTCGACGGGTTGCGCATCTTCTTCAACGATCCTGTGCTTCCCGCCAACGGCCACGACGGTCGGAATTGGCGCGACGACTTCCAGGTGACGCTGCATATTCAGGACGAGGTCCGGACCGTTCGGGAGACGGGTAACATCTTCCTGACCAACATCCATCGCGTGTTCCTCGGCGACGTCAGCGATCCTTCGCTGGAAGACGAGGACCTGCGCGACTACTTCCTCGATCCATTCGGCCCGAAGCCCGTTGGCCGGACCACCGACAGCAAGACCGACCTCGGCGAGATCATCCGGGACGTCGAAGAACTCGCCGTCTTCAACGACGAGGCGCACCACATCCACAACCCGAAGATGGCGTGGTTCAAGTCCATCCAGGACATCCATCACCGGATGCTGCAAAAGGACCGCCGGCTTGCGCTCCAGGTGGACGTCACCGCCACGCCGCGGCACGACAGCGGCGCGATCTTCGTTCAAACGGTGTCCGACTACCCGCTCGTCGAGGCCATCCACCAGAACGTCGTCAAGCATCCGGTGCTTCCCGACGCGGCAAGCCGCGCGAAATTGACAGAAGCGACGAGCGCATTGTTCACGGAGAAGTACGACGACTATCTTCGGCTTGGCGTCGAGGAGTGGCGCAAGAGCTACGCCGAACACGAGCCGCTCGGCAAGAAGGCCGTGCTCTTCGTGATGGTGGACGACACCAGAAACTGCGACGATGTGGGAGCGTACTTGGAGAAGATCTGCCCAGAGTTGCAGGGTGCCGTGCTGGTGATCCACACCAAGAACAACGGGGAAATCTCGGAAGCTGCATCGGGCAAGAACAAAGAAGCGCTCGAAAAGCTGCGGAAACAGTCCAACGAGATCGATTCCTGGAAGTCTCCGTACAAGGCCATCGTCTCGGTGCTCGTTTTGAAAGAGGGATGGGACGTCCGCAACGTTACGACGATCGTGGGTCTGCGCGCCTACGTGGCGAAGAGCAACATTCTTCCGGAACAGACCCTCGGACGAGGTCTTCGCCGGATGTACTTCGGCACCGACGCCCAGGAAACGGTTTCGGTGATGGGGACGCCGGCGTTCATGGACTTCGTCGAATCAATCCAGAGCGAAGGCGTCAGTTTCGAACGCGTGCCGATGGGTAGTGGCACAACCCGCCTGGACTCGCTCATCGTCGAAATTGACGCCGAGAACCCGGACAAGGATCTCGACACGCTCGACATCGCGCTCCCACGCCTCACGCGCCGCTTCCACCGGGACTTCAAGGACCTCGACGCCCTTGATCCCGGCGTGCTGGGGAACCGCAAGTTGCCGATGAAGCCGTTCACAGAGGAAGAAACGCGCGAGATCGTCTTTAAGCTGATGCTGGATGCCGAGATCCACCACACCATCCTGCTCGATGGCTCCGGTCCGGCCGACTACCGCTCCGTCGTCGCGTTCTTCGCGCGGCAGCTACTCAAGGAGCTGCGGCTCGTCGGAGGCTACGACGTGCTCTATGGAAAGGTGAAGACCTTCATCCGCGAGCACCTGTTCGACGGATCGCCGGTGAATCTTGAGGACCCCGTGCTGCTGCGTAACCTCTCCGAACCCGAGGTGGGCAAGGTTTTGTTCGACTCGTTCAAGCGTGCGATCAACACGCTGACCATTCAGGATGCCGGCACTACGCGCATCGAAGATCGCATCCGTCTGCGGGAGACGCGTCCCTTCCGAACCGACCATCGTCCGTATCTGGCCGCGACGAAATCGATCTTCAACAAGATCGTGGGCGAGGCGCACTCGGGCGGCTTTGAATTGTCGTTCGCGGCCTTTCTGGAGGCAGCCACGGACGTTGCGGCGTTCTCCAAGAACTACTTCGCGATCGGCTTCAAGCTCGACTATGTCAAGGCCGACGGCGATCTCTCCAACTACACGCCCGACTTCATCGTCCGCACCACGAATGGGACGGTGTGGATCATCGAAACCAAAGGACGCGTGGAAATCGACGTGCCGCAGAAGATGAAACGCCTCGGCCAGTGGTGCGCCGACGCTACAACGGCCAGTGCGGCCGAGGACGGCATCACGTACCGATTCGTCTTCGTGGACCAGGAGGGCTTCGAGCGGCATCCTCCGCCGACGATGGCCGCCTTGGCAGCAAGCTTCAGCGAGTATCAATCGTGAGCATGAACCGGCCGCAGACCGACGGATACGAACTGTCCGACGCCGAGAAGCGCGACCTGATCAAATTGATCAACGAGGGTAAGCCGCTTCCCGAGAAGTATCGCTTCCTCCTGTTTCAGGACAAGCGGGAGGTGGAGCTGGTCTGGAACGGCAAGACGCGCGAGGTGTGCACGGCCGTCCTTCCTTTCCAGACGCTCGAGCACATCGACGAGCCGCGCCAGGAAATCGGCGACGAGCAGGCCGCGCTCTTCGACATCCGCGGCCGGCAGCTCGAGGGGTGGACCAATAAACTGATCTGGGGCGACAACAAGTTGATTCTGTCGTCGCTCAAGTCCGGCGCGCTCCGTCGTCAAATCGAGGATGCGGGCGGGCTGAAGCTCATTTACATCGACCCGCCGTTCGACGTCGGCGCCGACTTCAGCATGGACATCGAGATTGGCGGCGAGACGTTCCACAAGGAGCCGAACCTTCTGGAGCAGATCGCCTACCGCGACACCTGGGGCCGCGGTGCCGATTCCTTCATCGCGATGATCTACGAGCGGCTGATTCTCATGCGCGACTTGATGCACGATGAGGGGAGCATCTACGTCCATTGCGACTGGCGAGTGAATAGCCACATACGTTTTGCGTTGGATGAAGTGTTTGGACGCGACCGGCAGCTAAACCAAATTGTGTGGAAGCGCATCTTCGCCCATAGCGGCGGCAACAAGTTCGGAATCGTGGATGACACGGTGCTTCTGTGGACGAAATCCGACCGGTTCATTTTTAACAAGCTTACAAAGCCCCACGCTGAGTCCTACATCAAATCGCACTACGGCAGCGTCGATAGCACCGGGAAACAGTTTCGCCTCGTGACGTTGTCAGGGAAAGGGGCCGGGCCAGCGCGACAGTTCGGTGACAGATTGATTTCTCCACCATCTGGCAGACATTGGGCATGGAGTCAGGAGCGGATAGATGAAGGGCTGAAGACCGGGAAGATCGTCTTCGCATCAACGGGCCAGCCCAACATCAAACAGTATCTCGACGATACCGAAGGCACGGTGATCCAAACAATCTGGGATGACCTGCCTGGAGTGAATCCCATTTCCCAGGAACTACTCGGCTACCCCACGCAAAAACCCGAGGTCCTACTCGAACGCATTCTCGAAGCTAGCAGCAACGAGGGGGATTTGGTCGCAGACTTCTTCTGCGGCAGCGGCACGACGGCAGCCGTTGCCGAGAAGCTGGGACGTAAGTGGATCGTCACGGACCTCGGCAAGTTCGCCATTCACACCACCCGCAAGCGGCTCATCCAGGTGCAGCGCGAGCGGAAGGCTGTTGACGAGACGTTCCGCGCGTTCGAGGTCCTGAACCTGGGCCGCTACGAGCGTCAGATCTACCTGAACGTCTCCGGCCGGCTCACCGGCAAGAAGAAGGAACAGGCGCTCGCCCGCCGGGAGCAGGAATTCCGCGATCTGATTCTGAAGGCGTATCGCGCCGAGCCGCTTCTGGACGCCGGTTTTTTCCACGGCAAGAGCGGCGCGCGGCTCGTGGTCGTCGGCCCCATCAACCTGCCCGTCGGCCGGTTGTTCGTGGAAGAAGTCATCACCGAGTGCCGCAAGCGCGGGGCCACGCGCGTGGACGTGCTGGCGTTCGAGTTCGAGATGGGCCTGTTCCCCGCCGTACTGGACGAGGCGAAACAGAAGGGTATCGATCTCGTCCCGAAGACCATTCCGCCCGAGGTCTTCGACAAGCGAGCCGTGGAGCGGGGCCAGGTGCGCTTCCACGACGTGGCGTACATCGAGGTCACGCCGAGATTCGACGGGAAGAATCCGCTCACTCTGGCGATGGAGCTGACCGACTTCTCCGCCTTCTACTCACAGGGCCTGGCCGACGCCATCGCCGCCGAGATAAAGGAAGGCAAGAGCGAAGTTGTCTGCGAGGCCGGCAAGCTCATTAAGATCAGCAAGGACAAGCAGGGCGTCGTTAGCCGAGCCGTTCTCACGAAGCACTGGACCGACTGGGTGGACTACTGGGCGGTGGACTTCAACTACGAGAGCCGGAAGGAAATGATCAAGGTGCCGAAAGGCGCAGGCGTCAACACGGTGCAGGGCCACCTGCCCGGCCAGGAGCCCGCCCAGCGCGACCTTGAGCTGCTGGCGACCGAGTTCGAAGAGCGCTGGACTGGTGCATACATTTTCGAAAACGAGTGGCAGAGCTTCCGCACGCGCCAGAAGCGTGAACTGGAACTGACGACAGCGCCCCATATCTACGAAAAACCTGGGCGCTACACGATCGCGGTGAAGGTGATCGATATCTTCGGAAACGACACGATGACGCTCGTGCCGATTACCGTCGGGTGATCATGCGCCACGGGACCAACGGGATCGAGCTCTCGGCGACTGATCTCTCGAACTTCTTGAGCTGCCGGCATCGGACTGCGCTCGAGATGGCTGAAGCCCACGGCAGCACGACATTCACAGTGCCCCTGCTCGGGCACGCAGAGGCGATAAAGGTACCTTGACCGGAAAGTTCGACAACTTTCTGATGCGGCTCGATAGCAAACTCAACGACATCCGCTACGACTTCCTGCTGAAACCGAAGGTTCGCAAGGACTCCGCGTCGCTCCCATCTCTCCTGCGGGACTTTGTCGGTCTCGGGACTCCAAAGGCGGCCGTCACCGTAATCGACCTATCGTCGGTGCCGTTCGACGTTCCCCCACGGTGGCAGCGCAGATTGGCCGCTTGGCGTTCGAGTTCAACTACTGGAACCCAAAATACCGCGAGTTCCCTCCTTCTCATGTGCGAGGAGGCCCACGCCTACATCCCTCGCGACAGCCAGAGCCAGTCGCCGCGCATAATGGGCGGTGTTTGATGTGCTCGGTGACGCGTTGATGGGCTCTGGGTCCGAGAACGGTCCTTATGTTGACTCACAGCGGCACCCGGTGAGGGAGGGACAGTGGGGGCCGCGTCTGAAAGAAAAACACTTGCGCGAGTGTCTCTACGAGTTGGGCCGACGCGTGACGTTGTGTTCCACGCTTGTGGTTGGCTTGCTGCCAAAGACAGTTGCCGATGAGGACATCGACGGTGCGAAGGAATTGCTATTCGATACTCGTCGGTGCCAGGAACTTTACGCCGCAGTCTACGGTGCTTAGGAAGGCTCGAACGTGCCGAGCGAGCTGGCTCGGCGACGACTAGCGAGTTAGCGCGTCGATAGTCTCGCTGTTGAGGCGACGATGGCCTTCGTCGTGAACGCCTCCGTGTGTCGCAACACCACCGCCTCGAAGGACATGTCTTCCATGCCCATCGTCGCGAGCATGCGGTAGGCGGGCGTCTCAGTCTTTCGCGTGACGATTCCATCGATCGCCGCGATGACACCCTTCTTCGCAATCACAGGCCACGTTCGAGTCGCCCTCGTCGTTCGGCGGTTCAGTTGGGTCGCCGCCTCTTCATACGCGTAGACAGCTTCGTACGCCTCGCGCTCAACCGCCGTCGGCGGGTTGTGCGATGCTGCGCGCTGCTGAACGAGGAGGCGCTTCGCGGCCCGTGATCGGTTTGGATTCGCGCACGCCCCGCAGAATCGCGAATCCAAACCGTGCTTGCATTTCGCCATCCGCCTACGCCTCCACCGTGATCTTGATGCTGGACGGATCGACGCCGAGCGTCTGTGCCAGTCTGCGTTTCGCCTCCGCGATCGTCAGCGGCCCGTCGGCGAGTTGGTTATTGGGTTCGTCCACCGACGTTACAACGGCACTGCCACCATTCATTCGCACTCGGTCGAGCGGCGGATACACGTTCCCCGCACCGGCTCCAACAAGTTGAATCGGGTCATTGCCTTCCTCGCGGTACAGCGAGAGCCAGACGCCGCGCCCGACCTGGATCGTGTGTCCTGCGGCGCGCCGTGCCTCGTAGGCGCGATCGAACCGTTTGCGCATATCGTCCCCGTCCAGCATGTGTATCAGCGCAAATTGCGGGTTGCTCGGATCGTCCACTGACGCGGCAACAACGGCGTCAACGTCATTCAGAGTCTTCCAGCGTTTGTCGTCCGACGTGCGCGGGAAGGCGATCCAGGTGTCTTGGGTCGTGCGGATCGTGATTTTCCTGGAAGCGCCGTCCTTGGTGATCTTGCGAACACTCGTACCTGCTCCCGCCACGCGCTCCACATTCCACCCCTGCCGTCGCAGTGTTTCTTCTGCAATCGCCCGCAGCCGTTTGCGGATTGCCGTCTTCTTGGATGTCCCTGATATATTAGTCATTGTTCTTGTCTCTCCATGGAGACAATATACGAACAATCAATTGATCTGTCAAGTGTTAGTTGTTGTCTTTGGAGACAATCTTGGAACAAGCGTGAACGTAAGGCGAATTCCAAAAACAGCGCCGCCCCGCACGACGAAGCTCTGCAATTCGGAATGGTGACGCAGGAGGACTTTCTGCGGACCGGAGACGCCGTCGCGCTGACACGCAAAGGTCGCTCATCGCTGACGGGCGTATGAGTAGAGGATGGATCAGCTCGTGACGCCTCCGATCTTCGGGTATCGTGTCAGCTACCGGCGCGTGCTCGAAGTGCAGGCGCGGTTGCTGGCGACGACTTCAAGCGGTATGCATATATTGAAACCATTGAGCCTTGAGCCGCCGCAGGCTTTCGAGATTCTGAACACTTCGCGACAAAACACCTCGTGCCACCGATATGACGCGCCGGATGTCACTGACGAGAGGATGAAGCATTGAGCGCATCGGCGGCGAGAGTTTTCGTCAGTTATGTCCACGAGGACAAGGACATTGCCGAAGCGGTTCAGCGCATGCTGACCTCGGTCCTGAAACTCGAAGAAAGAGTGTTCTTGTCGGCTGATACGACGCAGGTCCTTGCCGGGCATGTCTGGCTAGACCGAATCAGAGACGCTCTGGAGAGCTGCGAGGTTCTCCTGTTGCTGCTTAGCGAGCGCTCAATCAATCGTGCGTGGGTGAACTTCGAGGCCGGCGCGGTCTGGCTTTCGAAGAGGCCCGTCATTCCAATCTGCATCGGTAAGATGTCAATCGAGTACTTGCCACAACCCTATGCGGGTATTCAAGCAGTTGAGCTACCTCGCGGCGCGCATTACCTTCTGACGAGCGTTCATCGTCATCTCGGACTAGACACCGACCCTCCGTTATCGCAGTGGAAACATCGGGATAAGCATCGCCGCCTCTATGAACGTGACGGTCACAAGATGACTGACGAGGAGAAACACGGAATAGACATACTGGATCCCTACATGGCACTGGAACACGCGTTCTCGATGTGGGACGACATCGAGTCTTAGACGCATGGCTGGCGGGGAACCACGGACTCCGCCGCACCCCGGCTCGCGGAAGTCGATGGAGCGGATCGCGAAGGAGGGGCGCAAGTACGGGGTTGGCTTGGCTGTCGTCAGTCAGCGGCCCCACGAAGTTTCCGAGACGGTCCTCGCGCAGTGCGGGACGTTCATCTGCCTGCGAATCACAAACCCAGACGATCAGGCCTATATCCGCAGACTTGTTCCCGAGAGCGAGGGGGACTTGGTCAGCGTTCTTGCGGGCTTGGCGAGAGGCGAAGCACTGGGCTGGGTGAGGCCGTCCCGCTCCCTACTCGGCTTCAGTTCGACAAGCCGAATCCGACGCCCAACAGCGATGACATCGACTTCTACGGCAAGTGGAAGGACGGACCGGATGACCTCGACGTGGACGCGATCGTGAAGCGTTGGCGCACACAAGAGCGGTGAACAGAGCAGGCACATCACTTCCAGTGCCAAACGCCGGCCATCAGACCTTCGTTGACCAAGGCTTACCCCTCCCTGATATTCTTGGAGTTCCCGTCGCTCATGGCCCAAGATCACCCCGCCCTAGAGGACCGCTCAGCCAAGAGGCAAATCTTACGGCTGTCCAAGTTGTGCCGGAGCAGGTGTCCGTCATCCCTTTGACTCGGCTCGTGGAGCCATGAAGTTCCTTCACACCGCAGACTGGCAGATTGGCATGCGAGCCGCTCATGTGGGCGCGGCGGGGGTGCGAGTGCGCGAGGCGAGGTTGGACGCGGCGCGGCGCGTGATTGAGGCGGCGCGCGGAGCGGCGGTGGAATTTGTCGTCGTCTGCGGGGACACATTTGAGGACAACGGCGTCGAGCGTGTGCTCGTGCAGAAGGTCGCGGATATTCTGGCCGGATTTGGCGGGCCGGTTTACGTGATTCCCGGCAATCACGATCCGTTCATGCCAGGGTCGGTGTGGGAGCATCCGGTGTGGCGATCGCATGACAACGTACACGTGTTATGCGAAGAAACACCGCTCGACGTCCCGGGCGGAACGCTCTTCCCGTGTCCTGCGCGAGAGCAGCACTCCGGTAAGGATCCGACCGCGTGGATTCCCGCAGGCCCGTCACGCGGGATTCGCGTCGGGCTGGCGCACGGGACGGTCGAAGGGGTGCAGCAGGAGGAGCCGGACTATCCGATCCCGCGCGATGCGGCGGTGCGTGCCGCCCTAGACTATCTGGCCATCGGGCACTGGCATTCGACGGCGATGTATCAGGC
>JBCKZH010000021.1:0-40861 GCA_038919385.1 Vicinamibacterales bacterium | reverse complement strand
GCGGTCGCGCGCGTGACTTCCATGCGATCGCGCACCCACACCAGCGAGCCGGCCAGGTTGGGGAACCGGTAGTCGTTCACGCCCGCCACGGTACTGGTGAAGTCCCCCTTCAACTCGCGTCCGTCCCTGAACATGTGGAACGTGCCCGCGAACAGGCCCTCGCCGGACAGGCTGAAACTGTCGTTGGCGAAGAAGATCTCGCGCATGCGCGGAAACTGCACGCGTGACTTGACCTGGTACAGCTGCTCGGGCCACTGCGCGGGATCGACTACACCCGTGATCTGCGACACCGCGCCGTCGGTGACGAGGTCGATGCGGTCGAACACGATTTTGCCGTCGACCAGCTTGAACGCCGCGCTCAGGTCGGCGGACATCGGCACGTATTTCTGGATGGCAATGGTGCCACCGCTGAACTTTAACGTGCCGCGGTACTGGCCAACTTTCGCGACGGTGACATCCAGGTTGGGCGCCACCGCAAACCAGTCCGACCCGTAGTCGTTCACGACCAGCTCGCCGCGATGCGCGCGCACGTACTGCAGGGTCGTGACCACCAGGCGCGGCCCGGTGCGTGGCGCTCGCGGCGGCCCGGTGACACGCGGAAACGTCTGCCGGCCGTCGGGAAACGACTCGACGACCATGCGCCAGTCGGTCATTTCGATGTCGTCGAGCAGGATCTCCCTGCCGAACAGCGCGCCCCACGTGAGCGACACCTCGATGTGCTTGGCCACGAGCCAGGGCGGCTCGCCGGGGAACATGCCCCCGATGCGCAGGTCCTCAATCACGAATCGGCCGCGCCCGAGGTGGACACCCAGGCGGCCGATGGTCAGCTCGCGTTCGAACCAGTTGCGGCCCGCGGACTCAGCCCGGGCACGGAGGGCCGGGCCCAGGTCGATGGTAAGGGTGGAGACAACGACGACGGCCACGACGATCCCGATGACGAGCGCAAACCGGCGCGCGAAGCGATAGAGCCACGTGAATGCGGAACGCAGCCGGCTGGTGATCGGCGTCGTCTGTGTCATCTGCGGCCCTGGCATTCCGGCGCCTGCGTCATCGGCGGCCGCTACTCCACAACCAACAGGATCGCGCCGGCGTCCACCGACTGCCCTTCCACGACCGACACCTCGCACACGCGGCCGTCACGGGCGGCGCGCAGCTCGTTCTCCATCTTCATGGCCTCCACGACCACCAGGCCCTGCCGTGCCTTCACCTCGTCGCCGGCTTTCACGAGGACTCGCGCGATCTTGCCGGGCATGGGCGCGGTGATGCGCTGCGGACCGGTTCCCGGCGCGGCGCCGGCCTTCTTCTGACGTCCAAAGCCGCCGGCCTGGCGGACCTGAACCGGAATGGTGCGGCCGTTGAGGTGCACGTCGAAGTCACCGGCAGTGCGTTGGGCCGCCAACCCGGCGTCGACGCTCCGCACCGGAGTGGCGTCGCCCTCCGCAGCCACCAGCAGCGACAACGCCATGTCGCCCACCCGCCTCGCGTCCACGACCAGCGTGCGCCCGTCAACGACGACGTGCAGCAGCGGACCGTTACGCGCGACCGTGACCTGGCGAACCGTGTTGCCCGCGAGAATCTCAAATGTCATCGCAGGGCCTCGACCCGGCCGGCCTGCTTCCACACACTGACAGGCGGCTCGGCCGCGGCCGGCGTCATCATTGGCCGGGTGAACAGATGCACAGCGGCGGCGACCACGGCGAGCTCTTCGTGCGCGGCATCGATCGCCTGCAACGGTCCGCTGCCCGGCGCGCCGATCTTGCGATCGATGAAGGTCGTGTCAAACCGCGCCGCCTTGAAGTCCTCGTCGTCCAGGAGCCATTGGAAAACGGAATCGTGGTGCGAATGCCGCGCACCTCGTACTCCGCCAGGGCCCGCTTCATGCGCGCGATGGCGTGATCGCGGGTCTCGCCCCACGTGATCAACTTGGAGATCATGGGGTCGTAGAAGATGGGCACCTCGCCGCCTTCGTAGGCGCCGCTGTCGTCGCGGACCCCCGGGCCGTGCGGCACGCGCAGGCCCTGGATGCGGCCGGGTGACGGCAGAAACCCGTTGTCGGGATCCTCCGCGTAGATGCGGCATTCGATCGCATGCGCCATGGGCGTGAGCAACGACTCGGGATCCAGGTCCAACCGTTCGCCGCGCGCGATGCGAATCTGCCATTGCACCAGGTCCACGCCGGTGACCATTTCGGTGACGGGATGCTCGACCTGGAGCCGTGTGTTCATCTCGAGGAAATAGAAGGACCCGTCGCTGTCGAGCAGGAATTCGATCGTCCCGGCATTGGTATAGCCGACGGTCTTCGCCACGGCGGCGGCGGCCGACGTCAGGCGCCGGCGTAACTCGGGCGAGACCGCGAGCGACGGGCTCTCCTCCACCACCTTCTGATGGCGCCGCTGAATGGAACACTCGCGCTCGACGAACGGAAGCACGGTGCCGTGATGATCGCCGAGCAACTGCACTTCGATGTGACGCGGTGCAAGGATCCGGCGCTCGAGATACACGGCGCCATCGCCAAACGCCGACTGCGCTTCGGACCGTGCCGCCCGCAAGGCGGCCGGCAGCTCCGCCGCCGACGACACCATGCGCATGCCCTTGCCGCCGCCACCTGCCACGGCCTTCAACATCAGCGGATAGCCGATGCGCTCGGCCACGGCCCGCACGTCGGCATCGGAGGTCTGCTCGCTGAGCGGCTCTTCCGTTCCCGGTACGACCGGCACACCGGCCTTGATCGCCGCCTGGCGCGCCGCGGTCTTGCTGCCCATCAATGTAATGGCTTCGGGCGTGGGACCAATGAACACCAGGCCGGCATCGCGGCAGGCCGCGGCAAAATCCTTGTTCTCGGCGAGAAAGCCATAACCGGGATGGACCGCGTCAGCCCCGGACTTCTTCGCCACGTCGATGATGGCGTCAATGCGCAGATAGCTCTCGCGAGGCGGGCTCGCGCCGACCGGCCAGGCTTCATCGGCCAGCCGCACGTGCAGGGCCGCACGATCGCAGTCCGAATAGATGGCCACCGTCGCAATGCTCATGTCGCGGCACGCCCGGATCACACGCACGGCAATCTCGCCACGATTGGCGATCAGGATCTTCTTCATCAGACCGAACCGCTTACGATTCTATCAGTTAGAGGTGGAACTGGCAGGCGGGCGATCGAGGCGGCGGACCATCTACTGCGACGAACCGCGGCCACCGGGCGTTCACGCGAACCGGGCGAACGGTGGGATGACAGGGTCGGGCGGCCCGGGACGGCCACATAGCGGCGCGGCTACGAGAAGTAATGCTGGAGAAAGACGTCGAAGTCGGCGCACACCGCGATCGGCGGCGGCTGCAATCCGGCGAAATGCGCCGCATCGAAGCTGGTGGTCACGGCCTTCCTTCTCGGCTTCGTAGGCCTGCCACTCGTCGCGCGGCACCTCGCGGTTGAACAGGATGGGAAAGATCTCGCTGTGGCACCGGCCATCAAGGCGGGCGCGATCCTCCGGCGTCAGCGGCGGCAAGCCGTGGCGCCGCGGGAACACCGCGAAGGCTTCGGCGTGCAGCGCCATGTTGTCAACGAGGGTGCCGTCAATGTCGAAGACGACCGCGCGGGGGCGACAAAGTATCCGCTACTTCAGCACGACGAACGCCGAGCGTCCTGAATAGGCCACCTGGCGGTCCACGCGAACTCCTTGGGCTGGGCGCCAACCGAATCGCGCCTCGGCGAGACGTGCTCGATCTCCTGTTGCGCCATCACCTCAGGCGCGCGCGTACGCCAGGCTCAGGAAGACGAACGCGACGACCAGGCTAGAGCGGAATGTTGCCATGTTTTTTCGGGGGATTCTTCTCGCGCTTGTGATCGAGGGTGGCCAGCGCCTGCACCAGCTTGGCGCGCGTCGTCCTCGGCAGAATTACCTCATCGACATAGCCGCGCTCGGCGGCGACGTAGGGGCTGGCGAATCGCTCGCGAAACTCGGCGATCTTCTGGGCGCGCATGGCGGCCGGGTCGGCGGCTTTTTCGATCTCGCGCTTGTAGAGGATGTTGACAGCGCCCTCGGCGCCCATGACGGCAATCTCCGCGCTCGGCCACGCGTAGTTGAAGTCGGTGCGGAGGTGCTTGCTCGCCATCACGCAGTAGGCGCCACCGTACGCCTTGCGCGTAATCACCGTGATCTTCGGCACGGTCGCTTCGGCGAAGGCATAGAGCAGCTTCGCACCGTGGCGGATGATGCCGCCGTATTCCTGCACGGTGCCGGGCAGGAACCCCGGCACATCCTCGAACGTGATCAGCGGGATGTTGAACGCGTCGCAGAAGCGGACGAATCGCGCGCCCTTGACCGAGGCGTTGATGTCGAGAGTGCCGGCCAGGTAGGCGGGCTGATTGGCGACAATGCCCACCGGCCGCCCGCCGAGCCTGGCGAAGCCCACCAGCAGGTTGCGGGCATAGTGCTGATGCACTTCCAGGAAATAGCCATCGTCCGCGATGGTGTGGATCAGGTCCAGCATGTCGTACGGCTGGTTGGGCGATGCGGGCACCAGCGTGTCGAGGAGGTCGTCGACACGGTCTTCGGGATCGCCGGTGGGCTTGCGCGGCGGATCGTCGAGGTTGTTGCCGGGCATGAACGACAGCAGCTCGCGAACCAGCGCGAGGCATTCCGCATCGTCTTCGACGGCGAAGTGCGCGACACCGCTCTTCTCGTTATGCGTCATCGCGCCGCCAAGCTCTTCCTTGGTGACGTCTTCGTGCGTGACGGTCTTGATCACGTCGGGGCCGGTCACGAACATGTAGCTGGTCTGCTTCACCATCACGATGAAGTCGGTGATGGCCGGCGAGTAGACCGCGCCGCCGGCGCACGGCCCCATGATGGCGGAAATCTGCGGCACCACGCCCGAGGCCAGCGTGTTGCGCAGGAAGATATCGGCATAGCCGCCGAGCGAGGCCACGCCTTCCTGAATGCGCGCGCCGCCGGAGTCGTTCAGGCCAATGACCGGCGCGCCGTTGCGCACCGCCATGTCCATCACCTTGCAGATCTTGGCGGCGTTGGTTTCCGACAGCGAGCCGCCGAACACGGTGAAGTCCTGGGC
Organism: Vicinamibacterales bacterium; assembly: GCA_038919385.1. GTDB lineage: Bacteria > Acidobacteriota > Vicinamibacteria > Vicinamibacterales > UBA2999 > 12-FULL-67-14b. The sequence continues at coordinate 35,800 of JBCKZH010000021.1, read as the reverse complement.
AAAGGCATAGGCGACGCGGCCGTGAATGCGGCCGTGGCCAGTGACGACGCCGTCGCCGGGCACGATCTGCTGCTCCATGCCGAAGTCCTGGCAGCGGTGCGTGACCAGTTTGTCGACCTCTTCGAACGTGCCTGGGTCGAAGAGCCGGGTCATGCGTTCGCGCGCCGTGAGCTTGCCTTGTTCGTGCTGTTTCTGGAGCCGCGCTTCGCCGCCGCCGAGTTCGGCGAGGCGCTCGCGCTCTCGAAGCCGTTCGATGGGGTTCATACGCAGGGGTTGCTGAGGGAGCCCACGCCCTCGAGCTTCACCATCATGCGGTCGCCCGGTACCAGGGGACCAACACCAGACGGCGTGCCGGTGGTGATGACATCCCCGGGCTGTAAGGTCATGAACCGAGAGACATGCTCGACCAGGTACGGGACCGGGAAGATCAACTCGCGCGTGTTCGAGTGGTGGCGCTTCTCACCGTTGACCCAGCCTTCGATCGCGAGCGCTGACGGATCGAGGCCAACGGCGATGCACGGCCCCAGGGGCGCAAACGTGTCAAAGCCCTTGGCGCGCGAATACTGCACGTCCGTGACCTGCAGCTCGCGCGCGGTCACGTCGCACAGGCAGGTCACGCCGAGAATGTAGTCCATCGCGTCGGCGGCCTTGACCTGCGAGGCGCGCTTGCCGATCACCACGGCCATCTCGGCTTCGTGCTCGATGCGGCCGGCCCACACCGGCAGCCGGATCGGCTCGTCGGGACCGATCACGGTCGTCGCCGGCTTCAGGAACACCAACGGCTCGTCCGGGAGCTTCTTCTTCATCTCGGCGGCGTGGTCCTTGTAGTTCAAGCCGATGCACACCACGATCGACGGCTGCACGGGCGCCAGAAACTTGAGCGCCAACCCGGCTGGAATCTCGTCGCCCGGCTCGTAGGTGCCGAACAGATCGCCGCGCATCCAGTACAGATTGCCGCCACGCTCCACCGCGTAGCGCCCGCCCATCCCCTGCTTCACTCGATAAATGCGATCCATATTCCTCTCGGCTTGCGGCTTGCGGCTTGGGGCTTGCGGACGGAAGTCGTTGAACCGCAAGTCGCAGGTCGCAGGCCCCATTGTTATCGCGCGGTCTCTTCGACCCGGTTCGACTGCGCGCTGACGTTTTGCGGTGAGGCCCGATCGACGGCCACCACGACGTAGACGTAGCGCGTGCCAGGGCGCGCCGCAGTGTCGCGATACGCCGTGGCCGCCACCGGCTCCGCGGTAATCGCCCGCAGTGTGTCACCGGGCGCGTTGCCGCGCAAGACCAGGTAGCCCGACAGGTCGGGCTCGGTGTTCGGCTCCCAGATCAAGCTGATCACGCCTTCGCCGGCAATGGCCGCCAGCGACCGCGGGGCCGCCGGCGGGAAGCTGTCGGCCGGTGTGATGCAGGTCTTCGGCGATGCCGGCCCCATCACGACCGCCCCCGCAACCTTCTCTACTGCCCGGGCGACAAAACAGCGCTCCACGCCAAACGTCACGCTTGCGATCGCGTGCGTGGTCGTGGCCAGTGGCTGCGGCGCGAGTGCGGCCGGCACCGTAATCGCCAGGGGATCTTCCGGCGGCGCCGCCGAGGGCACCTCGAAGAGATGGTAGGTGGTCGCTTCGGATTGAAACCCGAGCGACTTCGCCGCCAACAGTGGCGGCGCGGGCGGAACAACGGGAGGCAGCGGAGCAACAGGAGAAATCGTCGCCGTGCGCGCATCCGCGGACGGCGCCCACGTGATGGTCATCGCCGTCTCCGTGATGGTGACCTGGGGCGCCCCCGGCGCGGAACTGGTCGCGTCGAGCGGCACCGGCACGGGCGCGGAAGCAGGCGCCTTGCGCCCACGCGGACTTGCGCCGACCACGAAGTAGTAGCGGCGCGCCAACTGGGTTGGTGCCGGCGCGATCAACGGCCCGACGACGACCTCCTGGTCAGCCGACACGTCCGGGGGCACCGTGCCCTTCTTCGGCGGCAGCTCCACCGCGACCCGGGTGTCAGCCGTCAGGGTCTCTCGCACGACGGCAGGAATCGCCCGATCGATGCTGGGCGGCAGCGGTACGGCGGGCACGTCGCCACCGGCGAGCGGTTTACCCCCCGTCGCAACGGCGGGAGTTGCGGAGGGGGGCAGGATCGGCCGCACCGGCAGCGTCGCCACCAGCGTCGCGAGCTGGCGATGTTCATCGGTCTCGGGCGGACTGGTCGCGGTGATGGCATACACCTCCAGTGCTGCGATGTCGGCCGGCTGTTGGCCATCGACGTTCGCGGTGGGCACGGGAAACGACACGTAGACGTCGTCGCCCATCCGTAGCACCGTGACATTGGCGACCGGCGCGGGTACCCGCACGAACGGCGCGAGCGGCGGCCCCTTCTTGCCACACGCGGCGGCCAAGACCACGGCCAACAGAACGAACTTCTTCACAGGATGTAGCGGGAGAGGTCTTCGTTCTTGACGATATCGGCCAGCATGCGGCGCACGTAGGCCGCATCAATCGTCACCGACTTGTCCTCGAGCGTTGGCGCGTCGAACGACACTTCGTCGAGCAGGCGTTCCATCACCGTGTGCAGGCGGCGGGCGCCGATGTTCTCGGTGCGCTCGTTGACGAGGGCGGCGTACTCCGCGATGGTGGCGACCCCGTCTTCGGTGAACGTCAGGTCGACGCCTTCGGTCGCCATCAGCGCGATGTACTGCTTGATCAACGCGCTCTTCGGCTCGGTCAGGATGCGAACGAACTCGGCCTGGCCCAGGGCCTCGAGTTCAACACGGATGGGAAAGCGCCCCTGTAGCTCTGGAATCAGGTCTGACGGCTTCGACACGTGAAACGCGCCGGCGGCGATGAACAGGATGTGGTCGGTGCGCACCATGCCGTACTTGGTGTTGACCGTGGTGCCCTCGATAATCGGCAGGATGTCGCGTTGCACGCCTTCGCGGCTCACTTCCGGGCCGTGGCTGCCTTCGCGCCCGGCGATCTTGTCGATCTCGTCGACAAAGATGATCCCGGCCTGCTCGACGCGCTCGACCGCCGCCGCCGACACCGCCTCCATGTCGATCAGCTTCTGCTCTTCCTCGGCCGACAGGCGCGCGCGGGCTTCGGCCACCGTCACGCGCCGGCGCTTCGACCGGCCCTGGAACAACCCGGGCATCATGTCGCGCAGGTTGACGCCGACCTCTTCCATCGACGAGCCGGAGATCAATTCGATCGACGGGAACGACTTCTCCTGCACATCGATCTCCAGCGACCGCTCGTCGAGCTTGCCCTCGCGCAGTTGCTCGCGCATGCGCTGGCGCGTGCCGTGCATTTCGTCGCGAATGCGACCCGGGTCTTCATCGGGCGCGGCCGGGCGCGGCGGTAACAGCAAGTCGAGCAGCCGCTCTTCGGTGTTCAGCTCCGCCTTGACGCGCACTTCCTCGATCCGCTCATCGCGGACCATCTTGACGGCCAGCTCGACGAGATCGCGGACCATCGACTCGACGTCGCGGCCGACGTAGCCGACCTCGGTGAACTTCGACGCTTCCACCTTGATGAAGGGCGACTGCGCCAGCTTTGCCAGGCGGCGGGCAATCTCGGTCTTGCCGACACCGGTCGGGCCGATCATCAGGATGTTCTTGGGCGCCACGTCTTCCGCGAGTTCGGCCGGCAGCTTTTGCCGGCGCAAGCGGTTGCGCAGGGCAATCGCCACCGCCCGCTTGGCCTTGGCCTGGCCGACGACGTACTTGTCGAGCTCGGCGACGATTTGACGCGGCGTGAGCGAGTCGATGAACGTGGACGACCGCTCGGGCAAGGGAATCGACATGCGCTCCATTAAATCTCTTCGATGGTGAGGTTGCTGTTCGTATAGATGCAGATTTCCGAGGCGATGATCATCGACCGCTCGGCGATCTCGCGCGGCGTCAGCGTGGTGTTGCGCACCAGCGCCTTGGCCGCGGCCTGAGCAAACGCGCCGCCCGAGCCGATGCCGATCACCCCGTCATCCGGCTCGATCAAGTCGCCGGTCCCTGACAACAGGAACATCGAGTTGCGATCGAGCACGATCAGCATGGCTTCGAGCCGGCGCAGCGCGCGATCCGTACGCCAATCCTTCGCCAGTTCCACAGCCGAACGCTCGAGGTTGCCGCGGTACTGCTCGAGCTTGGCTTCGAACCGCGCGAACAGGGCGAACGAATCGGCGGCCGACCCGGCGAAGCCGGCGAGGATGCTGTCGTTATAGAGGCGGCGGATCTTGCGGGCGTTCTGCTTCACGACGGTGTTGCCCAGCGTGACCTGCCCGTCCCCGGCCAGCACCGCGCGATCCTCCCGGCGCACCGCCAGGATCGTGGTGGCGTGGAACGTCGTCTCCATCGCTGTAGTGTCTCACACAGAGAGAACTGGAGGTCAGGAGACCAAGAAACGGATCTCCTGGTCTCGTGAACTCGTGATTTGGTGATTTGGTGTGACTAACCGCTCTTGCGCCCGAAGTAGAGGTACAGCGGAATGCCGGCCGCCATCACCGCCAGCCCCGCCAGCGTCGTCATGGGCGCCGAATAGACGCCGTTAATGACGGTCGCCGTGCCGACGATGACGAACAGGGCGGGCGTGTAGGGATAGCCCAGCGCCTTGAACGGGCGCTCGGCGTTCGGCTCGCGCGAGCGCAGCACGAACACCGCCGCGACGGCGACCGTGGCAAACAGCGTGACTGCAAAGCCGGTGTAGGTCGTCAGCGCATCGGCGGACCCCGACATGATCAGGATGCTGGCCCAGATCGCCTGCGCGACAATGGCAACTGCGGGCGTGCGGTAAGTCGGATGAATGCGCGCCGCCGCCGGCAGGAACACGCCGTCGCGCGCCATCGCGTAATACACGCGTGGCCCGGCGAAGATGTTGGCGCTGACGCTCGCGAGCAGGCTGACGATCGACACGACGCCCATGATGTGACCGGCGGCCGGGCCCAGCATCTTTTCGGCCACGACATCGAGCACGCTTCCCTGTACCTTGGCGAGCTCCCCGACCGGCATCACATACAGATACAGCGCGTTCAGCAGCAGGTAGACGACGATGACGGCGCCGGTGCCGAGGGCCAGCGCTTTCGGCACGTTGCGGCCAGGGTCCCGAATCTCCTCTGCCATGTACGACGCCGCGTTCCAGCCCGAATAGGTGAACATCACCGCCAGCAACGCCAGCAGCCACGACGAGGCCGTCACCGGACCCGCGACCAGTTGCATGTTCGCCGTCGTACCAGCACCGAGCGAAAACCCGGCGGCGATGAAGATCATCAACGCCGACACCTTGAGCACGGCGAGAAAGTTCATCAGCAGGCGGCCGGGACCAACACCGCGGTAGTGCACGTACGACAGCGCCACCACCGCGGCAATGGCGACCAGCGTTCGCCGGGAGACGGTCAGCGGAAAGTACGGAATCGAGATGACAAAGAAGGGCGTGTGATCGGCCGCGCCCGGAAAGAAACGATCGAGGTAGAAGACCAGCACCACCGACGTCGCGGCGATCGCTCCGGCGAAGCCGGCCACGAACGACACCCAGCCCGTGAGAAAGCCGGCGAGCTGCCCGTATGCGGCCCGCAGGTAGACATACTCGCCACCGGCTTTGGGTCTGAGCGCAGCAAGTTCGGCATAGGCCGACGCACCGCAAAACGCCAGCACACCGCCGGCCAGCCAGATACCCAGGAACAACCAGGGATTCGGTACGCCCGCGGCAATCAGCGGCGGTGTAAAGAGAATGCCTCCGCCGATCACGTTGGAGACGATGATCGCCGCCGCATCGTAGGGACCGAGGCGGCGTTCAAGAGTGGAGGATGCTGCGGAGCTCGCCATCGCCGCCAATTATAGGCGAGGTTCTTTTACTAGCGCGTGAGGAGTTGGCGGTCGATTGGGTACTCGGCGAGCTTGGCCCAGACCTTCGACCCCTGCTTCAGGAAGATCTCTACCTTGGCGTCGATGAATTCCTTGTTCTGCAGCATCTGCATGCGCGGCTGCGTGCCGGTATAGCCCAACGTCGATCGCATCACGAGCGGCGCGGTTTCAGCGCCGGCCGCCAGCACCGGATCCCGGGGAATGGCCCACCCGAAGTATTCGCCCCACATTTCCTGCTCGCCGACGCGGCGGAAAATCACGTTGATCTGGATCGACTTCAGCGGCTCGTTGCTCTTGTTGCGAAGCTTCAGCGTGACGCTGGGCACCAGCTTGTTCTTCTGCCCCTGGATAATGCCATCGTCGAACCAGCCGGTGACGACATCCACCGGTTCGAGGGCGGCGACCGCTTCGGCCGAGGACCCGCAATTGGAAGAGAACAGGGCCAGCACGGCCACGAGAGCCAACCCCGGCGTACGCGTCAGCAGAGATGCCATGTCGCTATTCTAAGACACCAGCGGCGGTGAATGTTCCCCAGGCAACCCTGAAGGGTTGCCTCCACTCTTAGAATTGGCTGACCTGGACGCGCTTGCGGGCCTCGTCGCGGTCGATCTTGCCGGCGCGGTAGGCGATCAGGTCGGCGCCCTTGATGCGATAGATCATCGTCACCACTTCCTCGAGCGGATCTTGCGGCGCCAAGGTGTCGCGGCCTTCGTTGTCGCGCGCCGCCACGGTAAGCCACTGGTCGGGGCCGAGCGCCATGGGCGTGCTGTAGTCGATGATGGCGTCCACCAGGGCCCGCGTCACGGCCTCGGTATAGGCACGATTCGGATCCTGCAGCCACGACTTGTCGACGGCTGGCGTCCGCGGTGGCGCGAGACCGGCCGCCGCGGCGGCGCCGACGCCACCGGCGGAGCTGTCAGGGATGATGACGCCCGTCGAGACCGGCGGATTGGCCGGATTGGCGGTGCGCGCGTACGGCGTGTTCGGCGTCGCCTTGGTTTCGAGTTGCTTCAGCGAGCGTTCGAAGGCCGCGCGAGCGGAGGGGTCGGTGATGCTCTGGCCGATCTTGCGCATGTCGCTGATGGCCATCTGCTGCGCGGTGTTGTCCTGGTCGAGCATCGTGCGCAGGCTCCACATCATGCTCTGCCGCATCATCGGCACCTGCACGTCGAAGTAGACGCCGTAGCCGTCCAGGTACACGCCCCGGGCCTGCGCCTCGCCGGCCAGGATGAACACCCCCGGCATCACGGCCAGGATCTCGCGGTTCAGGTTCTTGGCACCGTAGTCAACAGCCCGCGCGAGCGCACCTTCCATCACGTAGATGTGATGGCGTATGTCGCTCAAGTTCACCGGCTTCGTTGTCGCCGCGTCTTGCGCCGCGGCGGGCACCGCCACGACCAACGCCGACAAGAGGACCCACGTGCTGATCTGTTTGTTCATGGTTGCTGTTCGCTGTTCGCTTCGTCAAATCGCCAAATCGCCAAATCGCCAAATCACCAAATCCCTACCGCTGCGGCGTCGTCGACGCCCGAATCAGGTAGTTCACCGTCTGCCGCTGCTTCGCCATCTCCACGCCGGTGTGGCCAATGGCCTGTTCGACCCGGAGCAGGTCGGCGCGGCGCTGGATGTCCATGTCGCGGGTCAGTTGCGTCACACGCAGGGCCAGCTCGCGGTTCTGCTTCGTCTCGCTCAGATCGAGCAACTCGCGCACGCGCCGAACCGTCGCGTCATCCACTGTAGATCTCGACGCTGCGCGGACCACTCCGGTCTCCCGGTTGGCGCGAATTTCTTCACGTAGTTGCTGTTCGAGCATGGTCAGCTCGACTCGCCACTGTTCGGCGCCCGATTCGACCGCCGCCGGCACAGCCATGGTGGTTGGGGCCGCCGCCGGCGTCATCCATCCGGTTGACACCACAAACCCGTCGGGCCCCGACGTGACCTGCACGTTGGCAATGGCGGCGCTCACCGCCAGGACGAGGATGGCAGCCACCGCCTGCGTCCACACCGGGACGGTGTTCCACCACTGCGCCGGGCGAAGAACCGTGGCGGAGGGCTGAGCAGCCGGTTTTTGCACGATGGTGAAGCCGAGTTCGGCTTCGGGAGGCGACCACTGCGTCAACTCGGTCCGCACGCCCGTCAGCGCCGCCACTTCGCCCGCACAGGCCACGCACTGCCGCAGATGTTCGTCCACCCGCTGGCGATCCTGCGCGTCCACCTCGTCGTAGAGGTAGGCCACCAGCGTGGCTTTGTCGTCACACGTGAATTTGAGGCTCATGATGCTTTTCCACTCGTAAAACTCGTCACGCCCTGGCGTTCCAGGTGCTTCCGCAACACGCTCAACCCCTGATACAGCCGCGTCTTGACGGTGCTCAACGGGCACCCCTGCAAGTCGGCAATCTCCTGAAAGGTCAGGCCGTGGTACTCCTTCAAGACGATCGCCGTCCGCTGTTCGTCGGGCAACAGCTTCATGCCCTCGGCGACGATGCGGCTCATCTCGTTGCGGGCGACCAGATCCTCGATCGACTCCACCGGGCCGTGGTCGGCCGCCATTTCGATAAAGTCAACGTCTTCGGGCATGTCGACGATGGGAGTCCGCTTTTTCCGGCGAATCCAGTCGCGGCACAGGTTCAGGGCAATTCTGTAGAGCCACGAGGAGAATTTCGCCTGGCCCTTGAACCCGGGCAGGGCCCGGAAGGCCCGCAGGAAGGTCTCCTGGGCCACGTCCCGGGCATCCTCGTCTCGACCGATGACGCGGTACGCCAAGGCATGGATCGGCCGTTCCCAGCGCAAAACTAGCTGGTTGAAGCTCTCGGCGTCGCCGGCCATGGACCGGGCAACGAGTTCCTCGTCGGTTGCCACCATCAAGAACGTCTGGCCAATGCTCACTCGCTAGTGTCTAAGACGGCGGTGCCGCTCTGAAAGTCGGCAAAGCGCGGCCGTTGCGGTAAGATACCGGTTTCAGAGACAATTAGTGGGCGTGAACTTTCCAAACGACGAAATCTTCCTTACCACCGAAGAAGTCCTGGAGTACCTCCAGGTCAACCTCCGCACGGTTTACCGCCTGATCAAGGCCGGCAAAATCCCTGCGGTCCGGGTGGGCCGGCAGTGGCGCTTCCGTAAACGTGACATCGACGCCTGGTTGGACACCCAACGCACGTCGCGGGGCGAACGGATGCCCCAGATGGGGGTCTCAGACAAGCCGCAGGCTCGTGATGGCCGGCCGCGAGTCCTCGTGGTGGACGACGAATCGAGCATCCGGGAACTGCTGGCAAAGACGCTGGCCCTCGCCGAATACGACGTGGATACCGCGCCGGATGGCCGGGCCGCCCTCGAACGCCTGCGGCTGGGCCATTACGACCTGCTGATTGCCGACCTCAAGATGCCCGGCATGGACGGCCTCACGCTGATCCGTGAAGCCAAGCGCCTGATGGCCGACATCCCGGTGATCATCATCACGGGCTTCTCCACCGAGTCGAGCGCCATTGAGGCGGTCAACCTCGGCGTGGCGGGCTACCTGACCAAGCCGTTCCGTGTGCCGCAAGTGCTGGCCGCTGCCGCGCGGGCTCTGGGAGAATAACGACCGACCTGCGACCTGCGACCTGCGGCTGGAGCTTGAGACCGATTTCAAGCTTGAGGTAATCCCTTCCGCAAGGCGCAGGCCGCAAGCCGCAAGCCGGCAATGATTCAGCTGCAAGATGTCACCAAGGCGTTCGGCGAGAAGACGCTGCTCGAACGCGTGACCTGGCAGGTCGGCGATCGCGATCGCGTCGGCCTGTGCGGTCCCAATGGCGCCGGCAAGACGACGCTCCTCAAGATGCTCGCCGGGTTTGACGAACCCGACGCGGGGTTCATCCAGAAGCCCAACGCCCTGACCTTCGGCTACCTTCCGCAGGACGGGCTCGCCCACAGCGGGCGCACGGTCACGGCGGAAGCCAGCCTCGCGCTCAAGCCGCTGCTCGACCTCAAGGCCGAGATGCACGCGCTCGAACACCGCCTGGGCGACCCGGCCATGAACCAACAGGAGCACGACGCGCTGCTCCATCGCTACAGTGACGCGCAGGATCAGTTCCGGCTCGGCGATGGCTACCAGATCGAGTTAAAGGTCGCGACCGTCCTGCGCGGGCTTGGTTTCGAACCCGACGTGCATGAGCAGCTCACCGATCATCTGTCCGGCGGCTGGCAGATGCGCCTTGCGCTCGCCAAGTTGTTGCTGAGCGCACCCGACCTGCTGTTGCTGGACGAGCCCACCAATCACCTCGACCTCGACGCGCGCAACTGGCTCGAAGAGTACCTGGTGGCCTACCCGCACTCGGTGATTCTCGTCTCGCACGATCGCTACTTCCTCGACACGGTGGTCACGCACATCGCCGACCTCTCGCTGCGCACCATCACCGACTACCACTGCAACTACTCGAAGTACCTCGAGGAGCGCGACGCCCGGCTCGAGCGACTGCGCGACGCCAAGCGCCGGCAAGACGAGGAAGTGCAGCGCGTGGAAGACTTCATCAACCGCTTCCGCTACCAGGCGACCAAGGCGGCGCAGGTGCAGAGCCGCATCAAGATGCTCGAGAAAGTCGAGCGCATCGAGGTGCCGCCGGAGCGCAAGCGCATCCACTTCCAGTTTCCCGCGTCGGCCAAGAGCGGGCGGATGGTGCAGGAACTCAAGGGCGTGCGCAAGGCGTACGGCGACAAAGTGGTGCTCGATCGCGTTGACCTGCACCTCGAGCGCGGCGACCGCATTGCGCTCGTCGGCCACAACGGCGCCGGCAAGTCGACGCTGATGCGCATGCTGTCGGGTGAAGAAGCACCAGATGCCGGCGTGCGCACCGAAGGCCACCAGGTGGTGATGCAGTACTTCGCCCAGGACGAAGCGACGCGCCTCGAACCCGGGCTCACGGTCTACGAGACGCTGTCGGCCGGCTCGCCGCGGACCATGGTGCCGGCCATCCGTAACATCCTCGGCGGCTTCCTGTTCAGCGGCGACGATGTCTACAAGAAGGCGGGCGTGTTGTCGGGAGGCGAACGCACCCGCCTGGCGGTGGCGCGCATGCTGCTGCGCCCATCGAACACCTTGCTGCTCGACGAACCCACCAACCATCTCGACATCGATTCGAAGGAAGTGCTGCTCGACGCGCTGGCCGACTACGGCGGCACGCTGGTCTTCGTCTCGCACGATCGCTACTTCGTCGAGCGGCTCGCGACGAAGATCATCGAGGTCGGCAACGGCAAGGCGATTCTCTATCCCGGAACCTACGAGAGCTTCTTGTGGAGCAAGGAACAGGCAGGTAAGCCCACCCGACCCGCCGCACCCGACCCGCCCGCCCGACCCGCCCGACCCGCCCAATCCTACGTGGACCGCAAGAAGGACAACGTCGAGAAGAAGAAGCGCGAGCGCGCTCTGAAGGCGTTGACAGATCGCGTGGCCGATCTCGAAGTGCGCATCGCCGAGCGCGAGCGCGCCATCAAAGAGGTGGAGCAGAAGATGTCGGCGCCCGACTTCTACGGCAACCACGAAGTCTCCAAGCCCGTGCTGGCCCAGCATCAAGCCCTGATGTGGGAAGTGGGCGTGCTCCTGAGCCAATGGGAAATGCTCCAAAGCGAAGCCGAGCAGTTCGCCGATCTACAGAATTCGTAATCTGATTACAATTCCGTAGAATTAGTCCCGCTTGGGTAATAATCCAAATTCTGTAATCGCAACGACTTAGAGCGTTAGCTCGTTCATTCAGATCGGGGCACGGGCTTTGCTCCCGCTCGTGCCGGCGTCATGCACATGCCGAAACGCGCTGCCAAACCGTCGCGACTGACTGACGTGTTCTTCCGCCACATGGTGGGCAACATGCGCAATGGCGTGCTCGCCATCGCGCGCGATGGTGGCGTGGTGCTGGTCAACGACGAGGCCTGCCGCCTGTTTGCGCTGCCGCCAGGCGCATCCCTGGCCGGCAAGCCCTTCGGCGACGTGTTGCACAATCACCCCGACATCGTCCGCGTCCTGGGCGGCGCGTTCGAGATGGCGGCGCTGCCTAGTCGCGCCGAGCTGCGCCTCAAGTCCACCGACACCGTGATCGGCTACACGCTGTCGCTCGTGCGCGACGAAGCGGGGACGGCCGTGGGCGCGGCGCTGTTCTTCAAGGACCTCACCCACGTCGAGCAGATCGAAGAACGGGAGCGGCTGCGCGACCGTCTGGCCGCGGTCGGCGAGATGGCGGCCGTGATGGCGCACGAGATCAAGAACCCGCTCGCCGGCATCGAAGTGCTGGCCGGCCTGCTCAGGCGCAAGGCGCCGGACAACGAGGATGTGCAGGCCCTCGTGAAAGACATCATCAGCGAAGCGAAACTGGCGAACGCGATCGTGCAGGAGGTGCTGGCGTTTGTCAGGCCGGTTCGCCTGCAGGTGGATCGCACGTCGCTGGCCGAAGCGCTCGCCAGCGCCGTGGTCCTCGCCGACGGCAAGGCGACGCGTGGCAGCATCCAGGTCGACACGGCGCTGCCGGAGCACCTGCCGTTGCTAGGCGCCGATCGATACCAGCTCACACAGGTCTTTGCTAACTTGCTGATCAACGCTTACGAAGCGCTCGCAGGCCGCGGCCGCATCGTCATCTCTGCTGCGCTGGCGACCACGGCCGCCGCCGGCGCCCTGCTGCCAGACGGCCACCAACCCGTCAACACCGTGGTGGTGGACGTGGCGGACGACGGGCCGGGGATGAAGCCAGAGGTGGCGGAGAAGATCTTCAATCCGTTCTTCACGACCAAGGCCCAGGGTTCCGGCCTCGGCCTGGCCATCGTCCGCAAGATCATCGACGCGCACGAAGGCCGCATTGACATGACCACCGCCGATGGGCGCGGCACGCGGTTCCGCGTCACGCTGCCGGTGGAACCGCACCAGCACGGCCCGCACCACTAACGCGCGGACAGACGGAGACGACAGGACATGGCTCGCATTCTCGTTGCCGACGATCACGACGCCCTTCGCCGGGGGCTGGCGTTGTCTTTGACCACCGCCGGCCACGAAGTGGAAGAGGCAGGCAACGGCAACGCCGCACTCGAGAAACTGCACGAGGGCTACTTTGACGTGGTCGTCAGTGACCTCAAGATGGGCGGCTCTGACGGACTCGACGTGCTGCGCACGACCCGTCAGCTGCATCCGACGACGGCGGTCATCCTGATGACGGCGTTCGGGTCGGTGACCACCGCGGTCGAGGCGATGAAGCACGGCGCGTTCGACTACGTGCAGAAGCCGTTCGAGCTCGAAGAGATGGAAGTCAAAGTCGAGAAGGCGCTGGAGCTGAAGCGCCTGCGCAACGAGCTCGACTACCTTCGCAACGAGCGGCAGGAAAACTACGACTTCGACAAAATTGTCGGCAACAGCGAGTCGTTGCAACGGGTGCTGGGCGTGGTCAAGAAGGTGGCCAAGAGCAACTCGACGGTGCTGATCCGCGGCGAAACCGGCACCGGCAAGGAGCTGATTGCCGGTGCCACGCACCACAACTCGCTGCGGGCCTCGCGCAACTTCGTCAAGGTGAACTGCGCGGCGCTGCAGGAGAACCTGCTGGAATCGGAACTATTCGGGCACGAGAAGGGCGCCTTCACCGGCGCCGATCGCCTGCGCATCGGCCGTTTCGAGCAGGCCGACGGCGGCACGCTGTTCCTCGACGAGATCGGCGACCTGAGCGCGAGCACGCAGGCCAGAATCCTGCGGGTGCTGCAGGAGCACGAGTTCGAGCGGCTGGGCGGCACGCGCACCATTCGCGTCGACGTGCGGTTGATTGCCGCCACCAATCGCGACCTGTCGGCGATGGTCGCGTCGGGGCACTTCCGCGAAGACCTCTACTATCGGTTGAACGTGGTCTCGATCGAGACACCGCCGCTGCGCGAGCGGAAAGACGACATCCTGCCGCTGGCCATGCACTTCATGCGACGGTTCGCCAGTGAGCTGAAGAAGCGCATCGATGGCCTCGACAACGAGGCGCAGAAGCTGCTGGTGCGCTACAACTGGCCCGGCAACATTCGCGAGCTGGAGAACGCGATCGAGCGGGCGGCGCTGCTGGCCGAAACCGCGATCATCACGTCAGAGGATCTGCGACTGGGCGACTTCGCCCCTGCCGGCAGCGGCCGCGATGGGCAGAGCGTGGTCAAGATCCCGCCCACCGGCATCGCGCTCGAGGACATCGAACGGCAGGCCATCACCGAGGCGCTCAAGATGGCGAACTGGGTGCAGAAGGACGCGGCGGAGCTGCTGCAGATCAGCCCACGCGTGATGAACTACAAGATCAAGACGCTCGGGATCGAGATGCCTCGGCGGCGGGTGCTGACCTCGGCGTAACGGGCGCACGCTTTCCGCCTTCGCGCCAAAGGCGCTACGGCGGACAGGTCAGCGTGCGTGGGACTCGCGCCTTCGGCGCTGGTAGGGCTCGGCGCTCACGCGCCTCGTGGGAGTCGGGCCTTCGGCCCTCCTGGGATACGCGGCTTCCGCCTTCGCCAAGGCTACGGCGGACAAGCCGCCGCGCGCGGGAACCCGCCGGGCTTACCCGTGGTAAGATGTGGTGTCCTACCAACTGGAGGATGTCATGAAAACCAAACTGTCAGTCACCTTGGACGAGTCGCTGGTGGCGTTTGTCGATTCGGAGCCTGGCGAGTCGCGTTCCGAAAAGATTGAGTCGATGCTCCGGCGTTATCGCGACGCGCAGCGGGAGGCCGCCCTGCGGAAGGAACTGGCAGCGTTCAGCGCCACCGCTGATGACGACGCCGAATCGGCCGCCTGGCGGCAAGTGATGGAGGGATCGCAATGGACCGAATCCGTCGCGGCGACATCTGGACCGTCTCCCTCCCGGCGTTCCCGAAGCCGCGTCCGGCGCTGATCGTCTCGATCGACCCGATCAACGATTTGCGACCCGATGTGCTCGTAATACCGATCACGACGCACGTCGCACCGCTTCGGGTGCAGTTGCCGGACGAACCCGAAACCACCGGGTTGCGCGCTGTCAGTTTCGCCAAGTGCGAATCGGTCGGGCCGCTACACAAATCACACTTGAAGGCAAGAATCGGCCGTCTGCCAGTTGACGCATGGCCTGCCATCGACAGTGGATTGCGCCGAGTCTTGGGGATCGAAAACCGATAGGCCGCCCACAAGTCGGCGAGACTCCCACGAGCCCTGAGCGCAGTCGAAGGGCGCGCCTCAGTACGCAATCGCGTAGCAATCCCTTCGCGGATCGGCCGCCGCGAAGCGATTCTTCGTCGCCGGATCGATCATCACCGCGGTCGCACACCCTGACATTCCGAATGGCCGCAGGCGGCTGACATCGTGGCCGCGCGCCTTTAGCTCGTTGTAGACCGCATCAGGAATCGTCGCCTCGACGTTCAACTGGTTGAAGCCGGCCGTGTGCGGCCAGAACGATCCGTAGAAGTGCATGGTTTGCGCGCGCGGGCGTTCCAGCGCGAAGTGCAGGTTCGGGTACCAGTCGTCCCAGAAGTCGACGATGCTCAGGAACGCCTGCAGGATGGTCTGATCCTGATTGTCGCCGCCCGGGGTGCCGAGGCCCATCATCGGCGTGTCGCCCTTGAACACCAGGCTTGGCGTCAGCGTGTAGCGCGGACGGGCGCGCGGGCGAATCTGATTGGCGTGGGTCTTGTCGAGCCAGAACTGTTCGCCGCGCACGCTCATGCCGATGCCGGTGTCGCCGAGAATCACCGCGCCGGGCACCCAGCCGCCGCTCGGCGTCACGTCAAAGATGTTGCCGTCCTTGTCGATCACCGCCATGTGCGTGGTGTCCTTGACGATGCCAGACGAATCATCCGACGGGCCGGACGTGCGGGGCGTCGCGCCGTTTTCGACGTTGGCCTTCCAGAACGCCCACTGCTTCACTTTCGAGTCGTACTTCAGCGGATCGCCGGCGATGAATGAAGTGGACGACCTCTTCGGATCGATCAGCGCTGCGCGCTCCTTGGCATAGGCCTTCGAGAGCAGGCCCTCCGCTGGTGTCTGCACGAAGGCCGGGTCGGCGTAGTAGGTGTCGCGATCCGCATAGGCAAGCTTGATCGCTTCGATCACGGTGTGGAGATAGTCGGCGCTCGCGTAGCCCATGCCGTGCAGATCGAAATTTTCGAGGATGTTGAGCGCCTGCAACAACACCGGGCCCTGGCTGCCGAAGCCGTGCTTGTAGACGGTGTAGCCGCGATAGGTGGTCTTGGCCGGCTCCTCGATGCGCGCGTAGTAGTCCGCGAAGTCAGAGGCATCGAACGGCGCGCCGTGCTTCTGCAGGAACGCGACCATCTCTTTCGCGATGTCGCCTTTGTAGAAGCGATCGCGCGCGGCGGCGATGCCGGCGACGCGGCCCTTGCCCTTCGCGGCGCGTTCGGCTGCCACCATCCGCTTCAGCGTGCGCGCCAGCGACGGCAGCTTGATCGTTTCACCCGGCTGGTACGCCGAGCCGTCCGGCTTCAACCAGTAGGCCTGGTTGCCGGGCCACTTCTCGAAGAACTTGAGTTGGTTCTGGATCGCCCGATAGGTGCTCGTGCGCATCGGGAAGCCGTTCTCGGCATATGCGATCGCCGAAGCCGCGACCTGCTCGAAGCTCATCGTGCCCCACTTCTCGAGCACCGTGAGCGACGCGTGAATCGCGCCGGGTACGACCGCTGGATCGAGTCCCTCGCCTTGCAGATCTTTCTTCCGGGACAGGTACCAGTCGACGTCGACCGCCTTCGGCGCCCACCCCTGACCGACGATCGAGGTGACCTTGCCGTCTTTCTTGGGATAAACGAGAACCAGCGCCTCGCCGCCGAGACTGTAGAGATCCTGCTCGAGCACGCCGCCGGTCAGCAGCGACGCCACACCGGCGTCAAAAGCATTGCCGCCCTTCAACAGGATGGCCAACGCCGTCGAGGTCGTGAGGGGATGACCGGTGGACACGCCACCGGTCGGTCCCATCACGGCAGGCCTGAGCGCGGAACCGGCGGGCTGCCGATCCTGCATCGGCACCTGCCCGGCGCCCACTCCACTCGAAAGACAAACAATCAGGGTCGTCGCGAGGAGCAGGTAGCGCATGTTATTTCTCGATTGTCGCCTTCTTGATGACATCCAGCTTCGGGAAGTCCTTGGCCAGGTAGGCGTTGCCTTCCATCTGCGTGCGCCCCTGGTCCGGTCCCTTGCCTCGGGGCGCGCCCTCACCGTAGCCGGCGTGGATCTTGTTCACCACGTCCTTGCCTTCAATCACCTCGCCGAACGGCGCAAAGCCCATCGCGTCGAGGTTCGCGTTGTTCCCGTAGTTGATGAACACCTGCGTCGTGCGCGAATCGGGCGAGGCGCCCATGGCGTACGTGATGAACATGGGCTTGTTGCTCTGCTTCACGGGATCCACGCCGATACGGGCGTTGCGCCAGGCCGCCGACACGGCCGGGTCGCCGCTGATCCCGAACTGCACCATGAAGCCGGAAATCGCGCGGAAGAATCGCGCGTCGTCGTAGAAGCCGTTCTTGACGAGGTTATAGAAGCGATCGGCGCCCAGTGGCGCCCAGTCGCGGTTCACCTGAATGACAAACACACCCACACTGGTGTCGAACTTCACTTTGTAGCTGGGCGGCGCCTGCTCCTTGAGCGACGCGGGGTTCTTGAGCGAGGGGGCCTGGGCGGCCACCGGCGCGGGCAGCAGGGCCATGGCGGCAAGGGCAAACGCAACGGTCGTCACACGAATCATCAGTTCTCCTCCAGAGACTCCGGCAATTATCCCTTTGGATGGGGTCCCGGCGAAAGGGGCCGATCGATCACGGTGCGCACCGCCTTGGTGAGCACGCCTGCCGTGAACGGCTTGGACAGCAGCGTCGCCTCCTTGAGGTCGTCCTCCGTCACCACGTCGGCGGCGTAGCCCGACATCAGCAGCACGCGAATCGATGGCCGGGCCGCGCGCAACCGGCGGGCCAGCGCGGGCCCTTTCATGCCCGGCATCACGACGTCGCTCAGTAGCACGTGGATGGTACCCTCGAACCCGTCGGCAGCGCGCAGGGCGTCCTCGCCGCTGGCCGCCGTCAGCACCACATAGCCGGCGCGCTCGAGCGACTCCACCGCCAGATGCCGCACCGCATCTTCGTCTTCGACCACGAGCACGGTTTCCTTTCGACCACTGGCGGCCATCGCCGGGGTCGCGGTCGGGGTCGGGGTCGGGGTCGCGGTCGGCGCCGGCATGTCGGGAGCGCGCGGCAACAGTAGTTCGATGGACGTGCCGAGTCCCAACGCGGTGGTGACACCGATGTACCCGCCGCACTGCCGAACGAAGCCGTAAACCGTGGACAACCCGAGACCCGTGCCCTTGCCCTGCGCCTTGGTGGTGAAGAACGGCTCGAACATCCGCGCACGAGTCGCCTCATCCATGCCGATACCCGAGTCGGTCACGGTGATCTGCACGTAATTCCCGGCCCGGACATCGCCGTCCTGGCGCCGCTCGCCGTCGGGGCGCGGGGCGTTGCAGGCGACGATCTGCAGCGTGCCGCCGTCGGGCATCGCGTCGCGGGCGTTGATCGCCAGGTTGACGATCGATTGCTCCACCTGCGCCGGATCCGCCAACACCGGCCAGAGCCCCGGCTCGGCTCGCGACGTCACCGCGATGTTCTCGCCGATGACACGACGCACGAGCTGCAACAGATTCTCGAGCATGACGGTGAAATCGAACTGGTTGGTCTGCAGCACTTGCCGCCGGCTGAACGCCAGCAGCTTCTGGGTCAGCGCCGCTGCGCGCTCGGCGGCCCGACGGATCTGGCCCGCCTGGTGGCGGATCGGCGAATTCGGCGGCGCGTCCTCGACGATCAGGCTGGCGTAGCCGAGAATCGCCGTCAGCATGTTATTGAAATCATGCGCGACGCCGCCCGCCAGCTTGCCGATGGCCTCCATCTTCTGCGATTCGGCCAACTGTCGCTCGAGCCGCCGCTGCCCTTCTTGCATGTGGCGCTCGTGACGGGCCAGCAGCCATCCCCCCAGCAGCACCGCTACCAAGAGCGTGGCCATTAAGGCCAGTTGCTCGATCGCGTGGAGCTGAATCTGGGCAACCACCCGACCGTACTGGGACGATGACGCCACCATCCACGTTTGATCCGAGGCCTCCAGTTTGGACCACGCGTGGATGCGACGGCCACCCTCGTCGTCGAGGATCGAGATTCCCTGCGGCTCGTCGTGCTGATGCGGGTCGCCGAACGCCGACGACATGGTGCGCCCGCCCGGTCCCAGACGTATGCTGAAATCGGGGGTCGCCAGGGCGACAACCAGTTGGTCATCGGCCAGTTCCGTGATGGCGGGGCCGAGGTAGATCTCGACGAGTTGCGACAAGTCGAAGGCCAGGCCGACCATGCCGTTGAAATCGTTGGCGGGGGTCGGGTTCTCGCCACTCGGCGCCGTTCGCCACACCGGCGTGGTGAGTACGCGCAGGTGTTCGGACGATTCGGGAAGCCACCTGGCGGGGTCAACCCCCACCTTGCCGCGATTCGCCGGATCGGCGTTCCACGCCCATCGCACCGGATCGCGAGTCAGCGGCACGGCGTTGCCAAGCAGCGTTCCGCCCGGCGTCCAATAAAACAACCGGCCGGCGGCATCAATGCGAACGACGTAACGCACGATCCCGTTGGCGTTGTCGCCAAAAGCGGCCTCGATGCGCTGGCCAAGGAAGGGCACCATCAGGTCCTGCACGCTGGGTAGGGTGTTGAACTGGCGCAAGAGCGCCGCCAGGCCGCGAATCTCGCCCTGAATCCCGACCGCAGCCGTCCGGACCATCGCGAGCTGCTGGGTGGAATGCTGCGCGATCGCACCGCTCACGGTCGAGCGGTAGATGACGACGCTCAGGACCCCGACGGCGAGCAGCGCCGCGAATGTGCCCAGGTAAATGACACGAGTCACCACCGTCGTCGAAGGTGCGGGGGGCGGCATCGTAGCGTCCACACTATAGCCGCATTTGGTCCATTCGCGATCGAATCAATGGTCCGGCTAGTGTGTGCGGACGGTGACGGACACACCAATACGGTCGGGTTCGCGGCCGGTCAGCGCCACCGGCCCGGTCACCGGCCAGCTGCCACTCACCCACGGGAACGGGTTCGACACATCCATCCAGAAGAAGCTGATGTTGACCAGGCGATTGACGTCGACGAAGCCGCGCACCACCAACGCGCGATCCTTCTTGCCCATCGTCACGCCGTACAAGTTGTGGAGATCCAGATACTGAATCAGGCTGTCGTCGCGCGTCAGCTCTTCGCGCACCACGCTGCCGCCGACGCGGATCGTGCCGGTCACCGGGGCATCGAGCATGGCGCCCATCAAGTAGCCCGGCTTGTCGATGGCATCGAGATCGGGAACGCCGACCAGCTCGCCGGAGGTGACGGTCGGCCCCCACTTGTACTTGGCGTACTCGCCAAACACCGACGCCCACGACGTCGGCGACAGCTTCACGCTCACGACGAGCGCATCGTCATTGCGCTTCGATGCCCAGTAGCTGGGAAGGCGCTCGACTTTCGAACCGGTGTAGCCCTTCTTGTATGCCGCCCGCACGTCGATCGCCTTGATCGGCGTGAGGCGGGCCGACGCCACGAGGGTGACGGCACTATTGGTGTCGAGCGACGTGTTGACGAAATAGAACCAGTCGTAGTCCTTCTCGCGATTGCCGTCCCCGAGCACCGCCATGATGCCGGCGTCGAACACTGAGCGGTCGCCGCGGCGGGCCGACACGGCGAGCATGGCGCCGAAGTTGGCCTCGGCATTGAGCCGGGTAATGCGGGTCATGTCCTTGGCGGTGGCGGCGCCCACTTCGCGGGGCGCGAAGCCAATCGGCAGAATGAAGCGGCCGCCACGCAATGACACCGCGTCGGAGATGCCCCAGTCGATGTAACCCTCGCGCAGAATGCCCTGCTGCGTGATGTAGTCGAGCGAAAACGTGTTGTAGGTGTCGACGCGCTTGAGGCCGTCCTCGACGTCACATTTGACGATCGGGCCGATCGCGGCGAACAGGTTGGGGTCGTTCGGGAAGAAAAAGTCCTTCTCGCCACAGGCCGGCCGCGAGTTGGTTTCGCTGACCGGGTTGACCGACACGAAATAGCGGACGTGGTCGCTGACCTTGCCGGCCACGCTGAGAATGGCCATGCCGACGCGGCCCTGTTTCTCGAAGCCAAGCGAGGCCTGGGCACCGTCGTGCGACCAGCCGGCGACCAGCTCGCCGCCAAACTTCAGGCGCTCGCTCTGCGAGAACTTGAAGCCGAAAAAGTCCACTACCTCGCTGGGCGGATCGGACGGCGGCGCGGTCTCTTGCGCGAAGGCTGGAGTGGCGACGAGGAAGGTGAGGAGCGCGATCGCGATTCGAAGCGATCGGGGTTGGACGAAAGGATTCGAAGCAGGCACCTGACGCGATTCTACTCGCTCTTAGCCGCGCGCGGGTGCGATTTGCGATACACGTCGATGAGCTGCGCGGCGTTGACGTGCGTGTAACGCTGGGTGGTGCTGAGGCGCGAGTGGCCGAGCAACTCCTGGATCACCCGCAGGTCGGCGCCGCGCTGCAACAAATGAGTTGCGAACGAGTGACGCAGCGCGTGCGGGCTGATGCCCAATCGTGTGCTGCACGCCGCCACGTAGCGCCGCAGCATGCGGTCGACGCTCCGGCCGCTGAGGCGCCCGCCGCGGACGTTGAGGAACAACGGATCGACCGGAGTCCTGTGTGCCGCGGCCGGCAGCTTCTTGCGGGGAGTGACCGCGGGTCGCCGGCCCGCTCGCGCGAGCCGCGCGGCGAGAATCCCGGCACGGTCGGCCATCCACGCGCGCAGGGCCGCCAGCGTGCTCTGGTTGAACGGCAGCAGCCGTTGCTTGCCGCCCTTGCCCATCACGCGCACCATCCGTCCCGACAGATTGAGGTCTTCCAGGTTGATCCCGACCAGTTCGCTCAATCGCAGCCCCGACGCGTAGAACAGCTCGAGAATGGCGCGGTCGCGCCGGCCCAACGGGTCGGCCGTGCTGGGCATCTCGATCAGCCGGGTCATTTCCGGTTCCGAGAGGTGCGTGGGGATGGTCTGATCGCGCTTGGGCGCCACCGCCATGGCGGTGGGATCGTGTTCGATCAGGTCTTCACGGCGCAGGTACTTGACAAACGTGCGGAGCGCCGACAGTTTGCGCGCGACCGACGATCGCGCCTTCCCGGCCTTGTTCAATTCGGCCAGATGCAAACGCACGGAGGTCAGGTCGAGATCCTCGGGCCGCAGTTCGGACATCTTGCGCTGCTTCTCGCCGGCGACCCACGCCAGGTACTGCGTGATGTCGCTGTCGTAGGCGCGCACCGTGTGCGGCGACACGTGCCGATTCAGTTTGAGATAGAGGAGGAAGGCCTTGAGATGTTCGCGCATCACAGGCCACCGAAATCACAGCCACCGATTAGGCACGGATTGGGCACCGATTTATTTACTCACGACTGCACCGCGCCACGCGTCAAGGTCGGCCAGGGCGCGCTCGGCGATCAGCAGCTTTTTCTTCATCTTGTCGCGCGGCGGGTTGTCGAGTGGCGGCATGATGCCGTGCGTGATGTTGGTGGGCTGGTAGGTCTTCGGATCGGCGTACGACACATAATACGCGAGCGAGCCGATCGCCGTGGTCCGTGGCGGCGCTTGTGGTGCTTCCCCGCGCGACAGGGCCGCCGCGTTGCGCCCGGCCACCAGGCCAGACGCGGCCGACTCGACGTAGCCTTCCACGCCCGACACCTGCCCGGCGAAGAACAGGTCGGCGCGGTGCCGCGTCTGCCACGTCGGCAACAGCACCTTGGGGCCGCAGATGTAGGTGTTGCGGTGGACCATGCCGAAGCGCACGAACTCGGCGTTCTCGAGACCCGGGATCAGCTTGAGCAGGCGCGACTGATCGCCCCACTTGATCTGCGTCTGGAACCCGACCAGGCTGTAGTGATCGCCGGCCAGCGTGTCCTGGCGTAACTGCACCACCGCGTAAGGCAAGCGGCCAGTGCGCGGGTCCTTGAGACCGACCGGCTTCATGGGACCAAACCGCAGCGTGGCCTCGCCACGGTGCGCCATCACCTCGATCGGCAGGCAGCCCTCAAAGAACTTCGTATTGTCGAAATCGTGGACGGTCGCCGACTCGGCCGACACCAACGCGGCGTAGAACGCGTCGTACTCGGCCTTGGTCATCGGGCAATTCAGGTAGTCGCCCTCTTCTTGGGCAGGTAGGGCAGGTAGGGCGGGTTGGGCGGGTGGGGCGGGTAGGGGTTGGCCGGGCTCGGCCGTCCACACATTTCTTCCCCACCGTGACGCACGAAACACCTTCGACATGTCGATGGATTCGGCGAGCACAATCGGGCTGATCGCGTCGTAGAACGCCAAATGTTTCTCACCGACCATCGACTGGATGTCTTGAGACAGAGAGTCGGAGGTGAGCGGACCGGTGGCAACGATGACCGGCGACCATTCGCTGCCCGGTACGCGCGTCACTTCCCCGCGCTCCAGGCGAATTCGCGGATGCGCCTGCACTGCGGCCGTGACGGCCTTGGAAAACTCATGGCGGTCGACGGCCAGCGCGGCGCCCGCCGGCACACGGGTGGCATCGGCGCACCGCATCACCAGCGATCCCAGCCGGCGCATCTCTTCCTTGATCAGGCCGACCGCGTTGTCGAGCTTGTCGGCGCGGAAGGAATTGCTGCAGACAAGCTCGGCCAGACCATCGGTTTGATGCACGGCCGTCGGCCGTAGCGGCCGCATCTCGTGGATGGTGACGTCGGCGCCCGCCTCCGCAGCCTGCCACGCCGCCTCGCATCCCGCCAGGCCACCGCCGATGATGTGAATCACCAACTCAGGATAGCCGACTTGCGGCTTGGGGCTCTGGGCTTGAGGCTTGAGGCTTGAGGCTTGAGGCTTGAGACAGGACTCCGCTACACCTGCCGCGTCTTCCACCATCCGCGACGGAAGATCATGTCCTCGGTCCCGTCCTTTCGAGCGATGAAGCCGTCAAGGCTCGCGGCCATGTGGATCGTTACGCGAGAATCAGGGTCTGCCATCGGGTCGCCGTGTCGTCGAGTGCAGCGCCTGGTTAACCAGCCGTTGGACGAACGGGCTCTGCGGTCTTGGCCCATTTCCGTGCCATGGCCACAAGGTCATCTTGATACTTCGGCCAATCGTGGAGCGTCTCGGGATCGAAGTCGAAACAATCCTAGGTCCAGCCCAGTTCTTTCATCGCCCACGGTGCATTCCATATCTTGACCATTCGCTCGACCTTGTCGTCCGCATTCATTGTAAGAACGTAGACATAGTGCGAGTGGGTCTCTTTCTGAGTCGGTGGTACCGGACCACCTTCCCCAGTGTGCCTTGCATGATATGTCGCGAAGAACACAGCCGTTCTGGTCTTTTCATCATAACTGGATGTGTGTAGATCATAAGTTGCGCCGGGCACAGTGACGCCACCAAAAGCGGCCATCCACTCGCAGTAGGCTTCCACAGTCTTAAGGTTAGCTAGAGGTTCGCTTTGCGCGATGAACGGAGCGCCTTCTACAACGTACTGTTTGCATCCAGCCCAACCTTCCGGTACGTCACATGCGTCAAAAAACTTTCTGGCGTTCTCAAAAGCGTTCATGACTTCTCCCTTCCTTCTCGTGATGGTGGTACGCTCTATTGACACCTAAAAAGAAAGACTACTCCTTGGAATGTCCGTTGGCAACGCTGGTCTTGGTTAATCACGCAGAGAATGGCCCGCGTGGCGGCTTCCAACCACGCCCCCAACCGCCAGACCTCGCTATGAGGATCAAGACCATGATGAAGACCAGCACCGGCATGTCTATTGAATCGAGTTGGGCGCCCTTCCCCTGACGCCTGCACTGGAAAACCAAACCCCACTCGCACGGATTATGGCTGTGATGCGAACTGGCCGCGAGTCGCCCTGGCGTTGGGCGCGTCGAAGCCGAGGTTTCGAATCAGCACCTGCGGAGCGCCAGACGAGAATCTGGCGCCAGACGTGAGAGGCATATGGCGCTGTCTACGGGGTCTTCTTCGCTCGCTTCGCTGCCGCCTTCTTCGCCGGCGCCTTGGCAGCCTTGCGGCCGCGGGCGGGCTTCTTCGACTTCGACATGCCGGCGCGCGCATTCAGCAACTCGACCGCCGCCGCCATCGTCACCGCTGCCACCTGCGTGCCCTTCGGCACGGACGCGTTAGTGGTGCCGTCGGTCACATACGGACCGTAGCGGCCGTCGAGAATACGCACGTTCTCGCCGCTGCCGGGATGCTTGCCGAGCGCCTTGAGTTCCTTCGGTTCCGCGCGCGTGCGCCGGCCCGACTTCTTGGGCTGCGCGAGCAACTCTTTCGCGCGCTCCAACGTGATCGTATACACATTGTCCGTTTCTTCCAGTGAACGGAACTCGGTGCCCTGCTTCACGTAGGGACCGAAGCGGCCGACGTTCGACAGGATCGCTTCGCCGTCTTCGCCCGTGCCCAGCTCGCGCGGCAACGACAGCAGCTTCAGCGCCACGTCGAGGGTGATGGTCTCTTCGGTATGGTCGCGGCCGAGCGAGGCGCGACGCGGCTTGATGTCGCGATCCTCCGGCGTCTCACCGAGTTGCACGTACGCGCCGAAACGGCCGTGCACGATGTAGACATGCTGGCCGCTCGCCGGATCGACGCCGAGCGACTTCGGCCCCTGCGCCTTGGCCTTGAGCAGCGCGATCGCCTTCTCAAGCGTGAGATCGGCCGGCACCAGATCTTCAGGCAACGACGCACGCGGACCGTTGTCGGCCTGCGAGCCCATCTGCAGGAACGGGCCGTAGCGGCCAATGCGGACGCGAATGGGCAGGTTGCTGTCGGGATCGATGCCCAGCTCGATGATCGGATACTCGATCGTCTGGCCCTTGTCTTCGACCAGATGCTCAAGGCCGGGGTGCTTGCCGTCGCCGCGATAGAACTTGGCGATGAACTCCAGCCAGTCCTTCTCGCCATTCGAAATCTTGTCGAGGATCTCTTCCATCTCGGCGGTGAACGCGAGGTCCACGTAGTCGCCGAAGTGATTGCGCAGCAGGCGCGTGACCGCAAACGCGGTGAAGCTCGGCACCAGTGCCTTGCCCTGGTGCGAGATGTAGCCGCGGCGCTGAATGGTGGCCATCGTCGGCGCGTAGGTCGAGGGACGGCCAATACCTTCTTCTTCAAGTTTCTTGACCAGCGATGCTTCGGTATAGCGCGCGGGCGGCGAGGTCTGGTGGCCCTTGGCGGCGAGGCCCAGCAGGATCAACTCCTGGTCCATCTTGTCGGGCGACCACACCCGATCGCCGACCGTCAGCTTCGGCAGCACCGTGTCTTGCTCGAGCAACTCCGCCGAGGGATCGTCCGAGCCTTCGACGTAGGCGCGCAGGTAGCCGGCGAACTCAATCGCCTTGCCGCTCGCGTTGAAGGTCGCGGGCACGAGGTTGCCGGTTTCACCGGTGATCTCGACCGATGTGCGCAGCAGCTTGGCATCGGCCATCTGCGACGCCACCGCGCGCTTCCAGATCAAGTCATAGATGCGCATCTCGTCGCTCTCGAGAATGCGTTCGAGCGACGCCGGGGTGCGGCGGAAGTCGGTGGGGCGAATCGCTTCGTGCGCTTCCTGCGCGTTGCGCACCTTGGTCTGATACTGCCGCGGACCCTTGTGAAAGTCGGCGCCATACAGTTCCACCACCGCATGCTGCGCCTCGACCAACGCCTTGTTGCTGAGCGTGGTGGAGTCGGTTCGGTGATAGGAAATCAAGCCTTCGAGGTCGCCGCCGCCCAGGTCCATGCCCTGGAACAGCCGCTGCGCGATCTGCATGGTGCGCTCGGAGGAGAAGCTCAGCTTGCGGTTGGCTTCCTGCTGCAGCGTGGACGTGGTGAACGGTGGTGACGGCCGCTGCGTGTAGGGCTTCTCTTCGACACTGGTCACCGACCACGGCAACCGGCGCATCAACGTTTCGCGCAGGCCCTGCGCCTCGGTTTCGTTCAGCAGTCTCACTGTGTTCGACTCGAGCACGCCCTTGCTGTCGAAGTCCTTGCCAGTGGCGACGCGCTGGCCGCCAATCTTCGCGAGCGTCGCTCCGAACTCGATCGAGCCGCCGCGCAGCTTGGCTTCGAGGTCCCAGTAGCTCGCGGTGCGGAACGCCAGGCGGTCCTCTTCGCGCTCGACGATCACGCGAACCGCGACGCTCTGCACGCGCCCCGCGCTGAGACCGGTCTGCACCTTCTTCCACAGCACCGGCGACAGCGTGTAGCCGTACAGGCGATCGAGAATGCGCCGGCTCTCTTGCGCGCGAACCAGGTTCTCGTTCACGTCGTGCTGTTCCGCCAGGGCGGCCTTCACGGCCTCTTCAGTGATCTCGTGAAAGACGATGCGGCGAACCTTGACCTTGGGCTTGAGCAGCTCTTTCAAATGCCAGCTGATCGCCTCGCCTTCGCGGTCGGGGTCGGTCGCAAGAATCAGTTCCGACGCGTCCTTCATCGCGGCTTTCAAGGCCGTGACGTTCTTCTTCTTGTCGCTAGGGACCACGTAGTAGGGCGTGAAGTCGCCGTCGGTGTCGATGCCCATCCGCCCCCACGACTTGCCCTTGATCTCGGCCGGCACCTCGGCCGCCGACTCCGGCAGATCTCTGATGTGGCCATAGCTGGCCTCCACGCGGTATTTCTTGCCCAGGAAACGAGCCAAAGTCCGGGCTTTGGCGGGGGATTCGACAATAACTAGCGGTATCGGCATCAAAATATCTCTACACCTTACTCCGGGAACCCACCCCACCACGCAAACTACGCGTGGCGGGGGCCCCGGGAACGAACGAACCTGCCCGATCCAATTCGCCGAATCTCGCCGGTCAGCTCCCATTCAAGCAGCCGGGCCAGCGCGTCGCCGGCTGGAACCTTTAATTCTCGGGCCATGTCATCTACCGTGAATTCAACGGTTTCCGGGGTTTCTCGATTCAACCCACCGGTATGACCGATGCCCAGCTCTTCCAAGATATCGACCGCGGACTCCACGAGCTTTGCCCCGTCTCTCAACAGCGCATGGGCGCCGCGATTGCGTCCGCCGGCGGTCAAACCCGGCATGGCCATGACGTCGCGCCCCTGCTCGGCGGCCATGCGCGCCGTGATCAACGAGCCACTCTTTTCCGCGGCTTCCACGACGAGGACCGCCCTCGACAGTCCGCTGATGATCCGATTGCGCTTCGGGAAGTTGCCTGGAAACGGGAGGGTGCCTGGTGGGAACTCGGTCATGAGCAGCCCTTGGCTGGCAATCCGCTCGAACAGCGCCTGGTTCTCGGGCGGGTAAACGAGGTCGATGCCAGTCCCTAGCACGGCGATGGTCGTGCCGCCGGCGTCCAGCGCGCCGGCGTGGGCGGCGGCATCAATGCCGCGCGCAAGGCCACTCGCCACGACAATTCCGGAGCGGGCCAGGTCGCCCGCGATGGCTTCGGCCGCCAGCAGGCCCGCTCTGGAGGCCGTGCGGGCGCCGACAATGGCCACCACAGTCTTGTCACAAATCGAGAGGTCGCCGCGAATCCACAGCAGAGCCGGCGGACCGGGTATTTCGGCGAGGAGGAGCGGAAAACGGGGCGAGCCGAGCCGTATGGAATCCATGCGGACACCTCGGCTGACAACCGCCTGACCTGACGACGCGACGATAGCGTACTTGCCCCCCTTGGGGTAGGCCGATATAGTGCGGGATAGGAACCATGTCTTTCCGCCCTCTGGTTTTGGCAGCGTTCGTGGTCGTGGCGTCGGCTCCACAGGCGTGGGCCGAGCAGCGGGGTCAGGCCAAGGAACAAGTCGAATTCGGCATCCAGGTGGCACAGCGTGGTCTGTGGAGAGAGGCGATCTACCGCTGGGAACGCGCCGCCCAGCTCGATCCCACTTACGCCGCAGCGTTCAACAACCTCGCCGTGGCCTACGAGCACGAAGGTCAGTTGGCAAAGGCGCGGGAGGCGTACGAGAAAGCGCTCGCGCTCGAACCCAACAATGCGCTCGTCCGGCAGAACTACGACCTGTTCAAGGAAATCAATGACCGCGCGACTCAGAAAGACGGTCGATAGGCGCACGGCCGGCGGCCGGGCAAAGCCAACGCTGTCACTCGCGAGGCGAAGCCTCGCGAGTCTTAGCCTGGCGCTAGTGGCCGCCCTCGTGGCGTGCACCAGCTACACCGAGATCCCGATTGAAACGCCGATCCAGCCCAAGCTGGATGTCTCGGCCTTCCAGCGCGTCTTCATTGCCGGCTTCCTTGCCGGCGCCAACGACGATGTCGATGCCAACATGGAGACGGTGCGTCTGCTTCGCAGCCAGCTACGCAACAAGGGCATCATGCGGGTGATCGATGCCGACACGCTGCCCCTGCTCGAAGTGGCCAAGCAGAGTGGCGAAGCCAACGCGCCGCCGGTCCCCGATCGGCAGACCGCGGCGCCGGCGCAGGAACCGGATCCCAACAAGCCGCCGGTCTTCAACGAAGAGAAAGATCTTGAGCCCTACAATCACATCTTCGCGAATGTCGCGTATTGGAAGCGCATCGGCGAGGAGTTCCAGCAGCCGCTGATCGTCACCGGGGCCGTGCTGTTCGCGCCGCAACAGCGGTCGGGGTTCGTCCAGCGCGAGCAGGAAGTCTACGACTCGTTCGGCCGCCGCCAGGTGGTGCCGGTCCGCACCTACATGGAGCGCAAGGGCTTCGTCCTGCGGCCCACCTTTATCTTCATCGACGGCCGCACCGGCGAGACCCTCCACACCGAGACCTTCCGGGAAGAGATTCTCTACAACGCCAACCAGCAGACCCCGGCCCTGTCCTCGTATTTTGAGCTCATGGATCGGCTGCTGCCGACCTTCCTTAACACGTTGAGCCCACAGAAGATAAAGGGAACCCGCACCCTCCTCAAGTAGCGCCGGAAGACCCATGTGGTATCCTTTGTAGTTCCTGTGGCGCGGAAATTCAGTTCCGCTGTCCGAATCAGAGAGTTGACCGTGTTTGCAATCATTCAGGCCTCGGGCCGCCAGTTCCGTGTCGAGCCGGGCGCCATCATCGCCATCGACGGACACAACGCCGGCGTCGCCGGCGGCGAAGTGTCGTTCGACCAGGTCCTCCTTGTCAGCAATGACGCCGGCGAGGTGACCGCGGGCACCCCGTTCGTGACGGGCGCCAAGGTGGTCGGCGTCATCGGCGAGCTCGACAAGACCAAAAAAATCCGCGTGTTCAAGAAGAAGCGGCGCAAGCAGTACCGTCGGACGAAGGGCCATCGCAGCCTCCTGACGCGCGTCCGCATCACCGACATCCAGGTGTAAGCGCCATGGCTACAAAAAAAGGTCAGGGATCATCTCGTAACGGCCGCGACAGCAACTCGCAGCGGCTCGGCATCAAGCGCTTCGAAGGCAACCTCGTCAGCGGCGGCTCTATTCTTGTGCGCCAGCGTGGCCGCAAGTACCAGCCCGGGCTGAACGTCGGCCTCGGCAAGGACGACACGCTCTTCGCGAAGGTCACCGGCAAGGTGAAGTTCGAAGACCACGGCCAGCGCGGACGGTTCATCTCCGTTCACCCGGTCGAGTAAGACCTCCGTGTTCGTCGACGAAGTCGACATCCACATCAAAGCCGGCGACGGAGGCAGAGGGTCCCTCAGCTTCCGTCGCGAGAAGTTCGTCCCCAAGGGCGGACCTGATGGCGGCAACGGCGGCGCGGGCGGGTCCGTCTTCATCGTCGCCGACCCCCACCGCAACACGCTCGTCCACTTCCGTTTCAACCCCGACTACAAAGCCCAACGCGGCGGCAACGGCGCGGGCGCGCTTCGCACCGGCCGCGGCGGACGCGACCTCGAGATTCCGGTGCCGGTCGGCACCCTCGTCTTCAAGATCGATCCGGAGACCGGCGAGAAGCAGCAAGCCGCCGACCTCACCGTCGTCGGGCAGCGCGTGCTGCTGGCGCAGGGCGGACGCGGCGGCCTGGGCAACGCGCACTTCGCGACCTCCACCAACCGCGCGCCGCGCAAGGTGCAGCCGGGCGAGCCGGGCCAGGAGTTCGAGCTTCACCTCAAGCTGAAGCTGCTGGCCGATGTCGGTCTGGTCGGCTATCCCAACGCCGGCAAGTCCACGTTGATCTCGGTCGTCTCCGCGGCGAAGCCGAAGATTGCGGCCTATCCGTTCACCACGCTGACGCCCAACCTCGGCGTCGTCGCACTCAGCGGCGATCGCGACTTCGTCGTCGCCGACGTTCCGGGCTTGATCGAAGGCGCACACGAAGGGCACGGGTTGGGACACCAGTTCCTGCGCCACATCGAGCGCACCAAAGTGATCGTCCACCTCGTGGATGTGTCAGGTGCGTCGGGGCGCGATCCGGTAAAGGACTTCGACACCATCCGCCGCGAGCTCGAGCTGTACAACCCCGAGCTGCTGAAGAAGCCGCACCTGGTGGCCGCCAACAAGATCGACGCAGTCGACGACCCCAAGCGCGTCACGGCTCTTGAGAAGCGCGCGAAGAAGCTGAAGCTGAAGTTCTTCCAGATCTCGGCCGTCGCCGGCACGGGCGTCAAGGACCTGGTTGAGGCGGCGTGGCCAATCATCGCCAAGGCGCGCGAACTTGAAGCCAAGCAGATCGCCGTCGATGCTGAAGAGGACGACGAGCGTGAGGTGCCGCCCGACTACAACCCGGCGCTGATGCCACCGCTGCGCAGCGGCACACCCAAGAAGCGATGACGCTCGGCGTCCTCGGCGGCACGTTCGATCCCATCCACTACGGCCACCTCACGGCGGCACTGCGCGCGCAGGCATCGCTTCACCTCGATCGCGTGATGCTGATGCCGTCCCGCGTTCCGCCCCACCGCGTCGCTACGGGCAGCGCCTCGCCCGACGCGAGATTGGCGATGGCGGCCTTGGCGGCCGCCGAACAGCCGGGATGGACCGCGTCCGACCTCGAGATTAAGCGCGACGGCCCCTCCTACACCTACGACACGCTGATGGAACTGCGACGAAGTGTCGGCGGCGAAGCCGGCATTTTTTTCATTATCGGGGCCGACGCGTTCACAGAAATTGCCACCTGGTCGCGCTACCCCGCCGTCCTTGACCTCGCCCACTTCGCCGTCGTCGCCCGGCCCGGAATCACGCTACACTCACTGCAAGCGCGTGTCCCCGACCTTGCCGATCGCATGACGACACCGGACCTCTTCAAGCCGAACGAGAAAACCCGCGTCATTTTGATTGAAACCGCGACACCTGACGTGTCGTCGACGGAGATTCGGCGGCGCGTGCGCGCCGGCGAGCCCATCGGCGGCCTGGTCCCGGATGCCGTCGCCGACTACATCGCCACCCATCGCTTGTACGTGGAGGTAACCCTTTAGGGTTGCCTGATTAACTGGAAAGCACCTTGCATGGCAAAGACCACGAGTCCGCGGAAACCCAAGACGACCCGCCTTCGCCAAGGCTCGGGCGAGGCAGGCACGAAGACGGCGCCGCGCCGCTTGCCCAAGGCCATTCAGGCCGTGATCGAGGCGGCGCAGGATAAGAAGGCCACTGGCGTGGTGGTGCTCGACCTGAAGAAGGCGGGCGCGTTCACGGATTATTTCGTGATCTGCACGGGCGCCAATCCGCGACAGGTGCAAGCCATTGCCGATGCGGTTGAAGAAGCCCTCAAGGGGCAGAAGCAGCGTCCCTCGCTCGTGGAAGGCTACGCGCGGGCGGAATGGGTGCTGCTCGACTATTTCGACTTCGTCGTCCACGTGTTCTCGAAGCACGCGCGCGATTTCTACGCCCTCGATCGTCTCTGGGGCAGCGCCGTGCGCCACGAACTGCCCGACGAGGACTAACTCCCCTACCGGCCCCACCAGCCCGACCCGCCCCACCAGCCCCACCAGCCCAGAGAGGCGCCCATGAACTGGCGCACCCTGGCGAACTCCCTCCTCGCCTCCCTGTTCGAACCGCCATGCGCCGCGTGCGCACAGGTCTTGCGGCAACCACTAGATGGCGCCGTCTGTGACGGCTGCTGGGCGTCGATTCGGCGCGGTGCGCCGCTTGGTGAACACCTCCACGGCCCACATGCCGTGGACTGGGCGTGTGCGGTCGATCACTACGAAGGGCGTCTGCGCGACATCATTCACGCCTTCAAATACGACCGGCGGCGCTCGATCGCGAAACCGCTCGGCCGGTTGATGCGGGAAAGCGGTGCGGAGTTATTGCGCGACGTCGAGCTGGCAGTGCCCGTCCCCTTGCATCCGCGTCGTGAACGCGCCCGCGGCTTCAACCAGGCCGATGATCTCGCACGACAACTCGGCTTGCCGGTCGCTCCCTTGCTCAAGCGCGTTCGCTATACGACGTCGCAGATCGAGCTGCCGGCGAATGAGCGGCACCAGAACGTCCGTGACGCATTTGTTCTTGGCCGGATCCCGGATCCCGGATCCCGGATCCCGGCTATTGTCGTACTCGTGGACGACGTCGCCACCACCGGCGCGACGCTGGAGGCGTGCGCGCTGGTGTTGAAGGCAGCGGGGGTCAAGGAAGTAAGAGCGCTTACAGCAGCGCGAGTCGTGACCGGACGGCGGTGAGCACATCGGCCGACACCGCGTCTTTGTCGCGAGCGCCATCGAGATGCACCCAGCGCGCATCGCGCTCCACCTGGCGAATGTAGCTTTCGCGGACGCGGGCAAGTAGGGGCAGATCGCGCTCGAACTTGTCGCGCGCCACCTGTTTGCGATTGAGCGACGCGTCTGGCGGGATGTCGAGCAGTAGCGTCAACGAAGGTTGCGGCAGGCGGCTCTGGATCTCCGTGAGCCACGGCGCGTCTACGCCCTGGGCCTCGCCGTAGGCGATGCTTGAGGCCAGGTAGCGATCGCAGACCACCATGCGACCCTCATCGAGCCACTGCGTAATGCGGGCGCGGAACTCGAAGCGATTGACGATATAGAGCAACTGCAGCGTATCGGCCTCGTAGTGGCGTTCGCCCTGCAGCGCGTGGCCAATCTCGGTGCCGATGGCGGTGGTGTATTCCGGAAAGGTCAGGAACTCGGCGCCCAGACCGGCGGCGCGAAAGGCCGCGAGCAGCCGCTCGGCCTGGGTCTGCTTGCCGCTTTGATCGAGACCTTCGAAGGCGATCAGGTGACCGGAGGGCTTGGCGGTCATTCGTTTATTGCTCGAGCGACAGCAGTTCGTCGAGGGTCTGCCGGCGCCTGATCACGCGCCACTCGCCGCGCTCCACCATCACCTCCGGCGACAGCGGCCGGCGCAAGTAGGTGTGGGCCATGACGGCGCCGTACGCGCCGACGTCGCGCACGACCAGTAGGTCGTCCACTTCAACCGGCGCCAGCAGCCGATCGCGGGCGTAGACGTCCGTGCTCTCGCAGATCGGACCGACCACGTCGACGGGGCCGGGTTCGCCCGCGCGTGGCACGATTGGCTCGATGCGGTGGAACGCGTTGTAGAGCGCCGGACGCATCAGCTCGGTCATGCCGGCATCAACGACAACGAATCGCTTGGCGCCGGGAAACTGTTTCACGTCCACCACGGTCGTGAGCAGCAACCCGGCGGGGCCCACGAGCACGCGGCCGGGTTCGATCGCAATCTTGAGTCCGCTGCCCCTGGTGGCAGCGACCAGGGCACGAACGTAGTCCGCGGGGTCCACGACCGGGCCGCCGTCGTAGGAAATCCCGAGTCCCCCGCCCATGTCGAGATGCTGCAGGTGGATGCCCTCGTCGCGCAACGAATGCGCGAGGGCGACCACGGCTTCGGCCGCCCGGCTCAACGGATCGAGCGTCGTGATCTGCGATCCAATATGCACGTGGGCGCCCACCGGCATCAGCCCCTTGCGGCTGGCCATCTCCCTGAACAGCGCCGGCGCCTCGTCGATCGGCACGCCGAACTTGTTCGAGCGCAGCCCGGTGGAAATATGCGGATGGCTCTTCGCGTCGATGTCGGGATTGACGCGTAGCGCGACGCGGGCCACGGTGCCCTGCGCGACCGCCCGTTGATCGATGCGATCGAGCTCGCCGGGCGACTCGACGTTGATGGCGAGCAGGCCGAGCGAAACGGCGCGATCGATCTCGGCCGCGCTCTTGCCCACGCCGGTGAAGATGATCTGGTCGGGCCGGAACCCGCACCGGGTCGCCACGTCCACCTCGCCGAGCGAGTTGGCATCCGCCTGGGCGCCCAGCGAATGGAGCAGGCGCACGATGGCGAGCGCCGAGTTCGCTTTCAGCGCGTAGTGAATAGCATGCGGATAGCCGTCGAACGCCTCGTCTAGCGTCGCGTAGGCCGCGCGAATCAGATCCGCGTCGTAGACGTAGCAGGGCGTGCCGACGCGGGCGGCGATGTCCTGGAGCCGGGCGGTGGAGGCCACTTCCCTGATTCTATCCGACGGCAAGAAGGGGTGGCCGCCACAATTCCAGGCCGTGATGGAATGGTATGATTCCCGGTCGGGGACGGATCGTCTCCATCCCACTGAAACATGCCTGATCCCTCGCCGGCCGCCACTGAGGCCATCGACACGCTCATCGCGAGCTGCCTGAGCGGTGACCAGACGGCGTGGGAGGAGATCGTGCGCCAGCACCGGCGCAAGGTCTTCAACATCGCCTATAAGTTCACCGGCCGGCACGACGAAGCGGAAGACCTGACGCAGGACGTCTTCCTGAAAATTTTCAAGTCGTTGCACACGTTCGATCGCCGCGCGAACTTTCAGACGTGGCTGGTCAGCGTGAGCCGCAACCTGTGCATCGACCACTATCGCAGCGTCCGCAAGGAACGCGAGACCATCGATCGCGATGTCGATGCCGGGGAACTGACGCCGGCGGCGCCGGGCCAGAACGCCTACCAGGCGCTCGAGCAGGCCGACCGCGTCGAGTTGCTGCGCAAGGCCATGGCCGAACTGCCGCCGTCGCTGCGCGAGGCAGTGGTCAAGCGCGATATCCAGGAGATGTCGTACCAGGAGATCGCCGATCAGCTGAACTTGCCGGAAGGCACCGTGAAGTCGCGCATCAATCGCGGCCGCACGGAACTTGCTCGCCAGGTGCAACGCATTCG
>JBCKZH010000020.1:0-41311 GCA_038919385.1 Vicinamibacterales bacterium | reverse complement strand
CGGGTCGAGGAGATCGCATACCGGCGACTCAACCGGCTAACGGCCATCACCGGCCAGACCTCGCTGACGCAGATATTACCGGGAATCGGTGCCGCGTTTGCCCCGTCCTCGGCACTGACCATCTTTGGCGGACTTCACCGCGGCTTCGCGCCGCCGCGGATCGAGGACGTCATCAGCAACTTGACGGGTAGCGTGGTGGAACTCGACGCCGAGCTCAGTTGGAACACCGAGTTGGGCGTGCGCTACCAAGGCGCGGGCCTCAGTGTCGATACCGCCTTCTTCCGCATGAACTACGAAAATCAGATCGTGCCGGCGAGCCTGGCGGGTGGTCTCGGCGCCACACTCACCAACGGCGGCGAAACGCTGCATCAAGGGGTCGAGGTGGGCGTCAAGGCTGATTCAGCGGCTTTTACCGGGCGCCTCGACAACCTGTTCACGCGAATCGCCTACACCGCGCTATCGACCGCGACTTTCACCGGCGTACGGTACAGCGCCGTCGCCGGATCGTCGGCCGTGCCAGTGACCGGTAATCGCCTGCCGTATGCGCCCGAGCACCTGTTGTCGTGGACCATGGGATATCAGCATCCGGCCGGGCTTGACGCACAGCTCGAGTTGGTGCGCGTGAGCGCGCAGTTCGGTGACGATCTGAACACGATCGTGTCTTCAGCCGACGGTCAGCGCGGACTGATCCCGGCGTCGACCCTCTGGAACGCTGCCGCGTCCTGGACCCTCGCGCGGCTGCACTCGTCTGTGTTCATCACGGTGAAGAACGTCGGCGACACGCTTTACATCGCCGACCGCTCGCGTGGGCTCCTTCCCGGCGTCCCACGGCTGGTGCAGGCTGGGGTGCGGGTCAGGTTCTGAAGCGGACGCGACGGCCCAGGCCAGGTTGACACCAATCCGTAACTCCTGCATCCTAGGGATGTGATCGCCCTCAGCAGGTGTCTGGCCGTCTTCGTCTTAGCCCTGAGCTTCTCAGCGGGTCATCTTGCTGAATGCGCGGGCTGGCAGGCAACGAGCGAGGCACGGATGGCCTGCTGTGTCGAAGGCGTCTCGTGCCCGATGCACAAGTCGGACTCGAGTGACTCCACATCAGGCCGCGTGGTGACACAGGCCGACGCCGATCGCTGCTGCGCGGCGTCGGCAGGCGACAACAGCACGCCATCCGCTTCGTCGTTCGGTCTCACGGTCGCCGTGGCGATCGTGCCGGTCACACTCCCCGCGATCGAAGCCGTCAGATCTTCACGGCCCGCAAGCTGGCGGACAGCAGTGCCCCCTCCGGCCGATTCGGTTCCACGACACCTCCTGCTCTCCGTCTTTCTGGTTTAACAAGAACAGTCGTCGTGTGTCCGTCTGGACGTGTGTCCGGACGGCTTGACGCGCGGGTAGGTCCGGCTGCGGCCAGACGTCTCCACCGACGAGTGTTCTTACTATGATCAATCGACTTATCGAGTTAGCGCTCCGCAACCGGTTCATCGTGGTCGCGCTGTACGTCGGCCTCGCGGGTTGGGGCTGGTGGGCACTGGCCGCAACCCCAATCGACGCGATTCCGGACCTCTCTGACAATCAAGTGATTGTGTTCACCGACTGGCCGGGCCACAGCCCGCAAGAGGTCGAGGACCAGGTTACGTATCCGCTCACGACTAACCTGCAAGGACTGGCCGGGGTGCGGGTGGTGCGGTCGCAATCAGCGTTCGGGTTCTCGATGGTCTACGTGGTCTTCGAAGACGACGTGGAGCTCTACTTCGCACGGACGCGCGTGCTCGAGCGCATGAGCCTGGTGACCAAGAGCCTGCCGGCCGGCGTGGTGCCGACGCTGGGGCCGGACGCGACGGGCGTGGGCCATGTGTTCTGGTACACCGTCGAGAGTTCCACCCACTCCTTGCGTGAGCTGCGCAGCATTCAGGACTGGTTTGTTCGCTATCAACTGAACTCCGTACCGGGAGTGGCGGAGGTCGCATCGGTCGGCGGTCATGTCCAGCAGTATCAGGTGGACGTCGATCCGAATCGGCTGCGTTTCCACAAGCTGCCGCTGAGTGCCGTGGTCGCAGCGGTGCGCGATAGCAACCTCAACGTCGGCGGCAACGTCCTGGAATCGAACGGCGCCTGGCTGATCGTCCGCGGCGTCGGCCTGATTACCTCGATCGAGGACATCAAGCGGATCGTCATCGGCGCCTCGAACGGGGTGCCAATCTACGTCGAGCAGGTCGCGGACGTGCGCCTGGGCAACGCGTTTCGCGTGTCCTCGCTGGTCAAGGGCACCAACGAGGCCGTTGGCGGCGTGGTCGTCGCGCGCACCGGCGTCAACACCAAAGCCGTGATCGACGCGGTGAAGGCGCGGATCGCGCAGATTGCGCCCGGCCTGCCGCCCGGCGTGACGCTGGTGCCGTTCTACGACCGCTCCACATTGATCGAGCAGGCGGTCGGCACGCTACGCACCGCGCTGATTGAGGAGATCGTGTTGGTGACGCTGGTGCACGTCGTATTCCTCATGCACTTCCGTTCGATTCTGATCGTCACCATCCCGCTGCCGCTCGCCGTGCTCACATCGTTCTTGGGGATGTACTACGCCGGTGTCACCTCCAACATCATGAGCCTGGCGGGCATCGCCATCGCGATTGGCGTACTGGTCGACGCGGGGATCGTGGTCACCGAGAACGCGTTCCGCTTCCTGGAGCAGCGCGGTGTCGACCCTCGCGATCGCCAGCAGGTCTGGGAAACGGTGCGCGACGCGACCCGGCTGGTCGGGCGGCCGGTGTTCTTCTCGATGGCGATTATCCTGCTGGCCTTCATCCCGGTCTTCGCGTTGACCGGTCAAGAGGGCAAGCTGTTCCATCCGCTGGCGTTCACCAAGACCGTTGCGGTGCTCGCGGCGGCGGTGCTCGCGGTCACCCTCGTGCCGGTGCTATGCACGTTGTTGCTCGCTGGTAAGTTCCACCCGGAAGACGCCAATCCCGTCATGCGCTTCTTGCGGCGGCTCTATCGCCCCGCCCTCAGCGCCGCCCTGTCCCATCGCCGCCTCACCGTGACCGCCGCGGCGCTGCTGTTTGCCGGCGCGCTGCTACTCGCCCGCGGCATCGGTAGCGAGTTCATGCCGGCCTTGAACGAAGGCGACCTGATGTTCATGCCGATCGCCGACCCGAGCATCTCGCTCGAAGAGAACACCAAGATCGCCGCGCGACAGAACGCGGCATTGATGACCTTTCCCGAAGTCGCCTACGTCGTCGCCAAAGTGGCCCGAGCCGACACCTCCACGGATCCGGCGCCGCTCAACATGACCGAGACCATCGTGCACCTGAAACCGAAGGACCAGTGGCGGTCCGGGATGACGATCGACCGGCTGCGCGGCGAGATGACGAAGGCCGCGGAATTACCGGGCGTGTCGACGATCTGGACGATGCCGATCATCAATCGGATTGACATGTTGACGACCGGCATCCGGTCCGAAGTTGGTGTGAAGATCTTCGGCACCGACCTGGACGTGCTGGAAGGTCTCGCCC
Organism: Vicinamibacterales bacterium; assembly: GCA_038919385.1. GTDB lineage: Bacteria > Acidobacteriota > Vicinamibacteria > Vicinamibacterales > UBA2999 > 12-FULL-67-14b. The sequence continues at coordinate 37,811 of JBCKZH010000020.1, read as the reverse complement.
GAAACGTGGCCGAGGTGGTGCGGCGGGTGCCGGGCGCCAGCAACGTCTACCCGGAGCAGGTGACGAGCGGTCAGTACCTGAACATCGAAATCGATCGCGCGGCAGCGGCGCGCTATGGCATCGGCGTGGGCGACATCCAGCAGGTTGTGGAAACCGCCGTTGGAGAAACCACTCTGACCATGACGATCGAGGGACGCGAGCGGTTCCCGGTGCGGGTGCGATATGCGGCGCAGTACCGCGCGGATTCGCGGGCGCTCGGGGAGGTCCTGGTGTCGGCACCGAACGGCGCGCAGATTCCGCTCGGCCAGCTCGCGCGGATCGAGCACGCCCGCGGACCCGCCATGATCTCGTCCGAGAACGGCCTGCTGTTGGCCACCGTGCTGCTGAACGTGCAGGGCCGCGACGTCGGGGGCTTCGTTGCCGAGGCGCAGACGGCGGTCGCGCGAGGGGTCGCTGTGCCGGCGGGCTACTACATCGGCTGGAGCGGCCGCTGGGAAAACCAGGAGCGGGCACGACAGCGGCTGCAGCTGGTCCTGCCGGTCGTCCTATTGGTGATCTTCGTGCTCCTCTATTTCACCTATCACTCGCTGGTGGAGGCCGCGCACGTGCTGCTCGCGGTCCCGTTCGCGCTCACCGGCGGTGTGTATCTGCTCTGGCTGCTCGGCTACAACTTCTCGGTGGCCGTGTGGGTCGGATTCATCGCGCTCTTCGGCACCGCCGTGCAAACCGGCGTGGTGATGGTGATTTACCTCGAAGAGGCGGTCGTGCGAAAGCGTGAGGAGATGGGCGGCACCCTGACGCGGGAGGCGCTTCGGGACGCGGTGATCGAAGGCGCCTTGCTCCGCCTCCGCCCGAAGGTCATGACCGTGTCGACCGTGATCGCCGGCTTGTTGCCGATCATGTGGAGCACCACCGTTGGCGCCGAGGTGATGAAGCCGCTGGCGACGCCGGTGCTCGGCGGCATGGTCTCGTCGCTGCTGCACGTGCTGATCGTCACGCCCGTGATCTTCCTGTGGATCCACGAGCGGCGGCTCGGACTGCAGCACGAACCCCTGCCGCGCCCGAGCGGCACACCCGTCGCGCGGCGTGGTCTCTGGATCGGCGCCATCGCGTTGGCATTGGTCGCGCTGGCCGCGACCCTGGTCTGGCGCCTGAGTGTGGCCGATGGTGCCGGGCCGAGCCGCAATCAGTCGGCAGGGGATGTCGTCCAGACGGTGCGTTCAGGCGAACTGGACATCGTGTTGCTCTCGCGGACCGGCACGCTGCGGCAGGGACGCAACGCGTTCACCGTGGAGTTCAGGCGGACGGGCACCGACACACTTGTCGAGGTCGGCACCGTGCGTGCCAGCGCGAATATGCCGATGCCGGGGATGGTGATGTCGAGTGATCTGCGGATAGTGCCGGCCGGCGTGCCCGGACGATTCGAAGCGACGGCGGAATTCGGCATGGCCGGATCGTGGCAGATGGAGTTGCGGTGGGACGGTGCTGCCGGGCAGGGCTCGGTCAGCTTCAAGGGGAGTGTGCAATGAGCCTGCGATGGATGTCGGGTGTCCTGATACTGACCGTCGTGTGCGGCGGCAAATCGTCGGCACAGGTCGCGGACCCCACCCAGACGATCGCGACGCGCTACAGGGATCCCGTGCACGGGCTGTCGCTGCAGGAGGCAGTTGCCCGAGCGATTGCACAGGAGCCGTCACTGCGCGCCGCGCGCAGTGAGATCGACGTCGCGCGAGCCATGCGGCAACAGGCCGGACTGCGCCCCAATCCGTCGGCCTCATTCGAACGGCGGGAGGAACCGGCCGGCACCGACAACCAGACGATGGTGAGCGTCGAATGGCCGCTCGATCTCTTTCGACGAGGCGGCCGCATGGCCGTCGCCGACGGCGAGGTCGTGGCGACCGAGCTCGCGGTGACCGATCGTCAGCGGTTGCTGGCCGCGGACGTGCGGATGCGATACGGCGAGGTGCTGGTCGGCGTGCGCGAGTCGGAGATTCTCGACGAGGTGGTCAACACGACCAGGCGCCAGCTCGCGCTGGTCCGTTCGCGCGTCGAGGAGGGCGCCTCACCGCCGATCGAGCGCGATCTGCTGGACGTCGAGCTACGCCGGCTCGAATCCGATCGCCTGCTGCAGGCCGGTCGCACCGAGGCGGCCGTCTTCGAGCTCAAGCGCCTCCTGGGTATGGCTCCGGACTCGATGCTGACCGTACGTGACACCCTGGAAGGCGTCGTTCAGCGCGAGACTCTGGAGCGGCCGGTAACCTCGAGCGACACCGCGCAGGTCCAACAGCGGCCGGACGTTCGGGAGGCCGACGCGCGGATTGCCGTCGCCGACGCCAAGATTGACCGCGCCCGGCGGGAGGGCCGTCTGGATCTGAGCGTCTACGGCAGTTATGCTCGGATGGACGCCGGCTTTGCCCAGTTGGGCTTTGCTCCGGACGGCGGCACCGAGCGCGTGCGCGGCCTCTTTCATTACCTCGCTGGAGGCGTGAAGGTGACCATGCCACTGTTCAACCGCAATCAAGGCGAGGCAGCCGCGGCAGGTGCGGAACGGGCGGGCGCCGTCGCCGCGCTCGACGCGGCCCTGCTCACGGCCGCGACCGAGGTGGCCGTGGCGCGAGTCCTGGACGAGCGCGCTCACGACGCGGTGGGGCTGTACAGCGGAGGCGCGCAAACTCTCGCCCGGCAGAACCTCACGGTAGTCGCACAAACCTACGAGCTTGGACGGGCCACGGTGTTCGACGTGCTCGCGGAACAGCGCCGGTATCTCGATGTGCAGCGGGCCTACATCGAGGCGCTGCGCGCGGCCTACGAGGCACGGACGGCGCTCACGCGCGCGCTTGGAGATGTCCCATGAACCAGAAACAATTCGCGATCACCGGTGGTAGCGCGGCAATTGGCGCGGCCGTTCTTCTGCTCGCCGGGGCGGGTGGAACGTACCTGACTATGCGCACGGCGCCGACGGAAGAGATGGCGAGCGTGCCCGCTCCGAGCGCCGGCCCACGCCCGTCAATGCCGCCGGACGATGCCCCGCTGCCCGACGTCGTTGTCCCGCTCTCCGTTGAGGCGATCCGGCGCGCCGGCATCGTCGTGATGCCCGTCTCGAGCGCGAGCCAGACGAAGTCGATTCATCTTCCCGGACTGGTAGAGGCAAACGCGTACCGGCGCGTGGCGGTGACGCCGCTGGTCGCCGGCCGGGTGACGCGCGTGAATGTGGAACTCGGGGTTCGAGTGCGCCGCGGCCAGACACTGGCGCAGATTTATAGTCCCGAGCTGGCCGAGGCGCAGACCCGTTACGTGACGGCGCGGGCCAGGCTGTCGGCCCACGACCAGGAGCTGCGGCGGACGGAACGGCTGGTCGAGATCGGGGCCGCCAGCCGTCAGGAACTGGAGGGCATCCACGCCGAACATGCGGCGCAAACCGCGGAAGTGGAGAGCGCCCGCTCGCGGCTCGAACTGCTTGGCGTCGCCCGCTCGGCACTCGATCGTCTGACGCCTGAAGGGGATTCGGGCGCGACCATCAGCGTCACCGCTCCGATCGATGGCGTGGTGATCGAGCGGGGTGCGAACGCCGGCCTGAACGTGGATCCCACGATGGCATTGTTCACGATCGTTGATCTGTCGACGGTCTGGGTGATCGCGGACCTCTACGAAAAAGATTTTTCGCGGGTCAGCGTCGGTCACACGGCGGCGATCACGACGACCGCCTATCCTGACCGCGTCTTCACCGGCCGTGTCAGCTACATCGATCCCCAGGTCAACCCTGACACTCGGACGGCGAAAGTACGGGTCGAGGTCGCGAATCCGCTCGGCGAGCTCCGGCTCGGGATGTACGCAGATGCGAGCATCGCCGGTCCCGCGGGCGGTTCGATGTTGGTCATTCCGAGAACTGCGCTGCAAGAGGTTGGAGCGCGGCAGGTCGTCTATCTCGTGAACCCCACCGAGCCCGGCCAATTCATCGAGCGTGATGTCCGGCCGGGCCAGGCCGTGGGTCCGCAAATCGAAGTATTGAGCGGGCTCAACGCCGGCGACACGGTCGTCGCCGAGGGCAGTTTCTTTCTGCGTGCCGAGCGAGAACGCCTTGGCCTCCGCCACTCAAGCCGCACCGCACCCAACCCGCACGCGGGCATGAGCGGAATGAGCGAGCCGAAGGCAGGCCAGGATTCGGCGATACAGGCGGCGGATGTGGCCGTCTCCGACAAGGGCTTCGAGCCCTCGCGCCTCACCCTGCGCGCCGGTATCCCGGCACGAGTGACGTTCACGCGCACCACCGATGCGACTTGCGCCACCGCGGTGGTGTTTCCGTCGCTCAAGATCACGCGCGACCTGCCGCTGAACCAGCGAATTGCAATCGAGTTCACACCCGAAATGGGGGAGATCGCGTTCGCCTGCGGCATGAACATGTTTCGGGGCTCGGTGATCGCAAAGTGAGATCACGAGGGCCAGGGCTTCAAATTCCGCGCGATCAACGCGCTTGGAACTACGGCGCCACCGTCACGTTGATGACCTCGCACATGCCGGGCAGCGTGCGGTGCATGTCATCACCTGCCTGCACGGCCAGTCGGTGCGGGCCGGGCGCGAGCGCCATCTCGATCACCTTCTTGCCGTCGCCGAAGTGGATCCACGGATCGGCCTTCGGAATCGCCACGCCGACCCCGAGACAGTCGGTGTCCAAGCCGAGGTGATAGTGAATCATGCCCGCTCGAACTTGTTCGGGCTTCAGCTCTCCCGGCGGAACGGCGGCCACGGTCGCGCCGGTGCTGCCGAACTCGATGCTCGACATTGGCTTGATCGTGTCGCCGCTCTTTGGTGACACGAAAAAGACGGTGCCAGCGGCCGCACCCGCCGATGACCCGGACGGCGCTTCAGCGCCGCTGCAGGCGGCCACGATCAGCGTCCAAACACCCAGTACGACGGCCTTCGCGATACGGTTCCCCATTGCAACTCCTTTTTGGATGACGAGCAACTTCTGTGGGATTATACGTTGCTTGCTGTGCAAGTACGTTAACTCCTGGCCTCCTGACCTCCTGTAATCGCCTACGTCGTCGGCTTGAACGTGGCGGTCATCTTCGCCGGCGTCGCGGCGTCGACCGTGACCGACTGCGACTGCGTGCCCAGCCGTTCGTGCCAGGCCTCGATCGTATAGGTGCCCGGCGGCAGGCCCTTGATCTCGAAACTGCCGTCCTCTTTGGTGACGGCAAAGAACGGGTGCGACACGACGTTGACGTACGCGTTCATCCATCCGTGCACGTCGCAGCGAAACGGGATGCCGATCTCCGGTTTGTCGAACACGCGCGGCACGGGCGGGATCTTCGCCGGTTGTCCGAAGTTGAACTCGCGGTTGGCCTTCGGCACCGCGTGAACATTGTGCATCAGGGCGTCGCTGTTCGAAACCTGGAGGGTCTGTCCCACCTGCAGGCCAACGACGTGGGGGACGTAGCGACAGCCCTTCTGATCCAGTAACTGGGGCGTGGCCGGCGTCGCGTAGGTGCGAGCGCCAAGGCCATCCTTGACGTAGACGAAGACATTCTTCAGGCCGTGGCCGGGACCCACGACGAGCAGATCGGACATCGCCCCTGGCTCCGGGGTACATAGCGGATCCGAATCCATCCGCAGCGGACGCGCGGGTGGCGGCGTTCCCGCGAACGTGATCGTGCCGGCAATGATGCCCGGGCCGTCAGCCGTGTCGGTTGGCGCCGGTGTGCTTGCGGCCTGCGACGCCGAGCCCGCGGGCTGGTCCCCGCTTCCACAGGCTGCCGCCAAGACGATCGCGATCGCTACGAAGAGTGTGGCTTTCAGAAGTTGAAACCTCGACATCCGGCTATCATGGCATCCTCGCCCTAATAAAAGAAGAACCGGCCCTGGGGACGTGGCGTAACGTCGATGTCACATTCATGTGACTGTCTCTGTGACATACTTCCGGCGCGCGCTTCCGACTCATCCCCCGGGAAGAGAAATGTTTCGCCGATTTCATCACCCTCGCCGACCGCATCGTCACCGGTGCGACGCTGTTGGAACGGATGCTGGCATCGGATCCGCCCGCCTGGGACATGGCGCTGCAGATCGAGCAGGTCGCAAGCGAATGCGACTCCACGATCTCGCCGTCGGCTCAACGCGGTCGGCCTGCCTTAGCGAAGTTAGACCGGCAGCGTCACCGTGAAGAGCGCGCCGCCTGCCGCCTGATTTTCGACCACCACTTCGCCGCCGAGCACCTGCACGAGGTGTTTGACGATCGAGAGCCCCAATCCCGTGCCGCCAGGTCGCGCCCGCGACTTATCGACTCGATAGAAGCGCTCGAACACGCGGCCGAGATCGTCGGGAGAGATCCCATGGCCAGTGTCGGCAACGTGCAGGCGGAACCGGCCATCGACCACCCGGGCGCCAATCTCGATCGCGCCGCCGTCTGGCGTGTAGTTGACGGCGTTCTCAACCAGATTCCGGATGATGTCGTGGAGCTTGGCGGCGTCGGTGTTGAGCATGGCCGCGTCTGGTGTGACGCTGGCGGCCAGGGTCTGCTGCTTGGCGGCGGCCGCGGCTTCGAAGTCGCTGACGATGCCGCGCAGCAGTGCGTTGATGTCGCAGGGCGCCAACTCGACGGTTTCCTGGCCGGCCTCGAGCCGCGCGAGCCGGAGCAGATCCTTCACCAGCCGCTCCATGCGCTCCGCCTGGCGATGGATGATCTCGACGAAGCGCTCGTGCGCATCGCGATCGTCGGGGTCGTCGAGCAACGCCTCGGCGTAGCCCTTGATCGCGGTCAGCGGCGTGCGCAGTTCATGCGACACGTTGGCGACGAAGTCGCGGCGGATCAGGTCGGCCTTCCGCAGTTCGGTAATGTCGTGCATGACCAGCACCGCGCCGCGGCCCGCGGCCACGACGGGCGCGATCTGTGCCACCAGTGTCCGCGTGGTATCGCGTGTCACCGACAGTTCAAGCGCGCTGGTTTCGCCTCCGGTCAACGCGCGGCCGAGATGTTCGACAATGCCGGGGTGGCGGATGGCTTCGACGTACGAGTGATTGATGGCACCCTGCTCGAGCTTGAGGATGCGGCGCGCCGCGTCGTTGACGAGCTGCAACCGGCCCTGTTCGTCGACGACCAGCACGCCCTCAATCATGCTCGCCAAGATGGCTTCCATGCGGGCCCGGTCGCGCGCCAGGCTGTCAACGCGCCGGCCGAGCTCCTGCACCGCCTGGTCCATGCTCCGCGCCACACTACCCAGGTCATCGTCGCCGAAGTCCGGCGCGGGCCGGCTCAGGTCGCCCAGCGCGTAGCGACGTGCCACGCTCAAGATCGCTTCGACCCGTTGTGAGTGGGCGCCCGCCCGGGCGAATCGCAGGAAGGCGAAGACGGCGATGGCAATGGCCCCGCCAGCGGCGACGCCGAACAGAAACAGGGTGGTGGAGGTGACAGGCATCAAGCCGGCGCCGGATCGAGCAACTTATAGCCGAACTGTTTGACGGTCACAATCGTCTCGGCGAGCATCGGCACTTTCTCGCGCAACCGCCGAACGTGTACGTCCACGGTCCGGGTGCCGCCGGTGTAGGAGTAGCCCCACACATCCGACAGCAGCAGGTCGCGCGACAGCACCCGTCCGCGGTGCAGCATCAAGTACTCCAGCAGGAGAAATTCCTTGGCGGTGAGCCGGACCTCGTGGCCGTCGATCTTGACGACGTGCCGATCGACATCCACAGAGAGGCCGCCGTAAGTCAGCCGGCTGTTGGCCGGCGCGGCGCGGTGAGCGCGGCGCAGCAGCGCCCGCACGCGCGCCACCACTTCGTTCGGGCTGAACGGCTTGGTGATGTAGTCGTCCGCCCCCAGCTCGAGGCCGACAATGCGATCCGACTCTTCGGCCTTCGCCGTGAGCATGATGATGGGGATGGCGGCAGTATTCGCGTCGGCGCGAATGGCGCGGCACACCTGCAAGCCGTCGAGCCCAGGCAGCATCAGGTCCAGCACGACCAGGTCAGGGGCCTCGCGCTTGATTTGGGGCATCACATCGCGGCCGGACGTCACGATCGTGGCCATAAACCCTGCCTTGCGCAGGTAGTGTTCGAGCAGGTTGCCGATGTCGGGGTCGTCTTCGGCGACGAGAATGCGAGTGGGGGGGCGGGACGACATGAACTGCCGGAATCTTAGCAGGTGCTTGGGTGCTTAGGTGTGCCGGTGCCATGTGCGGTATCGTTAAAGCACCATGCGCAATCAGCGGATCGCATTGTTCGCCCTGCTACTCTCGGGAGCGCTCGTTGGCGGGGCGGTTGTGGCCGGGCAGGGCGTGCCGGCGCCTCTGCGCTCGGACACGATGCACCTCACGGTGCTGGCCTCAATTAGCGGGACCGACGCCGTCGCCGGCAAGCCCTTGTCGCTCGTGTTCGACATCACGCCGAAGAAGCTGATGCACGTCTACGCGCCGGGCAAGCACGACTACCAGGTGATTGCCGTGAAGCTCGATCCGCAGCCGTGGCTGCGCGTGGCGCCGACGAAGTATCCGGCGTCGGAGATCTACCACTTCAAGGAACTGGACGAAAAGGTGGAGACCTACGGCAAGCCGTTCAAGCTCGTGCAGGACGTCACGGTGCTCGCGACGCCTGAAGCCCGGAAGCTGCTCGCGGCCTCGCCGACGGTCAAGATCACGGGGCGGCTCGAGTATCAGGCCTGCGACGACAAGGTCTGTTACGCGCCGACGCGCGTGCCGGTGACCTTCACACTCAACATCAAAGGGTGAAGGCCGCGCTGCTGGTTCCGACGTTGTTGCTCGCCGGATCGGTCGTGGCCGGACAGGCCGCCGACCCGGCGGCGCTCGCCGGCGTCCTGCGGCGAGTGGGCGAGCGCGTCGAGCAATACTTCGCGCGCGCCCAGAGCATTGTCTGCATCGAGGTCGTCGGACTGATGCCGGTGGATTCGGTCGGCCTCTCGCGCGGGCGCACGGTGGAATCCGAGCTGCGCCTGTCGTGGGAACCCTCCGACGAGAACCCCATCCCGATAGAAGCGCGCATGCTGCGTCAGGTGATCAAGGTCAACGGCCGCGCACCGCGCAAGAACGATCGCGAGAATTGCACCTCGCCCGAGCAGCAGACCTCCGAGGTGCAGCCGCTGTCGATGCTGCTGCCACAGCAGCGCGACGAGTACACCTTCAAGCTCGCGGCGCCCGGCCGCGTCGACAATCGCGCCGCCATCGTGATCGACTACCGCATGGTCGATAAGCCGACGGTGAAGTCGGAGCTGATCGACGACAACGAGGATTGCGTCAGCTTCGAACTCGATGGCGGCATGCGGGGACGAATCTGGATCGATGCCGAGACCTTTGATGTGCTGCGGATGGATCAGGGACTGATTGGCCTGATCGACGTGCCGTTGCCGCGCAAGGCCGCCAGCCGCGCGCGGTGGGGTTCCTGGACCATGGAGCGGTGGGACACCTCGATCCGCTTCAAGCCGGTGACGTTCCAGGATCCGCACGAGACCCTCGTCTTACCCGCCTCGGCCACGTCGTTCCGCATCACCCGGGGCGCGGGCACCCCCCGTATGCGGACCAGCACGCAGTATTCGAGCTACCGCCGGTTCATCACCGGCGCCCGCATCCTTCCGCCGCAGTAATTTCTGCCTGATTGCCCTTGACAGCCCCGCCGTAACCAAGTATTTTGATGACTCTAAATATTAATTTAGATGGTTAACTTAATTAAGTTCGTAGACTGGAAATGTTTGGCCGCGTTTATGGCGGCGCTGTGGGCCGGTGGCTCCGGCGCCGCCAATGCCCAGACGCCGGCTCCGCCTCGCGAAGGTGTCCCGACGCTTTCCGGCTACATGGAGGCGCACCTGAACAAGGTGCGGGACCAGCCCACATCGGTCGACCTGCATCGCTTCGTCCTGATGATCGGGCACAGCTTCTCGGACCGACTGAAGTTCTGGTCCGAGGTGGAAGTCGAGCATGCCTTTGTCGAAGGCGGGGAAGAGACGGGCGAAGTCGCGGTCGAACAGGCCTACCTCGATCTGATGATTAGTCGCCGGCTCAACCTGCGCGCCGGTATGGTACTGGTGCCGGTCGGCATCCAGAACGAACGCCACGAACCGCCGACCTTCAACGGCGTCGAGCGGACGTTTGTGGACAGCGTGATTGTGCCGACGACGTGGCGCGACACCGGCATCGGGTTGTTCGGCGATCTGGGTGGCGGATTCTCCTACCGCGCGTACGTGGTGCCCGGCCTGAACGCCGCGGAGTTTACCGCGGACGAAGGCATTGCCGGCGGCCGGCAGCAGGGCTCGCGTGCCGACGCCAGCGATCCGGCGGTCACCGGACGGCTCGAGTTCAAACGCAGCGGTCTCACGACCGGCGCCAGCTTCTGGCGGGGAGGCAGCGGCTTTGGTCTGATCCGGCTCGACATCGAGACGCCCACCGTCGCTGTGTCATCACTTGATGCGCGTTTCCGCCGCGGGCGCCATGAGCTGCGTGGTCAATGGTCGATGGTCAACATCGGCGGCGCCGGCGATCTCAATCGCGCCCGGCAGCGGCAGTCCGGCAACAGTCCCAACACGGCCAGCCGGCTGATGGGGGCCTACGCCGAAGCGGCCACCCGCGTCAGCCCCAACGCGTGGGCGCACGAAGTGGTCGTCTTCGGCCGCTATGAGCTGTTCGACACGCAGAACAAGATGCCCGAGGGGTTTCTGCCGCTGCAGCAATTCCAGCGCTCGGCGCTGGTGATCGGCGCTACGTATTATCCGGATCCGGATGTCGCCTTCAAGTTCGATGTGGTGCGCGAACGCAATAACAGCGATTTCGTCCGCGCGCCGTGGCAGATCAACGTAGGTGTGGGTTGGTGGTTTTAGTCATGCGCGAAGTCAGCGTTGCTGGCGTTCTCTGTCTGTCCCTGGTCCTGTGGTCGCCGGCGTGGGCGGCAAATCACCAAATCGCCAAATCACCAGACCGCAAAATCATTAAGGTCTCTGCCGAACGCTTCGCGTTTTCGCCCTCTGAAATCACTGTCGCGAAGGGCACGGTGATCGAGTTTCACCTGACCAGCGAAGACACCGACCACGGCTTCCGCATCATCGGCACCAACGTCGATGTCTCCATCCCGAAGCGTCGCCGCGGCGAAACGGTGGTGACCTACACCGCCGATACCGTCGGCCGATTCATCATCGAGTGTTCCCGTCCCTGCGGTGCGGGCCACACCGCCATGCGCGCCATGCTGATTGTGAAATGACCACCTCCGCCAAGGCTTCGGTGGTCAAGCGGCAGACGCTACTCTTCGGGGCGGCGGGACTGCTGGTCGCGGCGATGATCGGCGTGTCGGCGCAGTCGCCGGTGGTCGCCGGTGATCCCGTGGCCGGCATCACTCCCAGGGAATTTCAGGAGTTCCGCCTTGGTCTCGAGGATTTTCGCGAGGTCGAAGAGGCCAGCGACGGCCTGGGACCGCTGTTCAACGGCACCGGCTGCGCCGTGTGCCACAACGTGCCGGCGATTGGCGGCAGCAGCCCGATGACCGAGCTGCGCGCTGGCGTCCGCGACCCCGACGGCACCTTCCGCATCGTCGGTGGCACCACCTTGTTCCAGATGTTCTCACTACCGGACCACCGCTGCCAGGCGGTGATCCCCGCCGAAGTCAACGTCATCGCCCGGCGGGCGTCGATTCCGTTGTTTGGCGTCGGCCTGGTCGAAGCGATCCCTGACGAGACGCTGCTGGCGCTCGAGGATCCGTTCGATCGCGATCGCGACGGCATCAGCGGCCGCGCCGCCGTGATCGTCGACCAGGCGACCGGACAGCGGCGGGTGGGGCGGTTCGGCTGGAAGGCGCAAATCGCCACGCTGCTGACGTTTTCAGGCGACGCGTACACGAACGAGATGGGGATCACCAACGATGTCTTCCCCGACGAGCCGCGCGGCGGCATCAGCGAAGCTCGATTGCGCGAGTGCGACAAGCTGAAGGATCCGGAGGACGTGGTCGACCCGAGAACCGGCAGGCGAGCCATCGACAACTTCGAGGCGTTCATGAAGTTTCTGGCGCCGCCACCGAGGGGGCCGATCACGGAGGAAGCGCGGATTGGCGAACAGGTCTTTGCCGAAGTTGGCTGCGCGTCGTGTCATGTGCCGACGCTCACCACCGGCGCGAATGCCTCGGCGTCGCTCAATCGCAAGACGCTGGCGCCGTTCTCCGATTTCTTGCTGCACGAGCTTGGCACCGGCGACGGCATCGAGCAGGGCGCCGCCGAACCCGATGAGATCCGAACGCCGGCACTGTGGGGGCTGCGCTTGCGGCGGCCGCTGCTGCACGACGGCAGCGCCGCTACAATCAGCGAAGCCGTCCGGCGGCACGGCGGGGAAGCGTCGGGTGTGATGGAGCGCTATCACAGGGCGAGCGAACCGATGCGCCGTGCCCTGCTCGCGTTTCTCGATTCTCTCTGACAAGAACAACTGGCCACAGAGAACACAGAGGACACAGAGGAATTCTTTTCTAAATGCGATCTGGGCGGTCCAAGCCCCAAGCCCCAAGCCGCAGGTCGCCCAGATTGAAGGCGGAATGCCAGCGACGACGATGGCACAGTAAGGCTAGAATCACCCTCGTAATGGAGGGGACCATGAGCCGTCGTTCCACGCCGTCGCTCGGCGCCTTCGTCGTGTTCGCGCTTGCCTGTGTCGTCGCTCCGGTCGTGCCGGTGATCGGGCAAGCGCCCGCCGGGAAGACCAAACCGTGGGTCGTGCCGCGCACCGCCGACGGCAAGCCGGACTTGCAGGGCAACTGGACCAACGAAACCCAGACGCCGCTCGAGCGCATGGGCGCGCAGGGCACCACACTTACCGACGCGCAGGCCACCGCGATCGAACAGCGCGCCCAACTGGTGGAAGAGATCCGCGACCGGCCCAGCGATCCGAATCGCGTCGCACCGCCGAAGGGCGGCGGCACCGGCGGATTCTCGGCGCCGGGGCAGCAGTCGTTCATCGAACTGATCTCAGAGGCGGCAGGTGGTGCGGTCGGCGGATATAACGGTTTCTGGCTGGACCCTGGCCTGAGCGTCATCCGGATCGACGGCGTCGCACGCAGTTCGATCATCATCGACCCGCCGAATGGCCGCGTACCGGCCCTGACCGATGCCGGCAAGAAGCGTCTGGCGGAGATCGGCGCGCGCGCTCGGAAGTTTGGCGAGTTCGATCACCCCGAGATGCGGCCGCTGGCCGATCGCTGCCTCGTGTCGTTCGGCTCCAACGCCGGTCCGCCCATGCTCCCGAACTACTTCTACAACAACAACTACACCATCGTGCAGACGAAGGATCACGTGATGATCCTCACGGAGATGAACCACGACGCGCGCATCATCCGCTTGAACGCGAAGGAGCATGGCCCGGCCAACCTCCGCACGTGGTTTGGCGACTCCATTGGCCGCTGGGAAGGCGACACGCTGGTGGTGGAGACCACCAACATCCATCCGATGCAGTTGGAGCAGACCAGCATCCTGTGGGCGTATCGTGGCGCGTCAGAGAACCTGAAGGTGACCGAGCGCTTCACCCGCACGGGCCCCGACACCATCCGCTATCGCTTCACGATGGAAGATCCGGCGAGCTTCACGGCGCCCTTCATTGGCGAGTTGCCGTTCAATCGCATTGACGAGATGGTCTACGAGTACGCGTGCCACGAGGGCAATTACGCGATGACGAACATCTTGTCAGGGGAACGCTCGCGCGAGCGTGAAGGGGAAAAAAAGCCCCAGCAGTAATCGGCTCGCCAGACGGGAGGGCACTTTCTGTCGGGACGACACCGCTCCTGCGCGCCGACTTGTCCGCCGTAGCTACGCGAAGGCGGAAGCGCTCGACGCGAAGGCGGGTCGGGAGGAAACCGCTAGACGGGAGGGCACTTCTCGTCGGCAGGGTGCTCCGCATCGGACTGGTGTCCCCCATGGGTGGCTAATACGTAGAGAACTAGTCCCTTTATCGACGAGTGTGGCTCCTTTCGGATGATGGTGAAATATTTCGATGCGAGAAATTGACGACCCGGCCAGACAACTCGAAAAGCAAGCTGAGGCACCTACCGAGGTATTTGATCCCAAAGCAATTGCGGTGCAGCTTTGCGGCGCATTGCTTTCAACCGTTGCGCCAGGCTGGTCTAGCGGCCTGAGCCTGCTTGGGTTTGTTCAAGGATATTACAGTTCCCACCAGACAGAAGCACGGTTGCGGCTACTATTCGATTCGATCAAGCTCCGCATGGAGGATCTAGCCGCGGAATCGGTGAAACAGTTTGCGCAACTGCATCGCAAGCTTGAATCAAGCGAGGATCGGGACCGAGCCATTGCGCGGGCGATGCTGGAAACCGCCATAAGCCCAGACTCGCAAACAGTAGCTAATCTCGGCACTGTGATCGCAACGCAAACCGTCACCGAGCCTACGACCTGGGTGGAAGTGAATTCGTTGATCGCAGATTTGACTCGATTGGGTGCCAACGACCTGCGCGCCTTGAAGGTCTTGTACTCAAGACAAGCGGCGATCGTGTCGGACCCGCGTGCAGGGACGCACGAGTTCCACGTTGTCTTCAAGGATGTAACGAGTGCCGCGGCTGCCGAAGGATTTTCACCCGAACAGTTCTACGCGCATTGCGGCAGACTCTTCGGCTTTGGACTTGCCATTCACATCAATCAGAATTCGAGTTTCGAGGGGCCAGATGAACTGTGCTTCGGGATGTCAACGCGTGGTTTGACCCTCGGCAAGCTACTCGGATTCGAGGAGTCAAGCGATTGACACTCATGTGGCAACCGCCGAATCCGGAAGATGCTCACGCGAGAATCGAGAAGCTGTTCGGGCGTCCCCGACGCGTTTAGATAAGAGGGAAGAACGTGACGCCGACGAGAAAACAGCCAGCCGTGAATCTGCCAGAAATCCATTTGCAATTCCGCAATCTAGCACGAGGTCCCGACAAGCAGTGCCCTCCCGTCGGGATGTGTCGTCCCGGCCAGAAGCGCCGCCCCGTCAGGCGCAATTAGATGTCCTTCAGCCCGTGCCCGCGAATCAGGAAGAACGTCGCCACCGCGGCGAGGACGAGCCCGTTGACCATCAGCACCATCGGCGCGGAGCCTACTTGTGTCACGAGCCAGCCGCTGGCGAGTCCGCCGAGCGGTGAGCCGCCGCGGAACGCCACCATGTAGATGCTGACGACGCGGCCGCGCATTTCGGCCGGGGCGAGCAACTGTGCCAACGATGTGGTGAGCGAGAAGCACATCACCAGCAGCCCGCCGGCAAGAAACAGGATTGCCGCGCTCAAGAGCGGCGTCCGCGACAGCGAGAACGCCGCCATCGCAAGGCCGAAGAGTCCCAGGAACACCAGCAGCAAGCGTCCAATGTGCTTGTGTTTGCCGATCCACGCGACCACCAGCGCTCCGGTGACCGCGCCGGCGCCCGAACACGTCATCAGCCACGAATAGAAGCCGACGTCCTGCTGGAACACGTCCTTGGTGATGACCGGGAGAAACGTGAGCAGCGGCAGGCCGAGGAACGCGCCGATGAAGCCGAGTGCCGTGACCGACATCAGGTTGCGCGAGTTGCGCACGTAGCGGAACCCGTCCTTCATCTGCTCCATCATGTTGGTGGTCGCTGCCGGCGGCACGTGGATGTTGCGCAGGGCGAGAATCGCCGCGATCACGAACAGGAACGAGATGCCGTTCAGGCCGAAGCACGCGACCATGCCGACGGTGGCGAGCGCGGTGCCCGCGACAATGGGGCCGATCACGCGGGCCAGATTGAACTGGATCGAATTGAGCGCGATGGCGTTGGGCAGATGTTCCTTGGGGATGAGCGTCGGGATGAGCGACTGATACGCCGGTCCGCCGAACGCCTGCGCGACACCGGAGACGAACGACAGCGATAGAATCATCCAGATCTGGATGGTCTCGGTGAACACCAGCGTGGCCAGGATCAAGGCCACCGTCATCTGTACCACCTGCGAGGTCAGCATCATGTGGCGCCGATCGCGGCGGTCGGCAAACACGCCGCCGATCAGCGTGAACAGCAGGATCGGCAGTTCGCCGACGAAGCTGTCGAGGCCGAGATAAAAGGCCGAGGCCGACCCGGTCATCGTCACGATCAGCCACGCCTGCGCCACCTTCTGCATCCACGTGCCGATGCTCGAGGTGAGCGCGCCTAACCACAAGAGCCGGAAGTTGCGATGCGTGAGGGCCACCGCGATGCGTGTCGCGGCCTGATTCAATCTGTTTTGCAAGAGAATCAATTTTATGCGATTTGGGTATATTAGGCGGCTATGAAGAACATCGACCAGACCAGACGACGATTCATGGCCCACTTCGCCGGCGCGGGTTTGGGCACGACCCTGGCGCCCGGCATTCTCTGGGCGCGCATGCAGGACGCAGCCGCCCAGCGGGTCAACCTGGCGATGGTCACCGAGGCGCTGAAGCTGTCGGGCATCGACCTCACCGAAGAAGAGCGCACGGCGCTGGTCGAAGGCGCCAACCGCAACCTGACCGGCTACGAAGAGATCCGCAAGCTCCACATTCCGCCAGACGTCTCGCCGCCGTTCCACTTCAGCCCCGTCGTACCGGGCTTGACGGTGAACAAGACCAAGCAGCCGTTCCGCCTGAGCCCGGCGCCGGCCGTGAAGCGCCCGGCCAGTCTCGAGGATGTCGCCTTCTGGCCCGTGCGCCACCTCGCCGAACTGGTGCGCACGAAACAGGTGACGTCGCTCGAACTCACCGACATGTATCTGGCGCGGCTGCATCGCTACAACCCGCTGCTGAACAACGTGGTCACGTTCCTGGACGACTACGGCCGCGCCGAAGCCAGGCGCGCCGACGCCGAGATTGCCGCTGGCAAGTACAAGGGACCGCTGCACGGCATTCCGTGGGGCGCGAAGGACATCATCTCGGTCAAGGGCCATCCGACGACGTGGGGGTCGGCGCCGTTCAAGGAGCAGGTGCTCGACTACGACGCGAGCGTGGTGGAGATGCTGCGCGATGCTGGCGCGGTGTTGATCGCCAAGGTCACGACCGGTGAACTCGCCAGTGGCGACAACTGGTTCGGCGGGCAGACCAAGAACCCGTGGGATCCGACGCAGGGCTCCAGCGGATCGTCGGCCGGGCCTTCGTCGGCCACCGCGGCTGGATGCGTCGCGTTTGGCATCGGCACCGAGACGGCCGGATCGATCCTGGATCCTGCGGCGCGCTGTGGTCTTGCCGGTTTGCGGCCCACGTTCGGTCGCGTCAGCCGTTACGGCGTGATGGCGCTGTCGTGGACGCTCGATCGGCTCGGACCCATCTGCCGCTACGCCGAAGACACCGCCATCGTCATGCAGGCCATTGCCAAGCCCGACGGCCGCGACATGAGTGTGACCGACGTGCCTTTCAACTGGGATGCGCGATTCGACATCAAGAAGCTGAAGGTGGGGATCATCCAGCATTCGTTCGACGACATCAGCAACGTGTCGGCGAAGGCGAACGCCGAGAAGACACTCGAGACGTTGCGCTCGCTCGGCGTGACCCAGTTCATTCCGGTCACGGTGCCGGAATTCTCGGCGAACATCTTTGGCGTCAACGTCGAGAGCACCGCGTATTTCGATGAGCACATCCGGGCCGGGCGCATGAAGGGGACCCGCGGCGGCAACCAGGCCAACGGCCGTCTGATCCCGGCGCCCGACTACCTGCAGCAGCAACGCGCGCGCATGATGATGATGATCGAGCTGGCGAAGGCCACCTCGCACGTCGACGTCTACATTGTCGGATCGAACAACACCGGTGTGGGTGGGCCCGGCCCGCGCGCGGCGGGAGCGCCCGAGACACCACCACCGCAACCACAGCGCCCGCAGCCGCCGACGCGGCGCCACTTCACCATGGCGAACGCGGCGGGTTACCCAGCCATCAACCTGCCGAACGGCTTCGCCGATACCGGGAGCCCGACCAACGCGGTGATATACGGGCAGCCGTATCGCGAGTTGGAGATCATCGCGCTGGCGAAGGCGTATCAGGATGCCGCCGGCTTCCACACGCGGAAGCCGGCGAAGATGGAAACCGCGCCGACACCCACTGCGCAATAGACGCCAGCAGGGTGGGACTTCAGTCCCGCCCTGTCGCGTTTATTGTTTCAGTCCCGCCGCCCAATCCGCAAGGCTGGTGGGCTTCACGCCGTACTTTGCCGCATTGCCCGCGATGTCAGCGTCGTAGCCCACGGATTGGAACCACTCCAGCATCAACGCGAAGTCCTCGCTGTTCTTCCGCACTTCGCTGATCGGAATCTGCCGGTACGAGAGCGGCGTGCCCATCGCGCGGCCGAGGATAGCGGCGGCTTCAGGCAATGTCACCGCATCGCCGGCGATGTCGAGCTCGAGATTGCGGAAGCGCGCATCATCAAGGAATGCCAGCGCGCCGTACTCGCCGATGTCGCGCACGGCGATCATCTGCAGCACCGTCTTCGGATCGAGCGTGCTCACCAGTTGGTCGCCGTTGAGGAACCACGGGCTGGGCAGGTTCTCCATGAAGAACACGGGCCGGACGATGGCGTAGGACGGGAAGCCGAGGCCGCGGATGGTGTCCTCAACGCGCGATTTGTTGTCGAAGTGGGGAATGCCGGTCTTGCGATCCGCCGACGCGACCGAGGCATACACGTAGTGCTGCACGCCAGCGCCGCGCGCGACCCTGGCAAAGCGGTGGCCCTGCGCCTCCTCGCCTTCGACACCTGCCGTCCACGTGTTCTGCACCGCATAGGCGCCCCACGCGCCGGCCAGCGCCGCCTTCAGCGACGCCTCGTCGTCCAGGTCGCCCTTGACGACCTCCGTCCCGGTCGCAGCCAACGCCCTGGCGGCGTCGCTATCGGGATTGCGCGTGAGCGCGCGGATCTTGAAACCCTTGCCGGCGAGGGCCCGCGCCGTGGCGCCGCCTTGCTGGCCGGTAGCGCCGGAAATGAGAACGATGCGTTCGGTCACAGATGCTCCTTTGAGGGCTGCTGAAAAGGCAGGCCACCGATTAGACGCAGATTCGTTCTCAGGGTTACGAACCTGAGGCTTCGGGCTACGAGGTGCCTGAAACCCAAGAATCGGTGCTTAATCTGTGTCTAATCGGTGGCTGTGACTTCAATTATCATTTCCTGGTGAAATCTCTCTCCATCATTGCCCTCCTGCTGAGCGTCTCGTTGACCTCGGCGCAAACCATCCAACCGGCCACGCTGGTGCTGCGCAACGGCAAAGTGGTGACCGTCGAGGCCGCCATGCCGGAAGCACAGGCGATCGCGGTCAGCGGCGACCGCATTGTGGCGGTTGGGACGAATGACAGCATCCAGCGCTACATCGGTCCCGCGACCCAGGTGATCGACCTCCGCGGCCAGCTTGCCATTCCGGGGCTGATTGAAAGCCATGGCCACTTCATGGGGCTGGGCCAGTCGAAGATGACGCTCGACTTGATGGACGTCAAAAACTGGGACGAGATTGTGTCGATGGTCGCCGCGGCCGCCAAGCAGGCGAAGCCGGGCGAGTGGATCGTCGGGCGCGGGTGGCACCAGGAGAAGTGGAGCAGCGTCCCCAAGCCGAACGTCGAGGGCTTTCCGTTTCACGATGCGTTGAGCAAGGTCTCGCCGAACAATCCGGTGATGCTGACGCATGCCAGCGGTCACGCCTCGTTCGTGAACGCGAAAGCGATGGAAGCGGCGAACATCACCGCGACGACGCAGAATTCTTCGGGCGGCGAGATTCTCAAGGACGCCGCGGGGCGGCCGATTGGGCTGTTGCGCGAAACGGCGTCGGGCCTTGCCGGCAGGGCCCTGGACGCGTGGCGCTCGAAGAAGACCGCCGAAGAGCGCGATCTGGATGCCCGTCGTCAGATTGAGCTCGCCTCCAAGGCCGCGCTCGAGGCCGGCGTGACGAGCTTCCACGACGCGGGTTCGAGCTTCAACACCATCGATATCCTGAAGAAGGTGGCCGGCGAAGGAAAGCTCGGCATCCGCTTGTGGGTGATGGTCCGCGATAGCAACGAGAACCTGCGCGCCAAGCTCCCGCAATACAAGGCCGTGGGCCTGAACGACAACCACCTGACGATTGCCGCGATCAAGGTCGGCGCCGACGGCGCGCTCGGCTCGCGCGGCGCGTGGATGCTGCAGCCGTATTCCGACTCGCAGACCAGCGTCGGCTTGCCGACCAACTCGCCCGAGAGCATCGCCGAGACGGCGCGGATAGCCATCGATAACAACGTGCAGTTGTGCACGCACGCCATCGGCGACCGCGCCAACCGCGAGACGCTCAACGTCTACGAGCGCGTGTTCAAGACCCGTCCCGAGCTGACCGACCTGCGCTGGCGCATCGAGCACGCGCAGCACATCAGCGCCGCCGACATCCCGCGGTTCGGACAGCTCGGCGTCATTGCCGCGATGCAGGCGAACCATGCCACGTCCGACGCGCCGTACGTCCCTGCCCGCCTCGGCCAGAAGCGCGCGGAAGAAGGTGCGTACGTGTGGCAGAAACTGATGAAGAGCGGCGCCATCATCGCCAACGGCACCGACGTGCCGGTGGAGCGCATCGACCCGATGGCGAACTTCTACGCCACCATCACGCGCAAGACCAAGGACGGCACGGTGTTCTACGGCGACCAGAAGATGAGCCGCGCGGAGGCGTTGAAGTCCTATACGTGGAACGGCGCCTTCGCGGCGAAGGAGGAGACGCTGAAAGGCTCGCTCGCGGTGGGGAAGCTCGCGGACATCACCGTGCTGTCGAAAGACATCATGACGGTGGCGGAGGATGAGATCCTGTCAACGACGGTGAGCTACACGATTGTCGGTGGGAAGGTGGCGTACCAGAGGCAGTGAATAACCGATCAGGGACATTCGCCACGGAGGACACAGAGCACACAGAGCCACCCGCGAACAGAACTACCATCGCTCAACTCGAATAGTGCTTCCCGCTGGCGACGACTCGCGATAACTGGATGCTGAATGGCTCCCAACATTACCCGCACGCAGACACCGGAAGAACGAGAACTCGCAGTCAAGAAGGTTGAACTCGCTGCGCTGGAAATTCAGTTGGCAGAGCGCGAGTTGGAGTTCGCTACATTGCGGGTCGCGTTGCATGCCTTCGAGCAGCGTTACCTTCGCATTGTCGGAGTCAAGTTTGCGGAGATTGACGATGTAGAGGCGCAGATTGCGGAGACGCTGAACCGTCGCAATCCGCTTGACGAGACGGCGCGTCAGCGGGCGGCGGAAGCGCGCACGAAGGCCACGGAATCGGCGGGGGCGACTGGTGCCCTTGAACAGCAAACGCCCGCTGTGGATTTCACGCCGTCAGACGACCTCAAGCGACTCTATCGGGAGATTGCCAAGCGCGTCCATCCAGATCTCGCCACGGACGACGACGAGCGAGCCAAACGCAACAAGGTGATGGCAGAAGTCAATCGCGCCTATGCGGACGGTGACGAGGCACGGTTGCGTGCCATCTTGAATGAATGGGAAACGAGTCCTGATGCCGTGATGGGCGACGTTGGCGCAGAACTCGTTCGGACCATTCGCCAGATTTACCAAGTCCACGCACGACTCGCCCGCATTGAAGCCGAAATTGCCGCGTTGACGGGTTCCGAGTTGGCTGTGCTGAAGGCGAGAGCAGAGTCAGAGCGGATACACGGTCGAGACGTGCTGGCGCAGATGGCTGAGCAGTTGGACGAACAGATTGTCCAGCTACGACGGAAAAGAGATGCACTGGGGTCCAACGAGGCGTCTTCATGAGCGACGAGAAGGACCGATGGACAGATAGCCTCATCCCGTCTGCTACTGGCGAGATTGCCGTCAGGACGACTTCGCTGGTCAGGCGCGGACTGAATCTCCTAGACGCACAGAAGCCGACCGAAGACGTGACCGCCACGCAACTCCGCGAGCGGGCGAATGCAGGAGACGCGGAAGCGCAGAAAAACCTTGGGTACATGTACGCCACCGGACAGGGCGTCGTGCAGGACGACGCGCAGGCGGTCGCGTGGTGGCGCAAAGCGGCGGAGCAAGGGAACGCGAACGCGCAGGGCTGCCTTGGGTACATGTATGACACCGGACAGGGCGTCGTGCAGGACGACGCGCAAGCAGTCGCGTGGTACCGCAAAGCGGCTGAGCAAGGGAGCGCGGAAGCGCAGGGCAACCTTGGGTACATGTATGACACCGGACAGGGCGTCGTGCAGGATTACGCGCAAGCAGTCGCGTGGTACCGCAAAGCGGCGGAGCAAGGGAACGCGCGCGCGCAGTTCCACCTTGGGTTGATGTACGGCAGCGGTAAGGGTGTCGTGCAGGACGACGCGCAGACGGTCGCGTGGTATCGCAAAGCGGCGGAGCAAGGGGTCGCGAACGCGCAGGACAACCTTGGGTACATGTACGCCACCGGACAGGGCGTCGTGCAGGACGACGCGCAAGCGGTCGCGTGGTATCGCAAAGCGGCTGAGCAAGGGAACGCGAAGGCGCAGGGCAAACTTGGGTACATGTATGACACCGGACAGGGCGTCGTGCAGGATTACGCGCAAGCAGTCGCGTGGTACCGCAAAGCGGCTGAGCAAGGGGACGCGTCCGCGCAGGACAACCTTGGGCGCTCGTACGGCACCGGACAGGGTGTGCCCAAAGACTATGTGGAAGCGCACAAATGGCGCAACCTCGCGGCAGCGCACGCGTCCGCAGAGAACCAGAAGCCCTGGGCGGACGCCCGTGACGCGTTGGAGAAAGTGATGACCCCGCAGCAACTCGCGGACGCGCAGAAGCGCGCGAGTGAGTGGCAAACGGCGTTTGAACAGCGGAAGAAGCCGTAGCGGTCCCGCATGGAGCCAATCGCCGGACATCCTTCTTTGGTTTGTCGGTTAGCTTGTCTTCAGGCTTGGCGGACGTAGTGTCCGGCAAGCCTGAACTTTTCGGGTGATTCCTCCCGCCAACTTTGCCGCCTACTTTTCCGGCCGTGGTCGCCCGGTCGTGCTTTGACTGCTTCGTGAGGTCATCCACGAGCGCGGCCACAATACAGGCTCGCTGGTCATCCGTCAGGTTCCGCCGGCGGCCTGGAACCTGTCAAAACCTGACTTCGCGGCGGACGCTCAGCGGGCCTCAGAGCGGAGTGACAGTCGCTCCGCCCCTTGGACAGTGCGGGCGAGCACGATGGCCACCGAGCTGAGGTCTCCGTTCGGGACCAGGTTTCGGCTGACGTTGCTCGAAGGCTGACTAGAGTTAGCATCGGCGGACGCCCAGGAGCAGGCTTGGGCCGGAGCGCTTTCAAGCCACCCGTGCGATGGACTTGAGCCCAGCGCACCACCGAACTTATTGAAGCATTCAGCGGAAGCATGCGACGATGGCGGTATGGTAAAAGCAGCCGGGACTAAGGAGGTGTTGAAACCCCTTCGTTTCGCCATGGTTTTGCGGGCTTTTCCGACTCGTCTTTGAACGCTCGTTTAATAGTTGCGCCACGACCAAATTCGGCCGATATACTGGTGTAGACTCCCTAAGGATTTGGGGGATGCTTATGTTCGATACGGAACTGAACTACTTCAAGGCGCATCAAGACGAACTCGTCTCTCAGCACAGAGGCAAGACGCTGGTGATCCGAGGAGAAAACGTCGAAGGTGCGTACAGCTCGGCGCTGGAGGCGTACTTGGAAGCCCAGAAGAGATTCCCGCTCGGCACCTTCATGATTCAACCGTGTGAGCCGGGGCCTCAAGCGTACTCGGTTACGATTAGCTCGATGAACTGGTAATCTGGCGGCCGTTACCGCATGGCCGCACCCTTTCACTTCAAAGCATTCACACTGAAGGCAAACGGCAGGATGAATCAAATCATCACTGACGTTGCCGTGTGCGCCGCTTTTGATCCGGAGTCTCCCCCGTCTCCGCCACCTCAAACGATTCAAACCAAAGCCCTCTGGGACACTGGCGCTTCCAAGAGCGTCTTGTCCGAAGCTTTGGTGAAGTCGCTGAATCTTGTCTCGGTCGGCAAGCGCGAGGTTCACCACGGAGACGGTGTCAGCGACAAGGCCGCCTACATGGTCAACCTGATGCTTCCCAATCATGTCGGCGTCGTCGGAATCGAAGCGACCGAATTTCCGGCGTCCCATAACCATTTCACTGTCCTGGTGGGAATGGACGTGATTGGCTTGGGAGATTTCACCGTGACGAACGTGGAAGGGCGGACCTGTATGTCCTTCAGAATGCCATCTTGCGAGATGGTCGACTACGTCGTCGAAGCGAACCGGCTCATGTTCAAGAACGTCGGTCGCAACAATCTGTGTCCGTGCGGGAGCGGCAAGAAGTTTAAGGTCTGCCACCTGACTAGTCTTTGAACGGTGCATCCAACTGGCCCATTGCTTCGGGCAAGTAGGGCGGTACACGGGGGGACCTTGTGCCCAGGGAATCATGCCGCCTCCTTCGTATTTCCCCGGAGATGCACTCATACGGATCTGAATTACCCGTCGGGGACGCCAAACAAGTCCCCGTGTAACGGGACAGTCGTGATTGAATCACTGGCACATGCGCAGGCCGTTACGAAGACCAGTCGACGACCCCGCGCCGCGTGTGCGGGTCAAGAACTACATCACGCCGAGTGGCTTGCAGCGTCTCAAAGACGAGCATCGCTTTCTCCTCATCAGGGAACGGCCGGCCGTGACACAGGTCGTGGCCTGGGCGGCGAGTAACGGCGACCGTAGCGAGAACGCCGACTATCAGTACGGCAAGAAGCGGCTGCGCCAGATCGATTCACGAATTCGTTTTCTCACCAAACGCATCGATGCCGCGGAAGTGGTGGACCCGGAAACCCCGAGGGCTGGGCGAGCGGCGACGCAGGTGTTCTTCGGCGCGACCGTGCGTTACGCCAACGCCGGCGGAACGGAACGAGAGGTGTCCGTCGTCGGTCTCGACGAGGTCGATCTCGACCGTAATCACATCAGCTTTGTGTCGCCACTGGCGTGCGCGTTGATGAAGGCCGGCGAAGGCGACCGCGTGGTCCTGCGCGCCCCGTGCGGTGCAGAGAAACTGGAGATCCTCGAGGTGCGTTACGAACGCATTCCCGTGGAACCGTTCATCGAACCACCTGGCGCCGAGTCAGCGGGGAAGTCGCGTACAGGCAGCGGCGGCTAGGCAACCTTCGATTTCGTTGCTTTTGAAACACTGATCTCGAGCCGTTGGCCAAGTGCACTGAACGCGGCTTCAAGTTGGTCAATTCTCGACGCGTGGCGAACATCAACCAGGCGATCCACCTGCGGCCGATGCAGATCCAGGCGTCGTTTCAAACCGCACAGCGCAGAGTGGTCTTGATGTGAGTCGTGTAGTGATTCATAATGAGTCTCAATATGGATCAACTGTCTATTCGTGGCTTCGATAAGGAATTGGTGCGGCGGATTCGGGCGCTGGCCCGCCAGGAGGGGATTTCCCTCAATCGGGCCGCCATCCAGATCTTGCGCCGGGGCGCCGGATTGGTTGACCCGGAGTCGGCGGCGAAGATTGGCGATGCGCTGGACGGTTTCATTGGCAGTTGGTCGGCCGCCGATGAGCGTGCCGTGCTCAAGAGCATTGCCACGGTGGAGCAGGTCGACGCGGACCTCTGGCGATGAAAGTGCTGCTCGATCAATGCGTCATCGCGTACAAGACGATGTCGATGCCGACCGCGTACGCCTCGGGTGAGAACCTGAAGAAGTAATCCTTGTCCTCGCCCTCGCGCTCCCACGGATCGGGCAGATCCGTGTTGTGCACCATCACCACCATCAGGCGGCCCTTCTCGTCCGCGATGCCGCGCGCGGTCGGTGGCGAGCCGTCCTCGTTCCAGCGCTCGATCACGTTGCCGGTGCGGCGCCAGGTGTTAATCGACGCCATCTGCGGCAGCTCGGCGACGGGAAACATGGCGCGCCACATCGGGTGCTCGCTGGGTGGCGTCAAATCGACGATGGGGTAGCGCGAGCGTGATAGGACGCGGCCGATCTCCTCGTCGAACTGCTCCCGACCCCGTGAACCGTGATAGTCGGCCACCAGCAGGAAGCCGCCCTTGAGCAGATAGTCCTGCAGCCGCGACACCTCGGCTTCCGTGAGCCGCATGGTCCCCGCATCCTGCATGAAGAGGAACGGGCACTGCAACAGCGCATCGTCGGTCAACCGCACCACGACCGCGGACGGCTCGACTTCCTCGCCGCTGCCGGTCATCGTCACGTTGACCTTGGTCAGCTCGGCCAGCCGGATGCTGAAGTTGATGTCGGCGCCGGGATAATCCGTGCGCCAGCCCTGCTTCTCACGATGGTCGCTCGTGAACATGGCGCGGCAGAAATTGAAGCCGCCAGCAAACGTCGTCGGCGTGGGAAACCGGGGCGGCGTGCGACCCCCGAAACCGCCGGCCCAGATTTGCTGGGCGTGCGCGACCGTGACGGCGAGGCCAGCCACGCAGACGATGGCGAGCAGTGGCCAGGCGAGTCTTTTCACCAGGACTCTCTTCACCCCCATACGGTAACGCGATCTGACGATGTCAGAGCAGTGTCTCGCGATAGCCCCACTACCACGCACGCAATGGTGGCCCGATGCCGCGCCGCGCGTGCCACACCGCAAGCACCCTGACATCGGTCGCGAGTGGGACGTAGTAGACGTGATATCGAGACCCCTTCAGTAGGTAGCGACGATCTGTGCGTCGGCCTCCGGAGTGGTCCGAACCGGCAGATTCACGACTGCCGACGGAGTTCGTCGAGAATCTCCGTGGCTGGCCGCGATTGACCTGCCTCAGCGGAGCGCCAAGACGAGGCGAGCGCATCGTGTAACGCGCGACGCTCCTCGTCTGTGAGGTCATCGCCGTCGTCATCCGCGACGAGATCAATCGTGGTCCCCTCGGGGAGGGTGGTCGGCTCATCGAGGACGAGCCGGCCCTTTTCGACGCGGGCTTGAATCGGGCTCATGTGGCTACTCTACGGATTCCAAGTTTGCTGAGCAAGCGGTTAGGGCTGGCGCTAAAAAGCTCTTCCCTCTTGATCTTCGCTCAATTTTCGCTATAATAGCGAAAGTTTAGCGAATAGAGGTGAGATATGGCCGTCCGCGCCACCGTAGAAGCCCTGCTCCGAGAACGAAAGCTCGACCGTACCCTCACCTCTGCCATTCCCGAACGCCTGGGCGAAGACGCGGTGTCGACGCTGGACGTCGACGCCCTGGACCGCGGACTCGCCGGTGGCTTGCCGCGAGGGCAGGTGTCTGAAGTGGTGGGGCCGGCTTCGTCTGGTCGTACGGGACTGGTCTGGGCCGCGCTGGCTGCCGCCACGCGCCGCGGCGAATCGGTGGCTTTGATCGACACGTTCGATCGCTTCGACCCGCCCACGGCGGCCGCCTGCGGCATCGTGTTGCCGCGCCTGCTCTGGGTGCGCGGACAGGCGGTGTCGAAAACGGCCGTGGCCATCGATCCGGCGTGGCTGCCCGGCGTACGTGCGGTCAACGGTCCCGGCACTTTCGTCGAGCGCGTGATCGATCGCGCGATCAAGTCGCTCAATCTGGTGGTGCAGTCAGGTGTGTGCACGCTGGTCGTGATCGATCTGATCGATGTGCCGGCCACGGCGCTGCGCCGGTTGCCGGCCTCCACCTGGTTCCGCATCGAGCGCGCCATCGAAGGCAGCGACACGGCCGTCGTCATTCTGGCGGCCCAGCCTGTGGCCCGCAGTTCCGGCGGACGCTCGATCGTGATGGGAACCGGACGTCCTTCGGATCCAGGCTCCCGGCTCCAGGCTCCCGGCATCATCTGGAAAGGCGAGCATGATCGTTCACGCCGCCTGGGCGGCGTGCGCACGAACGCCGCGATTTCTGCCGCGCGCTGGTCGCACACCGAGCGTGTGGATGTCGCCACCCGTTTCGTCCACGCGAGCTAACCGTGTTTGCCGCGCTGTTTGCCCCGTCGATCCCGGCGGCGGCCATCATCGAGGTGGCGCGCGCGTTCACGCCGCGCTTCGAGCAGGTCGGTCCGCTCGTGCTGCTCGATGCCGGTGGCCTGTCGCGCCTGTTCGGCAGCCCGCAGGAACTCGGCGCGCACCTGAGCGAGGCGCTGGCGAAGCACGGCTCCGGTGGCGCTGCACCACGCGTTGCGCTGGCACCCACGCAAACCGCCGCGGCCCTGCTCGCACTCGGTCGTCCCGGTCTCACGGTGGTGGAACCCGGACAAGAAGTGAAAGCGCTGGCGCCACTCAGCGTGAGCGTGCTCGATCGCTACGAGAGGCTCGCAGCCAGCAGCACCCCAGCACCCCAGCACCTAGCACCCCTAGCACCCCTAGCGAAGTGGGGCATCCGCACGCTCGGTGCATTTGCCGCTCTCGCCGGTCCCGAAGTGTTCGAGCGCCTGGGCGATCGCGGCTTGCAGTGGCAGGCACTGGCGCGCGGCGTCGATGCCCGGCCGCTGGTGCCGTGGGTAGACGAGGTGCCGTTCGAGGCGGCCCTCGAACTGGAATGGCCGATCGAAGGCCTCGAACCGTTGTCGTTCGTGCTGGCACGGTTGTTCGAACCGTTGTCAGAACGATTGGAGCTCGCCGATCGCGGCGCCGCCGTAATCTACACCTCGCTTCGTCTCACCACCAAACGCGTGCACACGCGGACGTTGCAGTTGCCGGCGCCCATGCGCGATGCCAAGACCCTGCGCACGCTGGTGCTGCTCGATCTCGAAACCCATCCGCCCGATGCGCCCATCGACACGGTGCGCGTGTTCATCGAGCCGACACCGGGCCGCGTGCTGCAGTGGACGCTGCTCGAACGCGCGCAACCGGCGCCCGAGCAGGTGTCCACGCTCGTCGCGCGCCTGAGCGCGCTCATGGGCGACACGCATGTCGGCTCGCCGCGCCTGCTCGACACATGGAAGCCGGGCGCGTTTGAAATGGCCCGCTTCGAGATCACGGAACCAGGACCCCAGATGACGTCCCCCCCGAAGGCGTCCGAGGCCTCGGTTGGTTCGGCGCTGCGCCGCTTCCGCTTTCCCATCCCCACGCGCGTGCAGATGCAAGAAGGACGTCCCATCCGCATCGTCACCGATCGCAACGGCTTCAGCAGTGGCGCCGTCGTCCAGGCCGCAGGACCGTGGCGGACATCCGGCGAATGGTGGACCCACCAGCCCCAAGCCTGGGATCGCGATGAGTGGGACGTGGCCATGGCCGACGGCACCATCTATCGCCTGGTCGTCGAACGCGGCGTCGGGCAGTGGTTCCTCGAAGGCGTCGTGGATTAACCGTCACGGTGATCGGACGCGCACGAAGCCTTTAGATGAATTGGTCTTCTCTGTGTCCTCTGAGTCCTCTGTGGCCCATGTATGTGACCCGTGTATATTGAGCTCCACACTTCATCAGCGTTCAGTTTTTTACGCGCAGCGTCAGCGCCGGAAACCCTCATCGACCGCGCGGCGATGCTGGGCTACCCGGCGGTGGCACTGCTCGATCGCGACGGCGTCTCGGGCGCCCCTCGCTTCCACAAAGCGGCGCTTGCGGCCGGCCTGCGCCCGCTGATCGGCGCGGAGCTGACAGTAGAAGCTTGCCGGGGTCCGGGATCCGGGACCCCGGGCCCCGGATCCCGATCCATATTCCATCTCCCCGTCCTGGTCTCCTCGCAAGAAGGCTGGCGCAACCTCTGCCGCCTGCTGTCGCGCATGAAGCTGCGGGCGCCGAAGGGCGAGGGCGCGCTGGCCCTTGATGAACTCGACGGCTTCACCACGGGTCTCATCGCCATGCCGGGCCGCGCGCTATTGCGCGCCGAGCGTTACGGCGTCGGCGGCTTGCTGGATCGCATCGTCGGCACGTTTGGCCGCGCCAATACCTATGTCGAACTGCAACGGCATCTGCACCGCGACCAGGAAGACGACAACGACGCGCTGGTGTGCCTGGCCGAGGCGTTTCGCGTGCCGCTGGTAGCGACCGGCGGCGTGAGCTTTGCCACGCCCGAGGAGCGGCCGCTGTTCGACGTGCTGACCTCCATTCGCGAGCACGTGCCGCTGCATCGCGCCGGCCGCCGCCTGGCGGCGAACGCCGAGCGCTACCTGAAGCCGCCGGCGCAAATGGCGCGCCTGTTCGCGGATCGGCCCGAAGCCGTTCACGCCACGCGCGACCTGGCCGATCGCCTGCAATTCACGATGACCGATCTCGGCTACCGCTTTCCCCGCTATCCGGTGCCCGACGGCGAGACCGAGATCTCGTTCCTTCGCAAGATCGCTGAGGTTGGCGCGCGCGATCGCTACCGGCCCTATTACGACAAGGCCCGCGCGCAAGTGGCGCGCGAGCTGGATCTGATCGAGAAGCTGCAGCTAGCCGGCTACTTCCTGATCGTGTGGGACATCGTCAACTTCTGCCGGCAGCAGGACATCCTGGTGCAGGGCCGCGGCTCGGCCGCCAACAGCGCGGTGTGCTACAGCCTGGGCATCACCGCTGTCGATCCAGTCGCGATGGAGCTGCTGTTCGAGCGTTTCCTCTCGGAAGAGCGCGGCGAGTGGCCCGACATCGATCTCGATCTGCCAAGCGGCGACCGGCGCGAGCGCGTCATCCAGCACGTCTACCAGAAGTACGGGCAGCACGGCGCCGCCATGACCGCCAACGTCATCACCTATCGCGGCAAGAGCGCGGCGCGCGAAGTGGGGAAGGCGCTCGACCTGGACGAAGGGCAGATCGATCGCCTGGCCAAGGTGATGCACCAGTTCGAGTTCATCGATCCCGCCGATACCTTGTCGAAGCGCCTGGCCGAAGTGGGCATGGCCGGCGACGAGCCGCGCGTGCGGCACTTTGCCGAGCTGTGGCGGCAAATGCAGGACCTGCCGCGCCACCTGGGCCAGCACTCCGGCGGCATGGTGGTGTGCCAGGGCGACCTGTCGTCGGTGGTGCCGCTCGAGAACGCGAGCATGCCCGGCCGCGTGGTGGTGCAGTGGGACAAGGAAGACTGCGCCGACATGGGGATCATCAAGGTCGATCTGCTGGGGCTCGGCATGATGGCGGTGTTGCAGGACACGATCGCGCTCATCAATACCCGGGGTCCGGGGTCCGGGATCAGCCTGGCGTCGCTTCCAGCTGACGACCCCGAGGTCTACAAGATGCTGCGCGCGGCGGATACGATTGGCGTGTTCCAGGTCGAGTCGCGCGCGCAGATGGCGACGTTGCCGCGGCTGAAGCCGGAAAAGTTCTACGACCTCGTTGTCGAAGTCGCCATCATCCGTCCTGGGCCGATTGTCGGGCAGATGGTGCATCCCTATCTCAATCGACGGGCCGGCCGCGAAGAGGTGATTTACGATCACCCGCTGCTCGAGCCCATCCTCAAGCGCACGCTCGGCGTACCGCTGTTCCAGGAACAACTGCTGCGCATGGCCATGGTGGTGGCGGGCTTCACCGGCGGGCAGGCCGAAGACCTGCGGCGCGCCATGGGCTTCAAGCGATCCGAGAAGCGCATGCTGCAGCTCGAGGGCCTGCTGCGCGAGGGCATGGCGAAGAACGGCATCACCGGCGACGCCGCCGATCGCATCGTGCTCGCCATCACGTCGTTTGCCTGGTATGGCTTTCCTGAATCGCACGCTGCCAGCTTCGCGCTGCTGGCGTATGCGAGCGCGTACTTCAAAGCGCATTACCCGGCGGCGTTCTACACGGCGCTGCTCAACAACCAGCCGATGGGTTTCTACCATCCCGCCACGCTGGTGAAAGACGCGCAGCGGCGAGGCGTCCGCTTCAATCCAATTGATGTGCAGGTGTCGGATTGGGATTGCACCGTGGACGGTGATGGTTCGATCCGGCTCGGACTGCGCTATGTCCGCGGCTTGCGCGCGGAGGCCGGCCAGGCGATCGCTGACGCGAAGTTGGAAGTGGGAAGTCGGAAGTCAGAAGGAATGAGTGGCGTGTGCCCCAAGTGCGGGTGCGACGATCCGTCCATGCTTGAAAGCGTGCCGGGACCTGGGGTCCGGGATCCGGGATCCGATCATCGGTTCTGCAACGTGTGCTCGCACGAGTGGGCGGTCACCGCCAGGCAGTCTGTCCGTTTCCGCAGCGTTGACGAACTGGTGCGCCGCACGGGTCTTCGTCGCGACGAGGTCGTGGTGCTGGCAGAAATCGGCGCGCTCAATGCACTCGGGCACGATCGCCGCTCGGCGTTGTGGCAGGTGGAACGCGCCGTCCGTCCGGCCGGGGAGCTCTACGAGAAGTTAGAAGACGGAATTGAAAATGTAGAAGACCCCGCAAGCCGCAAGCCGCAGGCCGCAAGCCCTCTACAAGAGATGAACGTCTCCGAGCGCCTCGTCGCCGACTACTCGGGTACCGGACTTACCGTCGGGCCGCATCCACTGACGTTCCGCCGCCACGAGCTGTCGATGCGCGGGGTGCTGCCGGCCATCGATCTGCCGAAGGCGCGCGCGGGCCGGCGCGTGCGCACGGCCGGCATGGTCATCACGCGCCAGCGCCCGGGCACCGCCAAGGGCTTCGTCTTCCTCACCCTCGAGGACGAAACCGGCATCTCGAACATCATCATCCGGCCCGACCTCTATGCCACCGATCGCCTGACCATCGTCGAGTCGTCTTTTCTGCTCGTGGAGGGCGTGCTGCAAAATCAAGAAGGGGTCACGTCGATCAAGGCCGAACGGGTGTCGAAACTGGCCGGCTTACCCGACAGCGCGGTGATTGACTCGCACGATTTCCACTGAGGCCGCGGTAGCGCACCTCAGTTTCTGCCCCTACAATAAGAACGAATGCGCGCGCTTGTGCTCTTCGGTGTGGTCGTCGGCGCTCTCGTGGCCTTGCTCTGGGCCCGGCCCGTCATGGCGCCAGGAGGCGAACCGCCCCGCCTGACCTACCTCACCACGGCCCATCAACTCGGTATCGTCGGCTATCGTGATCCGGTCGGCGTGATCTCACCGGATGCCACGCGCCTGGCCTACACCGAGGGACGGCACATTCGCGTGTTGCCGATTGGCGGCGGCGTCCCGCAGACACTCCCCGCGGGCGAAGGACAGATTCGCTATTTGGCCTGGGCCGGCAACGACACCCTGATTGCCGAGGATACCGGCGCCGACATCCGCTGGCAGCGCTACAGCCTGTCGGCAGAGGGCGGCATCCGCCAGCCACTCTGGGATGGCAAGGACGTCAATCACCTGCGGCAGCCGGCGTGGAGCGCTGATGGCAAGTCGGTGGTCGCCTTGGCGACCGGCAAAGAGGGCGCGGAACTCTGGCGCATCTCGGCTGATGGTGCGACGCGCGAACGCACCGCGCTGGCAGGCAGGCCATCCTCGCTGGCTTGGACACCGTCCGGAGATGTGGTCTGCATCGCCAATGACGGTGGCCACCCGCGTTTGTCGATGCCCTGCGGCGCTCCGGCGCTGCGCTTCGATCCCGATCTCGACGTCATCGGTCCGCTCGCGTTCTCTGGTGACGGCCGGGAAGTGTACTTCGCGTCGCCCAACGATCAGGGCATGGTCGAGTTGTGGGCGGTCGATCTGGCGAAGAGCCGCGCGCGCCGGCTGTCATCGTTTTCACGGGATGCCTATGCGCCGTCGGTGGCCGCCGATGGCACCGTGGTCTTCAAGGTCCAGTCGTACCGGACGTTCCTGGCCGATGCTCCAGCCGCCGCCGGCGCGACTCGCCAGCTCACCACGTTCCAGTCAGAGACCCCGTCCTACCATCCCACCCGCCATCGACTGGCCTTCACCTATGGCACCTGGCGTCGCGTCGTGGATGATGCGAAGTATCCGGATATTGCACAGGAGATCGGTGTCATCGACCTGGCGCAAGCGGTTCCGGCCGACCAGCCGTTCGAAGTCGTCGCCCGCTCCGATTCCGAAGACCAGGCCATGGCGTGGTCGCCCAATGGCCGGTGGATTGCCTTTCACTCCCATCGCGAGATGTCGGATGACGTGTGGTTGAGGCTGGCGGACGGCAAGGGACCCGATCGTCGCATCACCTTCCTCGGCCGGGGCGCCGAAGTCGGCTGGCCGCGGTGGTCGCCAGATGGGCAGACCGTGCTGCTCAACGGCGCCCGTAAGGGGGACGGACGCTCGGTCATCTACGCGATCGGCGTCGAGCAGGAGTCCGGGGAGGTGACGTCCGATCTTCGCGAAGTGCGCGCTGACGGATTCGGCGGCGAGATCACGCACGCCGAGTGGTTGCCGAGCAGCGCCACAGTAATCGCGATCGCGAAGGTGGCGCCGGGCCGCCACGCCATCATCACCTTGCCCGTCACCGGCGGCCGTCCGCACATCGTCCACGAATTCGAGACCGAGCACGACTTCCCGGGTCTGGCCGTCTCCACCGATGGCCGCATGGTCGCTTTCACCGCTCCGGCTCCTGACGGTTACTTCCAGATCTTCCGCCTGCCCATCATCGGCGGCGGCACCCCGGTGCAGGTGACGAGCGATCCCTCCCACAAGAGCCAGCCGGCGTGGTCGCCGGATGGCTCGCGCATCGCCTTCACGGTGTGGAGTTACGACGCCGTGTTCTACAGCATGCGATGAAGACGCGCCTGCCAGGTTGGCGCTGCCGCTGGCCATGGCATTTGCCATCGCGTCGGGCCTGACGCCGCAGGCCGGCATCTACTGCGCCGTCATCACTGGGTTCATCATCTCCGCGCTCGGCGGATCACGGTTTCAGATCGGCGGACCGACCGGTGCCTTCGTCGTCGTGGTGTCGGGCATTGTCGCGCAGCACGGCATCGATGGCCTGTTCATGTGCACGCTCATGGCGGGCGTGATCCTCATGGTGATGGGCCTCACCGGTACGGGCACGGCAGTGAAGTACATCCCGAAGCCGGTGATCATCGGCTTCACCAATGGCATTGCGCTGGTGATCGCGAGCACGCAGGTGCGGGACTTCCTCGGCCTGACGGTCGACGTGCCCGGCGAGTTCATCCCTCGCCTTCGTGCGATCACGGCCAGCCTCGGGTCGGTGTCGCCCGACAGCCTGGCGCTTGGCGGCGGCACCTTGCTGCTGCTGATCCTGTGGAGCCGCTACGTCAAGCGCGTGCCGGCCTACATTGTCGCGTTGTTCGCGGGCACCGGCGCCGCCATCCTGCTGCAGCTCGATGTGGCGACGATTGGCTCGCGCTTCGGCGGCATTCCGTCCGGGCTGCCGACGTTCCAGATTCCCGTGTTCAGGCCAGAGCTGGTGCTGACGCTGATTTCGCCGGCGCTGACCGTGGCCATGCTGGGGGCGATCGAATCGCTGCTGTCGGCCGTCGTCGCCGACCGCATGGGCGGCGATCGCCACAACCCGAACACCGAATTGTTCGCACAGGGAGTGGCCAACATCGTGTCGCCGATGTTCGGCGGGTTGCCGGCGACCGGCGCCTTGGCGCGCACCGCCACCAACATCCGATCGGGCGCGCGGTCGCCGATGTCCGGCATCATTCACGCGCTGACGCTCATGGCGGTGCTGCTCTTTGGTGCCAGTCTGGCGGCGTACGTACCGTTGCCGGTGCTCGCCGCCATCCTGTTCGTGGTCGCGTGGAACATGGGCGAGTGGCTGGAGATTGGCGAGGTCTTCAAGCAGTCGTATGCCGACATCGCGGTGTGGATCGCGACGTTCTCGCTCACGGTCCTGGCCGACCTCACCGTGGCCGTCGAAGTCGGGATGGTGTTGGCGGCGCTATTGTTTATCCGTCGCGTCGCCCAGACGACCACGGTCAGCCGGGTCACCCGTGAGTACATCGAGGCCGGCCGTCCGCACATTCTGCAGGACAAGATCATCCCCGACTACGTGGCGATTTTCCGCATCCACGGACCGTTCCTGTTCGGCGGCACTGACAAGCTGCGCGAGATCTCGGATCAGGCCGAGGAACTGCCGCGCGTCGTGGTGCTGCGGTTGCGGAACATGACAGCCGTGGATGCGACAGGCCTGAGCGCCATTGAAGAACTGGCCAGCGAACTCCGCGCCAAGGGGCGCACGCTCGTGCTGTGTGGCGCGCCGTTGCAGCCGATGGCGGCTATGCACAAGGCGGAGTTTCACGCGCGGCTGGGCGATGAGAATATTTGTGAGAGCGTCCAATCCGCGCTCGCCCGCGCCTCGACTGTAGTCGGATTGTCGGGGCCAGGCCCCGACAATCCGGCTAAACCGGAGGCTACTTGGCCGCCACAAACATGATTTCGACGAGGCCGTCGGCGCCGACCAGGCCGGCCTTCACCGTGGCGCGAGCGGGGAAGTCTTTCGAAATCACCGATCGATAGCCGGCATTCATGCCATCAAAGCCGGCAATGTCGGTGATGTAGACGATGCCGTCGACGAGGTCGCCCCAGCCGAAGCCGGCGGCGGTCAGCGTGCGGCCGACGCGTGCCAGCGTTTCCCTGGTCTGGGCTTCCATGTTGCCCTTGTTGTCGGCGTTGTTGCCGAGCAGGCCGGCCAGGTACAGCGTGTTGCCGACCTTGATGGCACTGCTGAGCGTCGCGCTCGGCCGTCCCGGCGTGCCATCGGCATTGGGCGTCGCGAACGTCTGCTTGGGCCGTCGGTTCGCCGTCATCGTGATCTCCACCTGATACTGCGGACCGGGCAGGCCGACGATCACCGTCGCGCGGGTCGGTGGATCCTTGGGGAAGTGGGGCACATAGGCCTTGTTCATCTCGCCGAACTTCGTGCCATCGATGATGTAGACCCGGTTGGCGACGACGTGATCGAAGCCGAAGCCGGCGGCCTTCAACAACTCCGCGGCGTTCGCCATGATGGTGCCCATCTGCGTCGTCATGTCGCCTTCAACCGGCACGTTGTCCTTCGCGCCGCGCGAGACCAGGCCGGCCATGAACAGGCTGTCGCCCGACTTGATGGCGTAGCTATACGGGTTGGCGGTCGACCAGCCGGCCGGCGTAATGACGACGCGTTCGCCGCCCGTGGGAATGGCCACCGCCGACATCTCGAGCAGGGCGCCGGGGCGCACGAAGTCGGAGATCACGGTCGTGCGCGCGGGAGGGTTCTTGGGCCAGGTCTCGCGCCACACTTCGGTCATCGCGGCCGCGTCGGCGGCGTTCTTCAGGTAGACATTGACGCTGGCCACCATCGACAGGTTCGAGCCGGCCTTGGTCAGCGTCTGGCTGATGCTGTTGAGCACGGTCTTGGTCTGGGCCTTGATGTCGCCCTCGGTCGCGAGCGTGCCCGCGACGTAGATCAAGCCATCTCCCTTGGCGGCGGCGCTGAACGGCAGATCGCCGGTTCCCGGGAAGAGCTGTCGCTGGCCTTGCACGGTCACCCCCATACTCACGACGGACACAAGCAGTAACGTCTTCAAATAGCCTCGCACGGTGCACCTCTCGCGCGACAATGTATCATTCCTCTTGCTACACTGGCTGAACCGTTAAGAGCTCGTTAAATCAGTTCGTCTTCGTCTTCGCCTTCATTACACCCAACCCATGCCCAAAGCGACGCCCCTTCCGAAGATCCTCCGCAAGCGCTCCAGACTGCACGGCCATGGCGTGTTCGCCATGGAACCCATCAACAAGAACAAGCGCATCATCGACTACGCCGGTGAGCTGATCACCAACAAGCAGAGCGAGAGCCGCGAGGACAAGTACCTGTCGAAGGGCTGCATCTGGGTATTCCGCGTCAACCGCAACTGGAGCCGCGACGCTCACGTTGGCGGCAACGACGCCCGCTTCATCAACCACTCCTGCAAGGGCAACTGCTGGATCGACGTGGTCGACAAGACCGTCTGGGTGCGCGCATCGAAGCCCATCGCCAAGGGCGAAGAGCTGAGCTACGACTACAACACGGAAGGGGACAAGGTCATTCCCTGCCTGTGCCGGCCGGGCTGCAAGACCAAGCTATGACCTGGCGCCGGGGCGCGCTGGCGCTGGCGATGACTGCCGCGATTGGCGGCGCCCACGCCCAGTCGCCTGCGTCCTCCCGCCTTCGCGAAGACGCTTCGGCGGGCAAGCCGGCGTTCTTCGTCCG
This sequence comes from Vicinamibacterales bacterium, assembly GCA_038919385.1. Taxonomy (GTDB): domain Bacteria; phylum Acidobacteriota; class Vicinamibacteria; order Vicinamibacterales; family UBA2999; genus 12-FULL-67-14b. The sequence continues at coordinate 41 of JBCKZH010000020.1, read as the reverse complement.
CAGTCTCGACAACCCCAGGGAACGTCGCGAGGCACGCGCCG
>JBCKZH010000019.1:0-41669 GCA_038919385.1 Vicinamibacterales bacterium | reverse complement strand
GAGGGCTTGAGGGCCTGGGGGCTTGGGGGCTTGGAGGCTTGGAGCGCATGAGCCTGCCCCTGAGCGACCGCCCCGAGCGGATGTCCCTCTCCGCGTACGTCGAGTTGCTGATGAACTTGACGAGGCGCGAAGTGAAGGGGCGTTATAGCCAGTCCCTCTTCGGCGCGGGATGGGCGATTGCACAACCCCTGGCCACGATGGCCGTGTTCACGCTGGTGTTCGCCCGCCTCGCACAGATGCCGTCGGATGGCGCGCCGTACCCCCTCTTTGCCTTTTCCGCGCTGGTGCCGTGGTTCTTCTTCTCGAACTCCGTCACATCAGGAACGATGAGCCTCGTCACCTATCGAAATATCGTCACCAAGACCTATTTTCCCCGTGAGATTGTCCCGCTCGCGCAGGTAGGCTCGAGGCTCGTCGATCTGGCCGCGGCATCCGGCCTGTTCGTGCTGCTGATGGTCTACTACCGCATCGGTGTCGGCCCCTGGGGCGCACTGGTGCCGCTGTTCTTCCTGCTGCTCGTGCTGTTCACGCTAGGCGTCACGTTCGCGACGTCGGCCCTCAACGTGTTTTACCGCGACGTGAGCCCAGTGGTGCAGATTGGCCTGCAGCTCTGGTTGTACCTCACGCCCGTGGCGTACCCGCTGTCGGCGGTCCCTGAGCGCTATCGCACGTTCTTTCTGCTCAACCCGCTGACGGGCGTGGTGGAGGGCCTGCGCGCCGTCCTGATCTTCGGTCGCGAGCCCGACTGGCAGGTGGTCGGCATCTCCGCCTCGATCGTCGTGACGATTTTCATCGGCGCAATTGTGCTCTTCAAGAAGACCGACAAGTACTTCGCGGACGTTATTTGAACATTCAACTGGAGAACTCTGAACTCTTAACTCTTAACTCTGAACTCGCCAGTTGCCCATAGCCATTCAACTCGAGCACGTCACCAAGCGGTATCGCACCGGCCGCTCGCGGACCATCGTGGACTTGGTGGCGTCCAGTGTTGACGGCTGGCGCGGCAAGAGCAGCGAGGTGCACAGCGCCACGCGCGGCAAGATCGATTCCCTCATCCATGCCCTTCGCGACGTGTCGTTCGAGGTGCCGGAGGGCGCGGGGCTGGGCATCATCGGGCGCAATGGGGCGGGCAAGACGACCCTGCTGAAGATGATTTCGCGTGTGACGTGGCCGACGAGCGGCATCGTTCGCGTCGCGGGCCACGTAGTGTCGCTGATCGAGCTTGGCGCGGGTTTCCATCCTGAACTGACCGGCCGCGAGAACGTGTATCTCGGCGCGGGACTCTTCGGGCTCACGCGCAGGGAAATCGATCGCCAGTTCGACGCCATCGTGCAGTTCGCGGACGTCGAACGCCTGATCGACACGCCGATGAAGCGCTATTCGTCCGGCCTCTACGCGCGGCTCGGATTCAGCGTCGCCATTCATAGCAGGCCCGACATCGTGCTGGTAGACGAGGTGCTATCGGTCGGGGATGCGGCCTTCCGGCGGCGGGCGCTCGAGGCCCTCCGCGGCCTCATCGCCGGCGGGAAGACGGTGCTCTTCATCTCGCACGACATGTGGAACGTGCGGCGGCTGTGCAGCCAGATTCTCTGGATGGAGCAAGGGCAGGTGCGCGCCTACGGCGATGCGGGCGACATCGCCGAGCGGTACATGAATGACGTGAACCTGCAGGCCCTCGCGGACCAGAGCACGTCGCTGCAAAGCCATCGCGGCGGCACCGGCGAGGTTCGCTTCGAGGCGGTGGACCTGTTCAACGCCGAAGGATCGCCGGCCACCGTGTTCACCGTCAACGACACCCTGGTCGTGCGCGGCGCCTACCGCGCGACGAAGGCAGTCGAGCGCCCGGTGTTCCAAGTCTCGATCGTTGACGTTGACACCGGAGTGATCGTGACCACCGCGAGCTCGGCGGGACGCGGCGTGCCCGGCACGGTCGAGGGCCCGGGAGAGATCGAGATCCGGTTCGGCCACTTGCCGCTGCGCCCGAGACAGTACGTCCTGCGCCTGTCGATCACGGATGCACACCAGTTAGGGTCATACGACCTCGTCACGGCGGGGCCTCGTTTTGCGGTGACGGGTCAAGGCGGAGGCGTCGACAGCCTCGCCGACGAGCAGGACGGCCTGGTCTCGTTGCCTTTCGAGCTCGAGCATCGTGCCGGCCGCGCCGCTGCTAAGGAGCGGGGATGAGCGCGACGACGCGGCGATCGGTGTTCGTATCGGTGCCGCATGGCACCAGCGCCGGAAACATGCTGCGTGCCGGCGGCTTGCTCGACCGGCTCCAGGAGTTCGATCTCTCGCTGCAGATCGTGTTGCTCTCGCCGATGGCCCGGGATGCAGCATTCGTACGCGAGTTCGAACGGCCCGGCGTCACCTTGATCGATTTGCCGGCGCACACGCCTTCCGGCCTCGAAGCCAGGCTGCTGACCCTTGTGCAGGCTGCGTACCTGAGCCGGGGGCAAACAGAATCCATCCGCATTCGGATGATGGAGGCGCGCGCCAACGGCATCATCCGCTGGACCTGGCTCAAGGCCCTGCTGGGCCGGCTGTTTGTCACACCGTTGTCCAAATCGCACTACGCGCTTTCCGATCGCTTCGTGTCTCATCCCGAAGTCGATACGTTGTTCGACCAGTACCGTCCCGCCCTGCTCGTGTGCGCAAACCCCGGTCTTGTATTCGCGGAGGTCCCGCTGATGCGGACCGCGCGGCGCCGTGGCGTGCCAAGCATGGTGATCGATGCCAGTTGGGACAACTTCACCAATAAGTTGCTGCCCGTCCGGCAGGCCGATCGCCTGGTGGTGTGGAACGACATCATGAAAGTTCAGGCGATCGCGCTGCACGGCTACCAGCCGGATGCCATCCGCGTAACCGGCGCGCCGCAGTTTGACGCGCACTTTCGCGCGCAATCGCGCACGCCGCGCGCCGAGTTCTTCCAGCGTATTGGCGCGGATCCCTCGCGCAAGCTGATCGTGTTGACGACGACGCCCCGCTCTCTCTACAGCCACCACGACCACGTGCTGCGCGCTCTGCTGAGCGCCATCGAACGAGGGGACCTTGGGGAGGCACAGGTGCTCGTGCGCCTTCACCCGCGTGACGAGGTGGATGCGTATCGCGAGTTTGCCGGTACGCCGCGGGTCATCATCGAGAAGCCCTTCCGCGACACCGTGACGGTGGCCGACGGGCTGGCCATCGACGTGATGCCGGAGCATCAGCGGCACCTGGGCGACACGCTTTGTCACGCCGATGTGGTCGTCAACGTGGCGTCCACCATCACCATCGAAGCCTGCATCTTCGACACGCCCGTGGTGAACATCGGCTTTGATGGTCCGAAGGAGAGCCCGTACGTGCGCTCGGCGCGCCGCTACTACTCCTTCACGCACTACGTGAACATCACCTCGCGCAACGCCGTGCGCGTGGCGTGGTCGCCTGAAGAAATGGTCGCGTGGGTCGGGCGGTATCTGAATGATCGGTCGATCGATGCCGCTGGCCGCCGACAGGTGGTCCTCGATCAGTGCCAGTTCACGGACGGGAAATCATCGGCGCGAGTCGTGGAGTGCATCCTCGACGAGCTGGGCCGATCGACGAGCGCCGCCGCATGAGGATCTGCCACGTGGCCCCGGAGCTCCTGCCCGTGCCGCCCACCAGGGGCGGGGCGATCGAGCGGTGGATCCGCGACGCGGCAAGACACCTGGCCGCGCGTGGACACGAGGTGCATGTGATCGCGCGCGACCATGGCGACCCTTCGACGAACTCAGGGTCGCCCCGAGCAAGGTCGAGGGGCGATGGTTCGGCGGATCGGACGATCGACGGCGTGCAGTACCACTTCGTGAGAATTCCAAGGTCGATCGATCGCGGTCGCCTCGCGGGCATGTTCCGAGGGCTGTGGTACTACTCCCGAGTCCGGCGCCTGCTGCCCCGGATCGCCCCCGACATCGTCCACCACCACAGCCGTCCGGCGGGCCTGTGGCTCTCTGCCTCGCGTGCCCTGACCGCACGACAGGTGATTTCGCTCCACAGCATGGACTACGGGTGGGGATTCGGCTACCGCGGTTGGGACAGGCCGTTCTTCGCGCGCGGCCTGGCCATGGCGTCGCGCGTGTTGTGCGTCTCGAAGTTCATCGAGCGGCACACCGTGGAGCGGTATCCCGAGGTGCGGAAGACCGTGACGACGGTCTACAACGGTGTGGACGGGGAATTGTTCGGGCCGAAGGCCGCCAAGCCCTCCCGCCTTCGCCAAGGCTTCGGCGGGCAAGCAAGCCCTCAAGCCCTCACAATTCTCTACGTCGGCCGCGTCGAAGAGCGGAAGGGCGTCATGATTCTCGTCGACGCCTTCGAGCAGACGATCAGCCACCAGGCGCCTGATGCGCGCCTGCTCATTGTCGGTCCGCATTCTTATTGGGATGCGCAGCCGTCCGGGTACTATCGAATCCTGGCGGATCGCTGCGCGTCGAACCCGCGGATCGAGTTGCGCGGACCGACGTATCAGGACGAAGAGTTGGCTGCGGTGTATCGAAGCGCCACCATCAGCGTCGTGCCGTCGGTGTTCCCGGAAGCACTGGGCCTGACCTCGATCGAGGCGCAAGCCTCCGGCGTCCCGGTCGTCGTTTCTGACTCCGGCGGGTTGCCCGAAACCGTGTCGCCTGGCGAAAGCGGCCTTGTCTTCGAGAACCGGAACGTCGAGCAGCTCGCCAGCGCAGTGCTGGAGCTGCTGAGCGCAGAGCCAAGGCGCCGTGCGATGGGTGCGGCCGCTCGCGCGTGGGCGATGGCCAGGTTTTCGTGGGATGTAATCGCCGCGCAACTGGAAGAGGTTTACACCGGCGTGCTGCAGGACGCAGGACAAACCTAAAGGGGGTCTTCAGGAAGTCGAGTGGATATTGGCATTTTCAGGGCCGCGTGAAACTGCGTGTCGCCAGCCACGAAGAAACGTAGAAATCTGGACTTCTCTCGCCGGCCCATAGCTCAGTTGGTTAGAGCTGCCCGACCTCGCGAGACTGATCGAACTGCAAGAGGTCGAGAGCCGGGCGGCCGCGGCCAGGTCGACAAAGACCTCGCCGTCGTCCAGCAGCGCCAGAGCAAGTACAACGACCAGCTGATGGAAGTGAAGACCAACACCGAGTAGCAAGCGATGCAGCACCAGATCGCGGCGGCGGCGGAGATCGGCCAGCAGGAAGAAAAGGTGCTGGTCAACATGATGGAAGCCGACGAAATCAACGCCGCCATCGAGCAGGACGCGAAGGTGCAGCAGGGCGTGGTCAGCGAATGCTCCGCGGCCAGGGCCAGGCTCGTCGTGGCGGATCGCGGGGCAATCCCGGCCCCGCCGGCTACGGTGCGTACATCGTGGACGAGGATGGGACGATGCTCGCCGAGCTGAGCGGCGCGCTGGGCACCGCGACCAACAACGTCGCCGAGTATAACGGTCTGATCGCCGCGCTTCAGTGGGCACTCGATCGGGGCGTCACCGCTCGCGGATCAAGCCAGACCCCTGCGCAGCATGGACTGTGAGACCGGCAAGCCCCTTTGGGCCGTATTGATTTCTCACCATGTCCGACCCGAAAATCTCCGTCATCATCGCCACTTATGAACGCCCGCGCGTCCTGAAGCTGGCCTTGCAGAGCTTGCTTGAGCAGGACTATCAGGATTGGGAGGGCCTGGTCATCGGCGACGCCTGCGGCGAGGAGACCTCCAGGGTGGTCGCCGCGTTTGGCGATCCCAGGCTGCGCTATGTAAACCTACCCCAGAACTGCGGCGAGCAGTCAGGCCCCAACAACCGCGGGCTTTCCCTTGCCAGGGCGCCTTATGTCGCCTACCTGAACCATGACGACCTCTGGTGGCCGGACCATCTCAGCTCCAGCCTGGCCTTCCTTGAGAAGAGCGGCGCGGACTTGGTTTTCAGCCTGGCCGAAGCCGTGGCGCCTAACGGCGGGCCGGCACGCCTGTTGGGAGCTTCCCTGAGCGGTGGCTACGAGTCCCATCTTTTTGCCCCGGCTTCAAGCTGGCTTCTGAAGCGCGAACTTGGCCTGCGCTTGAATGGATGGCGCAAAAGTTCAGAGTGCTATGACGCGCCCTCCCAGGATTTCTTGCAAAGAGCCCAAAGGCTAGGCGCTAGGCTGAATTCGCTCTCCAAGCTAACCGTACTGGCCATACACAGCGGTACTAGGCCCCAATCCTATCGAAAGGATGACGCCAGCGAACATGAGCACTGGGCGGCACGGCTGTCTGATCCCGGATCCAGGGAGCGGGAGCTGAGTGCCCTGGCCTCCTCGATTTCCGCGCAATGGTCCGCAATTTATTGGATCGAAGTGCGCAGGCCTTTGCTATTGGCTTTTAGGAATCTTGCGGGTAAAATATCGTCCAGGGTTGGCGTGCCGCCTCAAGCTCTGGAAAAAATCTGGCGGTATGGTCCGCGCAAGGGTGCCTTTATCAGACACCTGAGAAAACTAAGGGGCCTGCCGCCCCCGCTGTAAAATGCGAGCCGTGAGCATGGATAGGGAAGACTGGCTCCTGCCTGGAGCGAAGAAAGACCCCCAGAGCGTGACGCCGAACTGGGAAACGCTGGAGCCTGCTCTGATCGAAGGCGTGGTCCTGAAGAACGTTCGCCATGTGCCCACGGCTTACGGGCATCTGACGGAGCTTTTTAGGGATGACTGGGGACTTAAGGGGCACTGGGGCCAGGCGTTCCAAAGCTGCTTCCAGCCTGGGGCTATTTCAGCCTGGCATGCTCACGCCACCACTCGAGATGGCATTTTTGTGAACAGGGGAATGCTGAAGATCGTTCTTTTTGATTCAAGGAAAGATTCGAAGACGTACGGAAACATCAATGAATTCAAATTAGGCGATCTGCGCCCAGGCCTCTTGATCGTGCCCTCTTGTGTCTGGCACGGCGTTCAAAACATCTCATCCAACGGCGCCAGCCTTATTAATTTTGTGGACCACGCCTATACCTATGAGGACCCGGACCACTGGCGCTTGAGCCGCGACTCACCCGAGATCCCTTACCGTTTTTAGAGACGACAGCGGGGCGCAAAATCGTAGGCGCGATCGCAACGACCCGTACATCAAGGGCCAGAACAAGGTTTCGCTCGGTTTCGTCGAGGGCTTGAACAACAAGATTCGCGTCATCCAACGTCGCGCGTACGGCCTGCGTGACGAGGAGTATCCGCGATTGAAGGTACTCACGTGCATGCTGCCAGCGCTCTAAAATGGCTCACAATCACCCACTCGATTTCCTGAAGAGCCCCTAAACTAAAGGTTTGTCCCCACAAGGGTTTGTCCCCACAAATGACGACCGCGGAAACATCGCGATGAAGGTCGCGCTGAGAGACGACGATACGTCGTATTTCACCGCGCCCGATCGGCTTGAATCGGTGTACCACGACGTGTGGGACCGCGTGCCGGTGTCGCTTGCCGTCGTCCCCAAGGCCGCCGGGTTTCGTGACAAAGCGATCCCTGAAAAGTATTGGCAGGCTGAACGGGCCTTTCCCCTCGAAGAGAACCCGGCACTGGTCGCATGCCTGCGCGAGCATCTGTCGGCGGGCCGCGTCACCATCGCCCAGCACGGATACACCCACGAAGACTTCGAAGCCGGCTACGAGTTTCAGGCCGCGCCCGACATCGAACGGCGGCTGCACGATGGCCGCTCGTATCTCGAAGGCCTGCTTGGAACAAAGGTCAGCATCTTCGTGCCGCCGCATAACGCCCTCTCAAAGCGCGGCCTCGCGGCGGTCGGCGCGGCAGGTCTGCACCTGCTCGGGTCGTTTCTGTCGTTTCGTCCGTCGATGCGTCCCTGGGATGGACGCACGCTTGCCAACTGGTGGCGCGTTCGCCAGTATCGAGCGTCGACCGCGCGCGGGAAGGCGGACCCGATGATCTACCCGCACGTGCTTCGTTATCGCCGCCACGCCGAGTTCGGCTGCCACAGCCTCATCCCGGGAACGACGGTTGAAGAGCTGATCGGCGGCTTCACCGAGGCGCGCGGCGCCGGCGGCCACTTCTGTGTTGCCACGCACTACTGGGAAGTGGATGCCGTCCTCAAGGGCGTCCTGCTGAGATTTCTGGATCACGCGTCGCGGTTTGACGATGTGACGTTCGTGGCGGCTGAGCGATTATTCGACGCGGCATGACTCCGATGGCTTCTTTTCAAGGCACACCCGTTCTGGTGATCGGTGGACTCGGGTTCATCGGCGTGAACCTTACCGCGCGCATCGTCGCATTGGGCGCGCGCACGACCGTGCTCACGCCGTCGATCGAGCGCCACTCGCGACCGGCCGCCGACTTCGAGGGTCTGGGCGTGAGGATCGTCGAAGGCGATCTGCGCGACCAGGTGTTGATGTCGGATCTCGTCGAAGGCCAGCAGATCGTCTTCAACCTGTCGGGGCAATCGGGCGCCGTGCGGAGCATGGAAGATCCGTGGACGGATCTCGACATGAATCTTCGCGGCAACCTGGTGCTGCTCGAATCGCTTCGCGCCGCCAATCCCCAGGCAAAGGTGGTGGTTACCGGATCGCGCCTGCAGTACGGTCGCGCCGACACGGTGCCCGTGCCGGAAGACGCGCCGAAAGAGCCGCTCTGCCTCCACGGGATCCACAAGCGCACGGTGGAGCAGTACCTGCGCCTCTACGGCCGGCTGTTCGGGCTGCGCTTCGCGATCGCGAGGGTGACCAATCCCTACGGCCCGGGACAACCCGCGGGACGAACCGCGTACGGCGTGATCAACCGGATGATTCACCTCGCCATCGCGGATCAGCCGATCACCATCTATGGTGACGGTGGGCAGCTGCGCGACTACATCCACGTCGATGACGTGGTGCTCGCGCTGATCGCCCTGGCCGGCTCTCCCCGAGCGGACGGTGTGGCGTACAACGTCGGCAGCGGCACGGGCACCGCGCTCCTCGATGTGGCGAAGCAGGTGATGGCGGCCGCCGGCGGCGGACGCATCGTGCACGTCGAGTGGCCGGCGCTCGCCGCGCGGATCGAAACCGGCGACTTCATCGCGGACACATCGCGCATCCGACGGGACCTCGGGTGGGCGCCGGCGATCGGTCTTGGCGAAGGGCTCGAGCAAACCGTGTCGTTCTACCGATCGCAGGCCACCTCGTGAGCGTCTCTCGGACGCGCGTACTCTATCTTTCCCACGCGTTCGCCGTCGGCGGCGCGGAAGAAATGGTCCTGAACCTCGTGCGGCATCTGCCGCCGCAGTTCGAGCCTTCCGTCGCCTGTATCCACGAGGCCGGTCCGATCGGCGAAGAGATTGAACGCACCGGCGTGCCGTTCAAGGTCCTCGGCCTGAAGCCCGGGATCCTGCGTCCATTCGACGTCTTCCGGCTCCGTGATTTTCTCCACGAGTGCAAGCCGCACATCGTGCACACGTTCCTGCTGACCGGAAGTCTCTACGGGCGATTCGCCGCGATGATGGCGCGCGTCCCGGTCGTGATTGGCACCGAGGTGAACATCTACGAGCAGAAGCGCGTTCCACACGCCCTGGCGGAACGATGGCTCATGCGTCGCACCGACGCCGTGGTGGCGTCCGCGGAATCTGTTCGCGCCTTCTACATCAAGCAGGTGGGCGCGGATCCGTCGAAGGTTCACGTGATCTACAACGCAGTGGACTGGGCGCAGCTGCGGACCACGATGGCCCGCGACGAGATGCGCGCGTCGATCGGCGTCCCCGGCGATGTGCCGCTGCTGGGCATCGTTGCCCGGCTCACCGAGCAGAAGGCGCATCGCGTGTTGTTTGACGCGATCGCTGGACGGGCCGACCTCGCCCACGTCCATCTCGCGGTGGTGGGTGACGGCCATCTCAGAGATGAGCTGCGGCGGCGCGTCGAGCAGCTCGGGCTGCAAACACGCGTGCATTTCCTGGGCGCCCGTCGTGATCTGGGCAACCTGCTCGCGGCGATTGACGTGTTCGTCATGCCGTCGCTCTGGGAAGGGCTGCCCTTGTCGCTCGTGCTCGCCATGGGCGCGGGGCTGCCTGTGGTGGCCACGCGTGTGGCCGGCATTCCCGAAGTGGTGCAGGACGGAGCGACCGGCCTGCTCGTCCCCCCGGCAAACGCCTCGGAGCTCGGCGTCGCGATTGCCCGCGTGACGGCCGACGATACGTTAAAGCAGCGGTTGGGCAACGCCGCGCGAGAATTCGTTCGACCGCGATTTGGGATGGCGCGATTTGGGATGGAGGCGTACGTGGCGTCGGTGACGGCCCTTTACAACAGGTTGCTGGCGGCGAAGGGAATCGCATGACGCTCGGCATCCTCTACCACATGCCGTTCTGGAAGGCCGCCGACGGCAGCCTGTGGGAGGTGGAAGGCTCCTTTGCGAGATACGTCGATTCCCTCGCGCCGTACTTCGACGAAATTCTGCTCTCGGTGCCGGTGTTCGATGCGCCCCGCGCCTCGGGCTCGCGCGTGCGCGCGTCGAACGTGCGGCTGGCGCCGCTCCCGTACTTTCCGGGTCCGCGGCAGTTTTATCCGATGCTGCCGTCCGTCTACGGCCGCCTCCGCGAATGGGTGGAGCAGTGCGACGTCGTGCACTTGCGGGTTCCCACGCCCGCGGCGATCTTCGCGTTCCGGATCGCCCGCGCACTGCGCAAACCCATCTTCCTTCTCGTGGTCGGCGACTACCAGGCGCTCGTGCCGCATCTGCCGTACCAAGGCATCAAGAAGCTGTTGTTCGGCGCGTACGTCGCCTTCGAGGAGCGGGCGCTGAAGCACATGACCACGCGGGCGCTGACCTTTACCAACGGCGCGGCCCTGCGCGAGAAGCACGAGGCGCAAGGCGCGCGTGTGCACGAAACCAAGACGACAACGCTCAGCCTGGACGACATCGCGTCGAGGACGGACACGTGTGCGTCGCCACGGATTCGCCTGCTGACCGTGAGCCGAATCGATCCTCGCAAGGGCCTGCGCGTGTTGCCGGGAGTGGTCGCCGGCCTGGTTGCCACCGGTCACGACGTGGAACTCGATGTCGTGGGGCCGCCGATCGGGCAAATCGGCGAGGCCGAAGCGGGCGCGATTCGCGCGGAAGCCGTGCGTCTGGGCGTCACCGATCGAGTCACGCTGCGCGGGGCGGTGGCGCTCGACCAATTGATGCCGCTCTATCGCGACTACGATGTCTTCGTGTTGCCAACGGGACCGGGTGAGGGCATTCCGCGCGTGCTGCTCGAAGCGATGGCGGGCGGGCTGCCCGTGGTGACGACCAGAGTGTCGGGCATCACGAGCTTGATCGAGAATGAGGTGAACGGTCTGTTGATTCCGGCGAAGGACGATCGGTCTGCGCCATCTATAGCGGAGGCTGTGCGCAGGCTGATCACCGATGCTGCGTTGCGTCGGCGGTTGATTCAAGGCGGCTACGCCACCGCGCGAATGCACACGCTCGAGCGGCAGGCCGCGGAGATGATGCGCGTGGCCTCCGCGCAGTTGCCGCTGACGCTCGCCGTGGCACCGGGTCCCGCGTGAAGGTGTGCTTCGTCATTCCGTCGCTGTCGGGCGGCGGCGCCGAGCGCGTCGCGGTGACCGTGCTCAGCTCGCTCGACCCCGCACGCTACGAGCGCGTGCTGTACCTGTTCGCCAACGAGGGCGTCTATTTCGATCGCCTCGATCCAGGCGTGCAGGTGGTGATTGCGTCCAGGCGTTCGTGGCTGGCGCGCCTCTGGGAACTCGCGCGATTTTTGCGCTCGGCCAAGCCGGCGATTGTGATGCCGTTTCTGAGCTACTTCATCACGGCGGTGGCCGCCTGGCTGGCGGGCGGACAATCGCGTGTGGTGTTCAATCAGGGCACGCCCACCACAGGGTTCCTCGAGGACCCCGATTTTGTATGGCAACACCCCTGGCGGCGTCGCGTGTTCGCGCTGCTGACGCGGCTGTTCTACAGCCGGGCCGATGCAGTGGTTGTGACTTCCCGCGGTGTTGCCGACGATCTGATTGAGCGTTACTGCGTGCCGCGGGAGCGAATTCGAGTGCTTCACAATCCGGTGGATCTCGACGCAATCGTGACGGCCGCCTTGGAGCCTTTCGACGGGACTGCCGGCGACGGTCCGGTGGTGGTGGCAGCAGGGCGGCTTGCGGGCGTGAAGAACTATCCTTTGTTGATTGAGGCGTTGGGGCTTATGGGTGCGAAGGACGAACCTAAAGGTTCGTCCCCACAGAATCTGCTATGGGTACCGCGGTTGTGGATCCTTGGTGACGGACCCGGCCTCGAGCGGCTCGAGCAGCTGGCGCGCGAGCGGGGAGTGGGTGATCGCGTGCGGTTCTGGGGCTTTCAGCAGAACCCCTGGCGGATCATCTCCCGCGCCGACGTGTTCGTCCTGACCTCCACCTACGAGGGTTTTGGCAACGTGTTAATCGAGGCGATGGCGTGCGGCGTGCCGGTGGTGGCCACGCGCTCGCCCGGCACCGCCGAGATCATTGAGGATGGCGTCAACGGGTTGCTGGTCGATCACGACGCGAACGCGGTGGCCGCGGCGATTGCGCGGGTGCTCGCCGACGGCGACCTTCGCGAGCGGCTGATCGTGCAGGCGCGCACGCGTGTCCAGCAGTACTCCGTGCCTCGGGTCGCCGAACGGTACGACCGCCTGTTTCAGGAGCTGGCTGCATGATGCCAGCGGCCACCCTCCGTCAGGTTGGCGGCGCCGCGCTCGGCGCGGGCCTCGTGTTGGGCGTCCTCTACACGCTCTCCCCGCTGTCGGTGTGGTGTCTTTCACTGCTCATCGTCGTATCGTGGCGGGTGAGCCAGGGGCTGTCGCCGCGCGAACGCCAGTGGTTCTTCGCGCTCCTCGTGCTGGCCGTCGCCGCGCGGCTGGCCACGATCGCCGGCCTGTTCCTGTTTGCGGACCCGTCGCAGCCCTTCGCGACCCTGTTTGGCGATGAGCAGTTCTTCAAGAACCGCACGGTGTGGTTGCGTAACGTCGGCCTCGGCGTACCCATATCGAAGGCGGACTTCATCTACGCCTACGAAGACGTGGGGCGGTCAAGCTTCTTGTACGTGCTCGCCTACATCCAGGCCTTGGTGGGCCAGGTGCCGTACGGCGTGCACGTGCTCAACGCCGCCGTCTACGTGACGGGCGTGCTGGTCGTGTATCGGGTGGTGCGCGCGGCGTATGGCGGGGCCGCGGCCCTCATCGGCCTTGGGCTCTTGCTCTACCTTCCCAGCCTGTTCATCTGGTCCATCTCCGCGCTCAAGGAACCGCTCTACACGTTGGTGGCCGTTGGCGAATTGCTGTGCGCGCTGCAAGTGGCGCGCGCCCGGCGCTGGCAACACGCCGCCCTCGCGATAACCGGGGTCGTGGCCGGTGCGGTCGCGCTCGAGAGTATCCGCAGGGGAGGACTGCTGGTCGCGATGGTGGGTGCCACGGCGGGCCTTTTGATCGGATACCTGCTGACCCGGCCACGCGCGCTTGTTGCCGCTCTCGTTGCGGTCCCGATCGTGTTGGCGCTGGCGCTGGCCACGCCGGCCGTACAGGATCGCCTGCTGTATGTCGTGCGAGAATCGGCGGTCTACCACGGCGGCCACATCGGCTCCTCCGGTTACTCGTACAAGATTCTCGACCCCCGCTATTATCGCGACCGTCGATTGATTCGTTCGATGCCGCCAAGAGAGGCGGCGGCCTATGTCGTGCGGTCGGTGGCCAGCTACGTCACCGAGCCCGTGCCCTGGCGGTCCGAGTCGATGACGATGCGGGCCTACCTGCCCGAGCAGATCGCGTGGTTCGTGATCCTCGCCTTGGTGCCGATCGGGCTGGTGGCGGGAATCCGGCGCGATGCGATGCTTACGAGCCTGCTTGCGGCTCAAGCGTTCGCCGTGATGATGATGGTTGCGATGACCAGCGGCAATATCGGTACGCTGATTCGCCACCGCGGTCTGGTGCTGCCGTATCTGGCCTGGCTCGCAGGACTCGGCGCCTACGAACTCGTGCGTGTAGCCACGCCAGTGGCCGCCCCGACCTCAGGAAGGACAAACCCGCATGGCGATCGTTGACGAACAGGGACGGCTCTTCGGGCGCCTCAACCTCCTGGACGCCATCGTGGCGTTGGTGATTCTTGGGCTCATTCCGCTGGCCTACGGTTCGTACGTGCTCTTCAGGACGCCGCTTCCCAGGCTGACGACGGTCGAGCCACAAACGCTCACCCACGCTCCCAACCTGCGCGTCAAGATTCGCGGCGAGAACCTGCGGCCTTACATGCGCGTCTCGTTCGGGAACCATCAGGGACTGACCTTTCTCTTCAACGACACGACCGAGGCCGAAGTGGACCTGCGAGAAGTGCCGCCCGGCGTCTACGACGTCGTCCTCTATGACTATTCCCAGGAGCGCTCGCGCCTGCCGCGGGCGTTGACCATCGCGCCCTCCGCGCTTCCCGACGCGAAGATGATCGTGGTCGGCACCTTCGGAAACCTGAAGCCGGATCAGGTGGCCGGGATCACCGCCGGCATGGTCATTCCAGGCGTTGGCGAGGTGATCGCGGTCGGCAAGCCAGTTCCGCAAGTCACGCGCGTGTTCGCCAGGCCCGGTACCGTCGAGATTCCCGCGCCGGGCGCGACGATGGTTCCGGCGACGCTTCGGATGGGCTGTTGGGTTCGTTCAAATCAAGGCCAGCCCGAGTGCGTGGGCGCGGACGTGTCGCTTCAGCCCACCACGTTGATGTTCCTGGCCACGCCTCTCGGCACCCTGCCGTTCCAGGTCGATCAGGTCAGGGGCCTGCAACCGATCGAGCCCGTGCAGGTGACCGTTCGCTTTAACGGGCATCCAGGCGTGCTGTCGCGGATCAAGAAGGGTGACGTTGACCTCGGAGACGTCATGAACGAGCTGTCCGCGAAGGGCACTGTCGTGGACGTCGCCTCCCAGGGAGATCCGTCGGCGCGCGACGTTCGTCTTGTTGTTCAGGCGCAGCGCGGCACGAGCGGTTGGACCTATGCGGTCGCACCCCTCCGGCTTGGCGGCCTGTTCACGCTGCGCACGCCGCTCTACGAGCTGACGGGCACGGTCATCCAGTTGTCTCCCAGTCCCGTCCCGGCCCAGGGCGTCCGTCAATGAGGTCGAGCGCCGTCTTCGGTCTCGCCGATCGCGCATTGAATCTGGTGTGCCGAGCGGCCGGTTCGTCCGCAATCGCGGCGTCTGCTGCTCGCGTGATCGCGTCGTGGCGTGCGCAGCCCGTATCGACGCGGAGATTCTTCTCTGGCGTGATGCTGGTCGCCGCCGTTCCCGTGCACGTGGGCCTCATGGTGTGGCAGGAAACGCCGCCTGGATGGCTCTGGCTGATCCTCCCGGGAATCGTGTTGATGATGGGCTTGCTGCTGATCGTGGCTTCCGGGGCGATGGATGGGAGCAAGGACCCGCGGTGACCCGGCCGCCGATCAGGGTACTCGTGCTCTCACCCATCCCCGAAGAGGGCGCGGGCTGCCGCTTTCGGCTCTCGCAATACGTGCCGTATCTCGAGTCCCAGGGCTTCGACGTCACCATCAGTTCCTTCTACACGCGAGACTTCTTCCGCCTCGTGTACCGGCCGGGACACTTCCTTCGGAAGAGCGCGGCGTTCCTGAGATTACTGAAGGAACGGTGGAAAGTCCTTGGCGATCTCGATCGCTACGACCTCGTGTGGCTGTATCGCGAAGCCGTTCCCGCCGGACCGCCGTCGATCGAACGCCGGATCGCGAAGCGCGGCGTTCCGATCGTCTATGACTTCGACGATGCGATCTTTCTGCCCAGCTCGAGCGACGCGAACAAGGCGTTCGCGTTCCTGAAGAATCCGGGAAGGACCGCGGAAATCATCAAGTTCAGCCAGCACGTAATGGTCGGGAACAGTTTTCTTGCCGGCTATGCCCGGCGGTTCAGCAACGCGGTGACCGTGGTACCGACGGTGGTGGACACCACGCGCTTCGTGCCCCGGCAGGATCGCGATCGCGTGCCGGAGACCGGTCCGGTCGTGGGCTGGATCGGCAGCCCAACGACCTTTCACTATCTAGAAAGCATGGCCGGCCTGCTGCGGGATGTCGCGACACGCCATCGCTTTACGCTCAAAGTGAGTGGTGCGGGCAAGCGGGTTGAGTGTGACGGCGTCCACGTCCAGGACGTGCCCTGGTCGCTCGACGAGGAAGTCCGGCTCTTCAACACGTGCGACATCGGCGTCTACCCGCTGGATGACGACGACTGGGCGCGCGGCAAGTGCGGATTCAAGGCCATCCAGTTCATGGCGTGCGGCGTGCCTGTGGTGGCCGCGGCCGTCGGTGTGAACCGCGAGATCATCCGCGACGGCGAAAACGGCTTTCTTGCATCATCGCGGGCCGAGTGGACGGAGAAACTCGAGCGGCTGCTCACTGACGCGCCCCTCCGCGAGCGTTTTGCCCGCGCGGGGCGGCAGACGATCGAGGAAAGATATTCGCTGCGCGTGACGGCGCCGCGGTTGGCGGGGATTCTGCGGTCGGCGGCAGCGGCGCCTACTGCAGCGGGGATGCAGACATGAGCCCGGCCATGGGACCGAAGAACTTCGCGATCACGGGCGTGGCGGGCTATATCGCGCCGCGGCACCTCAAGGCGATCCAGGACACGGGCAACCGGTTGGTGGCGGCCACGGATCCTCACGACGCGGTCGGCATCCTCGATCGGTTCGCGTTCGAGGCTCGCTTCTTCACGGAGTTCGAGCGTTTCGATCGCCATCTCGAAAAACTCAGGCGTGGTCCCGGCGAATCGCGCGTGCATTACGTGAGCGTCTGCTCGCCCAACTATCTTCACGACGCGCACATGCGCCTGGCGCTCCGGGTGGGCGCCAATGTGATCTGTGAAAAGCCGCTCGTCATCAACCCGTGGAACCTCGACGCGTTGGAGGAACTCGAGCAGGAAACCGGGTGCCGGATTTGGACGATCCTGCAACTCCGCGTCCACCCGCAGTTGATGGCCTTGCGCGAGCGGCTGCAGGCGAATACTGGCAAGCGCCACAGCGTGCGGCTCACCTACGTCACGGCCCGCGGCGGCTGGTATCACGTGTCCTGGAAGGGCCACGAGGATCGCTCCGGCGGCATCGTCACGAACATCGGGATTCATTTCTTCGACTTGCTGGCGTGGCTGTTCGGTTCGGTGCGCCGGTCGGAGGTGCACCTGCGCGAGCCACAGCGCGCGGCCGGCGTTCTTGAGCTCGAGCGGGCCGACGTGCAGTGGTTCCTCTCGACCGATAGCATGGATCTGCCGTTTGCTCGAGAACCGGGAGTGAAGACCACGTTCCGATCGATCACCGTCGATGGTGACGAGATTGAGTTCAGCGAAGGCTTCGCGGACCTGCACACCCGTGTCTACGAAGAGGTGCTGGCAGGCCGCGGCTTTGGCATCGCCGATGCGCGGCCGTCGGTAGAGTTGACCTCGCAGATCCGCGGAGCTGCCGTCCAGGCCCCCACGGCCGACGCCCATCCAAAAGTAGGGCGGGGCTTTAGCCCCGCCGAGCGCATATGAGCTCTGATCTTCCATTTTTTGTCCACGCGTCGTCTTACGCGGACGAAGGCTGCGAGATCGGCGATGGCACCAAGATCTGGCATTTCTCCCACGTGATGTCGGGCGCCCGGATCGGGCGCCGCTGCAACATCGGACAGAACGTGGTGATCTCGCCCGGCGTGGTGATGGGCGACAACGTCAAGATTCAGAACAACGTCTCTGTGTATACGGGCGTCACGCTCGAAGACGACGTGTTCTGTGGGCCGTCGATGGTGTTCACCAACGTGGTGAACCCGCGCAGCCACGTCTCGCGCAAGGACGAGTATCGTCAGACCCTGGTGAAGCGAGGCGCCAGCCTCGGTGCCAACTGCACGGTCGTGTGCGGTCACACCATCGGCGCCTACGCGTTCATCGGTGCCGGAGCTGTCGTAACCAAGGATGTTCCCGACTACGCGCTGGTGGTGGGGAACCCTGGCCGCATCACGGGTTGGGTGTGCGAGTGCGGCGTGAAGCTCGCGTCCGGCGCCACGCCGCCGGACACCGCGACCTGTGGCGCGTGTCAAACCGCTTATGCCAAGGATGCCGCCGGAGTGCTCGTGAGGGTCGCGCGGTGATTCGCGTCCTGCTGCTGTTTGTCATCATCAACGTGGCTCTTCTGGCGGTGAGCGGTGTCCGCACGGGCGGGGACACCGGAATCTATGTTGATGGTGCGCGCGGACTGCTGGACGGCCAGCCGCTCTCGCAGCGGCAACCGTCCTACCTCGGCTACATTGCCGTCGTGGCGTTCTTCGAATCCATCGGCATGGGCCTGATGGGCGTGGTCCTGTTCCAGCTTGCGCTCGCGACGGCCGCGGCCGCGGCGGTGTTCAAGATCGGAGCCGCGCTTGGCGGCCCGCTCGCGGGAGCGATCGCCGCGTTGCTTCTCGCGATGGACCTCGACACCAACCGCTGGCATGTGTTTATCCTCGCCGACTCGTTGTATCTCTCGGCGCTGACCGTGTCGGTGTGGCTTGTGTATCGCGCGGCCAAGCCCTCCCGCCTTCGCCAAGGCTACGGCGGGCAAGCAAGCCCTCCCGCCTTCGCCAAGGCTTCGGCGGGCAAGCAAGCCCTCAAGCCCTATATTGCCGCTTCTGTGGTGTTGCTGCTATCGGGCCTCATCCGGCCGGAAGGCTGGTTCGTGATCCCGGCCGCCGCCATCTATTGGGTCGTTCGCGGCGTGTCGGCGCCGTCGAGACGATGGGCCTCGCTTGGGGTCATCGGCCTGGCATGTGTGTTGATGATGCTGGTCCTCGCTCCGAGGTTGAGCGGCAATGTCGAGGCCGTCGATCCGGCCGAGATGCTGCGGAGGGGCCAGACGATCTGGGACTACGACGGGTGGCGGGTGTCAATGCCGCAGGAGCCGTCATTCGACAGCGAAGCGGGAAGCGCGTCCGTTGCCGTGAACTACGCGGTGAAGCATCCCATCGGCACGCTGAAGCTGATGGCCGCCCGCGTTGGTGTCCACATCGCCCACGTGCGGCCGTTTTATTCCCTGGGTCACAACGCGGCGATTCTGGTGTGGCTGTTGCCGGTCTATATCCTGGGTGGCTACGGTGCGTGGGTGTTGCGCCGCAATGTGCTGGCACGCTGGTGCGCTGCGGTGATCGGCACGCAGGCGCTGGTCGTGGCGTTGACCCATGCCGACTGGGACGGACGCTATCTCGCACATGTGCTCCCGATCTTCTATCCGCTCGCGGCGTGCGGGATTGCGCTGCTGATGAAGCGATGGGCGCCGCGCCTGACGGCAAGGATCGCTGTTGGCCACTAGTGCCCGCCCGCGCGTGCTCGCCGCGTTGCCGGCGCTGTTTCCGTCCACGATCATCGGCGTCGCCAAGCCGCTGCTGCGATTGCACCAGGACGCGCGCATCGATCTCGACCTCACGTTGCAGTGTCTGGTCACGCGCCGTGCCGTGGAGCGCGCCGATGTCGTGGTGCTGTGCCACACGATCGACCCGCGGCATGGCCGTATTCTTGAATGGGCGCGCGACCTCGGCCGGCCGCTGGTCTACGAAATTGACGACAACCTCCTCGAAATCCCCGCGGACATTCCCGGACTCGATTACCTGCGTCAACCCGCGCGTCGCGCGCAGCTCATCGCGTGTCTCGAGCAGGCCGATGTCGTGCGCGTCTACTCGCCGGCGCTCCAACAGGTCCTGTCGGCCTACAACACGAACGTGGCCGTCGTGAGCGGCCCTCTGGACTGGAGCCTGATGCCGGACCCCATGCCCGCGCGGGACCCGCGGCGCGTCCGCCTCGTCTACGCCACTGGCCGCCAGCAGGATCGCATCGGACAGATGCTGACCGGGCCTCTGCAACGCGTGCTGGACGTGTTCCCGAACGTCGAGTTGACGATTTGGGGACCACGCCTCGAGCCGTTGTGCCGGCATCCACGGGTGCAGTCGTTACCGCTCATCCGCGACTACGACCGGTTCTTCGAGCGGTTCGCACGGGAGCGGTTCGACATCGGCCTGGCACCGCTGCCGGACGATGAGTTTCATCGGTGCAAGAGCAATAACAAGTTCCGGGAATACGCGGCCTGTGGCGTGGTCGGCATCTACTCGGACACGCCCGTCTACAACACGTCGGTGGTCCATGGAGAAACGGGGCTGCTTGTCGCCAATACCGAAGAGGCGTGGGTGCATGCGATCGAGCGCCTCGTCACCGATGCCGAGTTCCGGGAGCGGATCGAGCAGAACGCCCGCGACTACGCCAGGCGCACCTTCAACGAGCAGGTGACCGACAACGCGTGGATCGCCCAGATTGCGCCGCTCGCCGCGCGGCGCGCCGCGGCCCCGGCGAGTGCCCGCACGGCAAGCTCCGTAACGCCAAGGGCGGAGGCCAGGCCTGTGGCCACTGCGCTTGGACTGGTCAGCCACGCTGCGCAGCTGAGCACCAAGCTCCTTCCGGTGCTTCGCCGTTACGGTTTACGCGCCGTGTGGCACGGTATGCGGAGCCACATGATCGGGTTCGGGCAGTTGATGGCCTGGGAGCTCAGTCGATGGCGGTTGCAGCACCGGGTGAGCAGCCAGCGAGGTCGCTCGTGACCCAGGAGATGCAGACGACGATTCGCGACGTCGTCCGTTCGGCGAAGCTGTGGCACATCTGGACCCGGCTGGGGATGCAGGACGTGCGCCTGAAGTTCCGCCGCTCCTCGATCGGGGCTGCCTGGATTTTTGTCAACCTCGCGGTGCTTGTGCTCTCGATCGGATTTATCTACGCGAACCTGCTTGGCCAGGAGCCGCGCGAGTTCATCCCGTACCTCACCATCGGGATGATCCTGTGGGGATATCTCACCAACTCGATCGTCGACGGCGGCAACGCGTTCATCAATTCCGAAGGCTACATCAAGCAGATCAGCCTGCCGATCTACGTGTACATCTTCCGGTTCTTCGTCAGCATCAGCGTGACCACCCTGATCACGATGTGCGCGTTTGTGATTGTCGCCGTCATCTACCGCGTGCCGGTCGGGCCGGGCACGCTACTCGCTATTCCGGGGCTGTTGATGGTGATGACCACGTCGCTCCTGCTGATTACGATCTTCGCGCACCTGAACGCGCGTTTCCGCGATGTCGCCCACATGGCGTCAGTCGGCATGCAGGTGCTCTTCTTTGTGACGCCGGTCATCTTTCCCGCTCACCTCCTGCGGCAGCGCCGCAGCATGGCGCTCGTGATCGACCTCAATCCGATGTACCACCTGCTCGAGGTCATCCGTCGCCCGCTCCTGTCTGCCGGCCCGGCCGAGTGGCACAGCTACGTGGCTGCGGGGCTCGTCATCGTCGTGCTGGCGGCCGTGGCGACCGCGGTCATTGCCGTCTTCCAGCGGCGCATCGTGTTCGCGTTGTAGATCCGTGGCGCACATTCAACTCAATAACGTCGATCTCGAGTTCCAGGTTGGAGCCAAGCGGCACGACACGCTCAAGTCGGCCGTCAGGAGCGGTTTCGGCTTGCGCCGGCGCACCGAGGCTCGCACCGTGAAGGCGCTCAAGGGGCTCACGCTCTCGATTCGATCTGGCGAGCGCGTCGGCCTGATCGGCCACAACGGGGCCGGCAAGAGCACGTTGCTCAAGGTCATGGCCGGCATCTACCCGCCGCAGCGGGGGACGGTGGTCACCGAGGGGCACATGTGTCCCTTGTTCGAGTTCGTCACCGGGTTCGAGATGGAGGCGACCGGATGGGAGAACATCCGCACACGGGCGCTGCTGCTGGGGATGTCGCCCCGGGAGATCGATCGGAAGATTGACGGCATTGCCGAGTTTTCGAACCTCGGAGAGTTTCTCGACATTCCGGTGCGCCATTATTCCACCGGCATGTTTGTGCGCCTGGCATTTGCGACGTCGACCGCGGTCGATCCGCAAATCCTGTTGCTCGACGAAGTGATGGCTGCGGGTGATGCCGCCTTCATCGAGAGCGCCCGCAAGCGGATGAACGAGCTGATGCTCCGGGCGAGCATTGTGGTGTTCGCGAGCCATGGCCTGGATGTGTTGCCGACCTTCTGCGATCGCACGATCCTGCTCAAGCAGGGACGCATCGTGGCTGACGGTCCAACGGCGGATGTCGTCAAGGCCTATGCGGAACTGTCGGCGGTCAAGGCATGAAGCAAGAGCCCACTGCGTTCGAGCTCCTGCGCCTCGGGCTTGCCCCAATCCTCGACCTTTGCGGCGTGCTCATGCTCTGCGTGCTCGGGTGGCAGGTGATGTTTGGCGGGAGTCAGCCTTTCGAAACGCAGGCGTTATGGGTTGGCTTGATCGGCGCGCTTGCGTGCTGGGCCGATCCACGCGCAATCAGGAATGTGCCGCTGCCGATGTTGGGCTACGTCGGGGTCGCGCTACTGTCAGCGGCCGTGCATCGCTGGCCGGAGGTGTCACGCGGTGATGCTTCTGGCTGGTGGACACTCTTCGATCCAGCGTTTCATCTCGTCATCATGACCGCGTTGGTTTACGGCGCGTCCTATCTCCTTCGGACACCCGAACGTCTGTCGTTGTTCATGGTGCTGATGGTCGCATCTGTCAGTGTGGTGGCCGTCCAGATCCTATTCGATCGTGCCAGCACGAAATTCATCTACAACCCTTTGGGCAGTGCGCATCTCCCTTCAGTTGCGCAGTGGGGAGGCTTGCACCAAACGGGCCTGTTACTAGTCCTGGGCCTGCCTATGCCTGTGGCAATGGCGTTGCTAAGCCGATCGAAATGGCAAGTCGTCGCCGGACTCCTGCTCGCATGTGGACTCATTCTGGTGGCTTCGATTAATGGGTCTCGGGGCGGCATTGCAACCATGCTCTTCGTTGGCACTCTGATGGCGACGGTGCGGACGGGTCGCCGTCGTGGCGGTTGGCGATCCTTCGTTCTTGCTGTAGTCGCCCTCATGATTGCTGTTGCGTTGTCAATATTACTGTTCCCCACACGTGAATCAACGAGCGCCGGCAGCCTTTATGGCCGCACCCGCATCTGGAGAGCCGCCCTCGCAATCTCGCTGGACAATATGGCGCTTGGAGTGGGTCCAGGAAACTACCCGAGGGCCATGCTGGACGGGGGCTATGCGGCAGCGCATCTGATCAGTGGGAGCGCAGGTGTCGATCAGGCGCACAATACGCTCCTTCAGACAGGAGCAGAGCTGGGTATGGCCGGGGCATTGTGTCTGTTGATGTACTGGCTGTGGATGCTCGATGCCTGCTGGCGGGCGAGAACTCTGGGGTTCGTGCCCATGTTGTCGTTCGGCATGGCGTCCGTTCTTACAGGTTTCATGATTCGTTCCATGTCCGACAATTTTCTCGACGGTCTTGGTACCACGGACCGAACCCGTGTCCTTGTCTGGAGTCTCTTTGCTTCTGTCCTTGCAATCCAGAGACTGCCTCGGTGGATCGGACAGGGCGACCGTTGAGCCAGATTTCCTCCCGCGTTGTGTTGCCACAGGTGATTTTTGCGATGGTCTGTCTGGCACTCATAGGGCTCGAGGCACACATCGTGCTGGTCGCCCGCGACGACACCTTCAGCATCGAAGGCCAGCACGCATACGAGATCACGGAGTTCGCTGCGGGTGGCGTCGTTTCTCACGCGTTTCTCATGCGCGGCGATGGCATGCACGCCGTGGGCGTGCGGTTGAGCAGTGACGCTGCGGCATCTGTGCGTCTTCGATGGACGTTGTGGCACGGCTTTGCCGACCAGCCGCCGATGATGAGAGCATTCGAGGGGGAAGAATCTCTTGCAGTGAGGGCCGGGCGCCAGTGGGTAACCTTCACCGTTCCCCGAGACGGTTCGTCACACAACCGCTGGTGCACGATTGAACTGCAGTTGCTGGACGCTGTGCCTGTGCCCGCCCGCCCGGGATCGGCGCCTGCACCGCGGCCGCACGTCTCCGTTGTTGCGTCACGAGACAACCCGGATCGTGGTGGCGTGCTCTGGGTGAACGACGTCCGGCAGCCGGGGTCCCTGTTCCTGCGCGCGGACAGGCGAGGGAAAACGCTCTACCGGCGGTTCCTTGTGGAGGCCGCGCCCAACCTTCCCGCTATCTTCAGGATACCCCTCGTGCAATGGCTGATCGTCGCCGCGTATCACTGGGCATTCATTGTCTTCGCCTACGCCGTGATGAGTGAGGCGAGGACGCCGTCCGTGTCGCACAGGAAATCATGACCAGCCAAGCCCTGGGGTATGTGCTCGTGGTCTCGCTGCGGCCACTCGAGGCCTCGACCACGCTCTTTTTTGGCCATCTGCTTCGCCATGCACCGGACGCCATTCGAATCGTGCACTATGGGCACGACGAGCTTGCCGGACCCCTGAGCGCGGCCGCGGCTGTCGTGCTCGTGCGCGGTCTCTTTGAACTCGACGCCGTGTCGCGATGTGCGCGAGCCCTCCGAATTCCCCTCTACTACTTCCTCGACGACAACTTCATCGTCCTCCGAGAGCAGCGCGGCAGCGGAGCGGCATTCGTGGAACCATACTCAACGGAGAATGTCCGAGAGGCCCTTGGCGGGTTTTCTGGCGTCTTGCTCGCGTCATCCCCGCTCGTTGACTACTTTGCCGAGAACGGCCTTCATTCTCGGCTGCTGCTGTTTCCTCCGACAGAGGGCGACCAGGTGAAGAGCCCGGCGCCCGCCGCTCGGCCTCGCGTGCACATCGCCTTCTTCGGCGGGCGGCATCTCCATGCCTGTTTTCTTCGCACGATAGTACCGGCGGTTCGGCGCGTCGCTCGCCGGCGGCCCGTAACGCTGATCGCGGTGGGGGTCGGAGAACAGATCGACGCTTCCCAAGGCCTGATGGTCGTCCATGAGCCCTACGACGAATCGTATGCGCGGGCGATCGGAAGGCTGGCCGACCAAAGAGTGGACGTCCTTGTTCACCCCGCCGCCGCCGACCTCGCCAACAACGCGTTCAAGAACCCTCATGCATTGATCAGTGCGAACGCGCTCGGCGCTGTTCCCATCGTCTCCAACCGAGCGCCATACGACCGTTTTCAATCCGAGGGCGTCGCGCTGTTGTGTGAAGACTCCGAGGACTCGTGGTACCACGCTTTGGTACAAGTGGCGGAAGATGACACCGCATCCGCGATCCGCATGCGACTCGCCACGTTCTGTGCCGAGCACTTTGGTGGCGGTCCGAATCTCGAAATCATCAACGGGATGCTGCGAGAGCGCATTCCGCCTGCGAGGTGGCCGACTCCCTGGAGAGCCGCGGTCGCGAGGGCAATCCTGTTGATGAACCGCGCTGGCCGCGCCGTGTCGCGCGCAAGACGCATCATGCGGTCACAGAAGGCGGCCGCCGCGTGAGCGCCGGGAGCAAGAGCGGATCGCTTTGGGTGCAGCGCGTGCCCGGCCTGGGCGACGTCGGCATCTGGGTTGTTTCGCACGCCGGACGGGAATCGTTACAGCGGCCGGCCGTGCAGGAATGGATTCTATCTGCCGACAGGATTTTCACTGAACGGGCCGAAGTCGCCTCGATATCGGTCGTACCTTCGGAGCCTGCCAACGGCCACGACCGCACAGCTACAGCCACGGACATTGTTGTCGCGGAAGCCAGTGAGGCTGCGTTGCCGCTCTGCTTTCTGAGCGGACGAATCGCCGACTTGATTGGCCTCTCGAGCGCCGATGATCGGCAGCATCGTCCTGTTGCCCGATTTGAACAGTGGATCGAGACCGCAACGCTGAAGGGGTTGGTGCATCTGTGGTTGGCGGCGGCCCCGGCCGTTCACGCCGGCTCCGGGCTGGCGACCTCGACGCGGACCGTTCCAGGTCTTCAACGCGGTGACCGGACGCTGCTTGTGTCGTGGCGACCTCTATCGGACGAATCCGTCGCGCAGCCGTATGCGATCTCCCTGGGGATCGATGCGGCCTGGCTTCTGGCCGGAGAGTCCGGCGCCCAAGTCTTCGTGTTCGAGATGGTTCGTGAGATGGTGCGCCGCCCCGAGATCGCGCGCGTCGTGTTCCTCTCCAACGGGGGAGCGGTGCCGCAATCGCTTTCCGGAACCCCGAAGATCAGCGGGGCTTCATGGTCCGCTGTTCGCGCCGGTCGTATCCCCAAGCTCGATATCCTGCATCGTCCGTACCAGCCCGGGGCTGATGTCAACTATCGGCAATATCACCAGACGGCGAGATGCGTGGCAGTCACCGTCCTGGATTTCATCGCATACGACAATCCGTCGTACCACGAGTCGCGCTCGTCCTGGCGGCAGTATCAGCGCGCGTTCGATGAAAAGGTGTGTCTGGCCGACGGCGTATTTGCGATCAGCCGATACGTGGGTGAGCGGCTGGAGCGGCAGTTCGCCCACCAGTTGTCGGGTCCGGTGCGTTCGGTTCACCTGGGAACAGACCATCTGAACGCGCCATCCGTGACGGAATCGCCGGTTGAGCCGGGCTCCGCGATCGCCTCACTGGAACAGGCACGGTTCCTTCTGGTTCTCGGCAGCGACTTCGAGCACAAGAACCGTGATTTCGCCGTGAAGGTGTTCCGCGACATGTGCGCCCGCGGGTACGACGGCCACCTCGTGCTCGCAGGATTCCATCTCGACGGTGGATCGTCGTTCGATCGCGAGCTGGTCGGAGCGGAAGACTGGGTCGATCGGATCGTGAGAGTGGGGGCCGTCTCCGCCCCCCAGAAAGCCTGGCTGCTACGCAGGGCTCAGGCCGTGTTGTATCCGACGTCGAGGGAAGGATTTGGGCTCATACCATTCGAGGCGGCGGCATTGGGCACGCCTACCGCGTTTGTGACATTCGGGCCTCTGCGAGAGACCCTGCACGGCGTGAGCGCCTGCTCCGCCTGGCACGTTCGATCGTTCGCGGACCATGTGTTCAGCCTGATCGCCAACCCGTCGGCGCAGCTGGAGCAGATTCGCGCCGCCGGTGCCGCGCTCACGTGGGAGAGTTGTGTGGATCAGATGCTGGAGGGTTACCGGGCGATGCTCAGCGACAGCACGTTGTGGCAGACCGAGATGAGGGTGGTGAAGGCCCCTGGTTTTTGGGAGCGGGTGGATCGGACCATGATCGACTACGCACGTCGTGCGGCGAGAAAGATCCGGCGCTTGGCGCTCCGATAAAGGCGTATTGATGAAACCGATTCCATTGTTCGTGCCGACCTTTCGTGTGGACGAGTGCCTGGCGGAGGTTCGCGAGTGCCTCGAGAGAGGGTGGACCGGCCTCGGCTACAAGACGACGGAATTCGAGACGGCGTGGAAGGCGTATGCAGGCCTGCCGCATGCGCACTTTCTGAACTCGGCCACGTCCGGGCTGCACCTGGCGGTTCGCCTGCTCAAGGAGCGCCACGGATGGCGCGAAGGTGATGAGGTCATCAGCACGCCGCTGACGTTCGTCTCGAGCAACCACGCCATTCTGTACGAACGTCTCACGCCCGTGTTCGCCGATGTTGATGAGTATCTGTGCCTCGATCCGGCATCGGTGGAGGCGCGCATCACGGATCGCACGCGCGCGGTCATCTTCGTGGGCCTGGGCGGCAACGCCGGCCGGCTCGACGAGGTGGCACGCCTATGCCGGGAGAGGGGGCTGAGGCTGATCCTGGATGCGGCCCACATGTCGGGCACGCGGCTGCACGGGCGTCATGTGGGCACCGAGGGCGATGTCAGCGTCTTCAGCTTTCACGCCGTGAAGAACCTGCCGACCGCCGACGCGGGCATGATCTGCTTCAGCGACCCTGAGTCCGATGCGGCGGTCCGGCATTGGACGTGGCTGGGCATCGATAAGGACACCTTCTCGCGCACGCACAGCGACAGCACCTACAAGTGGTACTACCAGGTCGAGCACGTGGGCTTCAAATACCATGGCAACTCGATCATGGCGGGCATCGGGCTCGTCTCGCTCAAGTATCTCGAAGCGGACAACGTCTACCGGCGTCAGCTTGCCGAGTGGTACGACGAAGGACTGGCCGGCGCCACGGGGATCGAGCGAGTGCTCGTGGCGCCTGGTTGCGAGTCGGCGCGGCACCTGTATCAGGTGATGGTCGACCGGCGCGACGAGGTGATGGTCGCGCTCAACGCGGAGCAGATTTATCCGGGCGTGCACTATCGTGACAACACGATGTACGCCATGTATGCAGCCCAGCCGCCGTGTCCGCGGGCGCGTCGTGCGAGCGATCGGGTCATTTCACTCCCGATGCACATGCAGCTCGATCGTGTGGACGTGCGGCGGGTCTGCGATGCGCTGCGAACCGGTGTTGGATCGACGTCGTAGTGCTGGATCGCGATCGTAGCGTCCGGCTTTAGCCGGACCAGTGTCATGGCCAAACGGCATATCGCCCCGCTCGTGAACGGCCGTGTGCGTCTCCGGCTGCTCGAGGAAGCCGATTTGCCGATGACGCGTGCGTGGCGGAACCAGGATCGTGTTCGGAAATGGTTCTTCTTCTCGGACGTCGTCTCGCCGGAGCAGCACCGTGCGTGGTTCGAGAAATACCGGGATCGAGACGACGATTTCGTGTTCGTCATCGAAGAGACCGAGACGCTCAATCGTCCCGTTGGACAGGTGTCCCTTTACAACATCGATCGGGTAGCTGGTCGCGCCGAGTACGGTCGCCTGATGATTGGCGATCCAGATGCTGGTGGTCTCGGCCTGACGCGTATGGCGACGTCCCGCCTCGTCGACGAGGCGCTGGGACCGTGGGGGCTGCGTGAAGTGTACCTGGAAGTCTTTGCCACCAATGCCGCGGCGATCGCCGTGTACCGGGCCTGCGGGTTTCAGCGGACCGGCAACCGCGACGACGTCCGCGCATCGACCGAACCCATGAAGAATCGCTACGTTCTCGTTGCAGACTTGCCGATCGGCGAGCGTAGCTGCCTCCCGCGCGGCAGGCCGCCGCGCGCCCCCGGCACCCATCAGACATGAGCAGGCCGCGCGCCACGACACGGCCGCCACGTGTGCTCCTCGTCGTCGGCGCCTATTGTCCCGAGATCAGCAGCGGCGGATTGCAGAGCCGGGCGATGGCGCGCATCTTCGGCGATCGTGCGCAGGTGCGGGTGCTGACGACCGCTACCGACCCCACGCTGCCGTCGCACGAGATGGTCGATGGGGTGCCAGTGACACGGATCGGCATCAACGTGAAGAGTCCCGGTTCACGGGCGTCAGCGACGCTGCGGATGATGGGCGAGCTGCTGCGGATCGTGCCGCGCGTCGACCTCGTGCACGTTCAGGGCTTCTCCATGAAGAACCTCCTGATCTCCGCCATCGCAAAGCTGTGCGCACGTCCGATCATCCTGCACTTGCAAACAGCCAGGCACGACGAACCCACGGCGGTTGCCGCACAAGGCCGTCTCGCCTGGTGGGCCTTCGCGTCCGCGAATCTCTACTTGAGCGTGAGCCCCGGACTTGAGGCCTCATATCTGGCCGCTGGGTTGCCGGCCGGCCGGATCCGCCAAGCCCCCAATGGCGTGGACCCGGACAGGTTTTCGCCAGCCACCGCCGACCAACGGGTCGCCCTGCGGCGGCAACTTGGCCTGCCGGTCGAGCGGCGGCTGATTCTGTTCGTGGGCGTCTTGTCGCCCGACAAGCAGCCGCACGTCCTCTTCGACGCCTGGCTTCGGATGCAGCAGGACCCATCGCTTGCCTCAACCCTGGTCCTCGTCGGCTCCACTAGCCCCACGCAGTTCGAAGCGGACGCCGGGCTGGCGGGTCGCATCCGCCGTGAGGCGGATCGGTCGGCCTTCGGTGATCGCGTGGTCTTCGTACCGCCGACCAATCAGATCCAGGATTACTTTCGCGCCGCCGATGTTTACGCGATGCCCTCGGCCAGGGAAGGGCTGCCTATCGCGCTGCTCGAGGCGATGGCCTGCGGCCTGCCCAGCGTGGCGTCACACCTGCCGGGCGCCACCGACGTGATGGTGGAGTCGGGCGTAAACGGACTTCTGGTGACACCCGGCGACCCGGCAGCGCTGGCAGCCGGCCTGTCGGCGGTCCTCGCCGATCCCGGTAACGCTGCGCGCATGGGCGCCAGGGCCAGGCAGACCATCGAAGAGCGCTACACCTTCGCGCGCGTCGCCGACACGTGGCTCGCCGCCTATCATGAGGTGCTCGCCGCGTCATGAACCGCCGCCACGACATCCTCTGCATCTCGTCGATCGACTGGGACTTCATCTGGCAGGGCCACCAGGAGATCAGGTCGCGGCTCGCGGCGGACGGGCACCGCGTGCTCGTCATCGAGAACACCGGCGTGCGGCAGGCGCGCGTCAGCGATCTGGGGTCGATTTTTTGACCGCCGTTGATGCGCTCGGCCATGCCACTGGGCGGCCGGCGCCGGATCGGTTCTTTTCTGGGAGGATCGGGAGCCCGGACTCACGCCGCAAGATCGCGACAATCTGGCGGGCGGCGGTCCCATCGCCGTACGGACTCCCGCTCACCGAACGCGAGGGCGCTGCGTTCAGAATCTTCAACGCCTCGCTCACGATGACATCGGGATCGGTGCCGACCAGTCGCGCCATGCCGGCGTCGATGGCTTCGGGGCGCTCTGTCTTCTCCCTGAGGACCAGGACGGGCACGCCAAAGGTCGGCGCTTCTTCCTGAATCCCACCGGAGTCAGTCAGGACAAGGGAGGCGCGGCGCAGCACGTGCACCAGGTCGGTGTGGTCGAGTGGGGGAACGAGCGAGCAGTTTGGCAGCGCGAGCATGCGCGACACCGTCTCGGCAACCTGGGGATTCGGGTGCACTGGGACGATGACGTGGAGGGAGCCGGCGAAGGTGTCCGCGATGCGCCGAACGGCCTGGCAGATCCGCTCGAGGGGCGCGCCAAAGCTCTCCCGGCGGTGCGCCGTGACCAGCACCCAACGCGGCGTGCGTGGAACCGTGGCCAGGGGACCGACCCGCTCGTCGTAGGGCCGCGCGGCAATCTCCAGGACGGCATCGACAATCGTGTTGCCCGTGATGTGCACGCGAGACGCCGACACACCCTCGCGTAACAAGTTCGCGCGCGCCAGCTCGGTGGGCGCAAAGCACAGGTCGGCACACAGATCCGCGACGCGGCGATTGAGCTCTTCGGGAAACGGGTGACCGAGATCGTCCGTTCGCAGGCCGGCCTCGACGTGCCCGACCCGCACGCGGCGGTAGAAGCCCACCATCGCGCCGACCATGGCGGTCGTCGTGTCGCCCTGAACCAGGAGCCAGTCGGGCCGCTGCTCGCGCACGACCGGATCGAGCCGCTCGAACAACCGCCCCGTCAGACCGGCCAGCGTCTGATCGTGCACCATGACTCCCAGGTCATGGTCCGGCCGCAGGCCGAAGACATCGAGCGTCTGGCTCAGCAGTTCGCGATGCTGTCCGGTCGAGCACACGAACACCGACAGCGTTGGCGCGTGGCGAGTCATCTCACGGACAACCGGGGCCATCTTGATGGCCTCGGGTCTGGTGCCCACCACGACCATGATCTTGAGGGGCAGGACAGGGCCCGTCGCGCGCGTGTCAGCCAAGCGGGTCCATCATAAGCCAAAGCTGCAATCCGGCACGGCTGAGCTATGCTGGTGCGACGCCAGCGCGCCAGATGACGTTTCTGTATTTTTCCCCGGTCCCGTGGGCCAGCTATCCTCAGCGCCCCCACTACTTCGCCCGGCATTTTCTTAAACGGGGCGGCAGCCGCGTCGTCTGGGTCGACCCCTATCCGACACGGTTGCCGACGTTCAGGGACCTGCGGAGGATCGCCGTGGGGCCGCAGGCGCGATTCGAGTGCCCGGACGGCCTCACGGTGGTGAGCCTTCGTGCGGTTCCGATCGAGCCGCTCGGCATCGGGCGCTGGCTGAACCGCACGGTGCTGTGGAACATCCTGGCCCGCCGGCTGCGTCCCCTCGTTGGAGGCGATGCGGTGGTCCTTGGCGTGGGTCGACCCAGTTGTCTCGCCCTGGCCGCCTTGACTGCGCTTCGTCCCGCCCACAGTTTCTATGACGCCATGGACGATTATCCCGAGTTCTACCATGGCATCTCCAAGGCGTCCGCGCAGGCCCACGAACGAGAGATCGTCAGATCGGTCGACGTGGTGCTGACCTCGTGTGGGGCGTTGTGGACCAAGTTCGCGAGCCGCGATGACCGGCGAGTCATGGTGCACAACGCGTTTGAGATGTCGGCGCTGCCGCCGTTGCCCATCGCACGCAACGCCGACATCGTGTTCGGCTATGTGGGCTGCATTGGCGCCTGGTTCGACTGGTCCATCGTCCTTCGGCTCGCGGAGTCGTTTCGGGACGCGGCCCTCCACATCGTTGGTCCCTGCTTCTCACCCCCTCCGCACGATCTGCCCCTGAACGTCAGGTTGTTCCCTGCCTGCCTGATGGAGCGAGCGGTCGAGCACCTTCGGAGTTTCTCAGTGGGGCTCATTCCCTTCAGCCGGTCACCGCTGACCGACGCGGTCGACCCGGTCAAGTATTATGGCTACCGAGGGATGGGCCTACCCGTACTCAGCACCGCGTTCGGCGAGATGGCGCGTCGCGGAATCGCCGACGGGACGTTCCTGATGGACCAGGGTGCGGATCCGGTCGAGGCGGCTTCTTCGGCCCTCGATTATCGCGCCGATGTCGCGGCCATTGCCCGCTTCCGGCTCGAGCATGCGTGGGACCGCCGGTTCGAAGACGCGGGTGTTTTTGATCGAGCGTTGGCGTGACACGGGACGTTGTCGTTTGGATCGACGCGGCACGCCGAGAGCTGAGCCGCCTGGCATCGGACGAGTTGGGAGTCGCCATGAACGGGTCGCAGGAACACCGAGAGCGGCTGGCTCGCGAGGCGAAACACTGGGGCGATCGCCTCGCGGTGGAGGGCACGGAGCAACACGCCTGGCTCGACCACCCGGTGGTCCGCGCGCGCTATCGCGAGCGTGCGTTGCTGGACGGCCTGGAGTGGGAGCAATGGGTCACCACGCACCTGGGTGCGCCCGCCGAACGGAGCATGGAGCTCGGATGCGGATCGGCCAGTCGAAGCATTCGGCTCTTCGAGCGGGGCTGGTCGCGATCGATTGCGGGCATCGACGTGAGCAAGGACCGTGTCGAAGTGGCCGAGCAGAGCCGGCGGGCGCATCAGGCGCCTGGCGGATTTAGGGTCGGTGACGCCAATGCGCTGACCCTCGAGCCCGGCAGCTACGACCTGATCTTCTCGTGCCACAGCTTCCACCACTTCGCCGCGCTCGAGCACGTGATGGCGCAGGTCGCGACCGCCCTCACGCCACGGGGCCTTTTCGTGCTGGAAGAGTTTGTCGGCCCGACACAGTTCCAGTGGACCGATCGGCAGATCGCGCTCGTGCGCGCTCTGCTGGCTCTGCTGCCCGAGCGGTTGCGGCATTTCAGATGGGGGGCCGTCAAAGCCTTCGAGGGCCGGCCAACGCCGGCCCAAGTCGTCGCCGTATCCCCGTTCGAATCGATTCGCTCCGCCGACATCGCGCCCCTCTTCGAGCGCCAGTTCCAGACCGTCGCCATCCGGCGTCTCGGCGGTACGCTGCAACACTTGCTCTACAACGGCATCATCCACAACTTTGGCGTCGACGACCCGGAGGCCCGCGGCCACCTGCGGACGATCTATGAAGTGGAAGACGCCCTGGTGGACGGCGGCTTGCTGCCGAGCGACTTCATGCTTCTGATTGGACAACGACGGGCATGACCACCCAAGGTGGCTTTAGCACCGAGGCCATAGTCCGGTACATGCTCGAGGCCGGACGCGTGCTGGCGGTGTTGGCGGCGCTGCCTCCGAACACGTTCCAGGGGGGGGGGGTCGGCCTCGCGGGGATCGGCGCGCTGGGGGTCTTCAACCAGTTGCGGTACACCGCCCTCATCAAGGGATTCTTTCAGACCGAGATCAACAGCGGGTTCATTCTGCCCAGATCCTTGCTGCCCGCCCGACGGCACGTGCTGAATCTGCTCAACATCAAGTACGTGGTGACGCATCGGGCGACGCCGGCACAGAAGGCCGCGCTCCTCGAAGCGGGCCTGACCGAAGAGAACGTCGATGGCAACTTCACGGTGTACCGCAATGGCGCCCTGTGGCCCAGGGCGTTTGTCGCGCACGATTTCGCGATGGTCACCGACGCGGCGGCGGCCGTGGCCGCCGTCGCGACCGCCGGCACCCCCGACCGCGTGATCCTCGAAGAGCCGCCGGGGTTCGCTCCGGTCTCCGTGCCGGCAGATGCCGCGAGCATTACCAACTACGAACCCAACCGGTTCGCGATTTCCGGCGACGCCGCGCAACCCGGGATGCTGGTGCTCCTCGACGCGTTCGGACCCGGATGGTCGGCCAGGATGAACGGCCAGCCGGCGCCTATCGTTCCGGTCAACGCGGCGTTCCGCGGCGTCGAGGTTGCGGCCGGCCGCTGGCAGGTGACGATGGAGTACGAGACACCGCTGTTCCGTCCTGGCTTGATCACCACGCTGGCGGCACTGGCGACGGCCGGAGCGACTTCATCATTTGGCGCGACAGCGACGGTGTGTGGTACACGCAGTACGCCGCCGGGGGCTTCGCGGTCACCGGATGGGGCATCAGCGGCGACAAGCCCATTGGCCGGCTGCCGGGGTCTTAGGAATAAAGGCACAAGGCACAAGGCACGCCCTTCAGACAGTCGGCCTACGCGCCACGAGCAGGTTGTTCAGGCCGAGTTCAAACCTCCGCAACCGCACCTCGCGGAAGCCGATGCCTTCGAGCATCCGCACGAGCGTTGGTGCCGGGATCCGTTTCTGATGCTGATCGGGCTCCATGTCGGCGCTCACGACGCGCAGGCGCTGAAGAACATCCAACAGGCCATCGACGGCGGCGTGGGGCCACGTCAGGACGAGTGTGCCGCCCGGCGCCAACACGCGAAACGTCTCGCGCAGCACGGGTGCGGGATCGACGAGGTGCTCCAACACGGCGAGCATCACGACGTGGTCGAAGCGGGCGTTCGCCACGGGCAGACCGGCCGTGATATCCGCCACGATCTTGAACCCGGGTGCTGAAGACGTCAGGGGACTCCGGCGGTCCATCCCCACGCCGAAACCGACGCGCGACCCTGCGTACTCGAGGAACCCGCCCTCTCGGCCGCAACCGACATCGCAGACACGCGAGTCTCGTGTGATGTGCGCCAGCGCCACGCGATAGCGCCACCGGGCGACCTGTCGGTCGAACAGCGTGTACGTCGTCATTTCAGGTCGTAGTCGCCGATGTACGTGCCGCGACTAATCCCGAGGATGCTGAGAAAGATCGACGTGAAGATGACTTGTACGCCGGCGAACAGCCAGAGCGACCAGAAGATCACGGCTCGAACCTGCGACAGCTCGCCGAACCCGCTCGACGCCCACGTATAAAACACCCATCCATCGCCGACAAGACCCGTCAGCGCCAAGGCGGCGCCAACCAGCAGACCTTGCTCGAGCGTGATCGTTTTCAGCCACCGCTCGAGAGAGTGACGGCGGTGATCGAATCGCTCGCAATAGCTGAAGACCCTGACAAACAAGCCGACCGACGCGATCTCCACGCCGAGGAGCGCGAGGATCAGTCCGAAGAGCATCGTGTGCACGTCGAGCACCGCACCGCCGAAATGCCGTGGGCCCGGCAGCAGCCAGAGAATCATCGCGATGCCACCCGCAGTGAGGAGGGCGCCCGGCCCGAGAAACAGCCAGTTGGGCGCGTAGAGCAGCATGAAGCGGAGATGACGCCAGCCGTCGCGGAAGCTGCGGAGGTGCGGCGGCCGCCCACGCAGGTCAGGACCAAGTCTCACGGGAATGTCGGCGATGCGCACGCCGAGCTTCACCGCCTTGATGACAAACTCGGACGCGAACTCCATCCCCGTGGTCCGCAGATCCATCTGACGATAGACGGCCGCGTCGAACCCGCGAAGGCCGCAATGGGCATCGCCAATGTGCGCGCGAAACAGCAGATTCAGGATGCCCGTCAGCACCGGGTTGCCAATGTAGCGGTGGTGCCACGGCATGGCGCCCGGGGCAATGCCGCCCGCGAAGCGGTTCCCCATCACGACGTCGTAGCCTTCGCGCCACTTCGCCACGAATTCGGGGACTTGCGCGAAGTCGTAGCTGGCGTCGGCGTCGCCGAAGATCACAAAGCGCCCGCGCGCCTCGTCGATACCCTTGCGAAGCGCCTGGCCGTAGCCTCGCTGCGACGCGTGCACCACCCGGGCGCCGTGTTGTTCAGCCAGCGCGATCGAGCCGTCCGTGGACCCGTTGTCGGCGACCACGACCTCGCCGTCGATCCCGGCCTCGCGCATGGCCGTGAGCGCCGTGTCCACGCACAGCCCCACAGAACGGGCTTCGTTCAGGCAGGGCATCACGACCGAGACCTCGAGGTTCGACGACATGTGGAGTGCGCACACTGACGGGCATTCTACAGCATCCGACAGCATCCGACAGGTCGCTCGGCGGTCCCCGGCGTTGACATTAACCAAGGGATTAGGTCACGATTGCTCTCTTGAGAGCCAGGGCTAGGCGGCCGTGCGGGACGGCTCTGCCAGCCAGTCAGTCGTGAGCCAACAGTTCTACCCGCAAGGATCAGCGAGTCTGTATGAGCGAGCCAACTACACAGCGTCGCAATGGGATTCTCGTCTGGGCCGCGATTACGTCTTGCGTCATCGGCTTGGGCGTCGCCTCGTTTTATGCCTTCAACTACGTCACGAGCTACGTGGAGGCGCAGCAGTACTACCAGGTGCTGCCCAACGGCGTCATCGTGAGCCGGTCATACAAGAACGACCGCTCGATCCCATTACGGGACATGACCCCTGTCCCCAATCGTCGTCTGGGGCAGCAGGAGTCCAGCCCGAATCCGAAGGTGCCTAACAGGCATGTCGATGGGCCCGACCCGGTTGTGCAGGACAGCTTTTTCTCTGCTCCTGGCATGCAGATGCCCGCCCCCATCGTCAACGCTGACGGCATCGTGTTTCCAGGCGTGGGCTGCAACTGCGCCCCACCAGATACTATCGGCGAGGTTGGGTTCACCCAGTACGTGCAGATGGTGAATGAAGGCATCCAAGTGTTCAACAAGACAACCGGAGCATCGGTTCTGGGCCCGGTAGGTATCCAGACGATTTGGAGCGGCTTTGGTGGCGCCTGCGAGAACTTTGGCTTTGGCGACCCGATCGTTCTCTACGATCAACAAGCCAACCGCTGGCTGGTCAGCCAGTTCGCGTCGCCGACCAATAGCATTCCGTTTACCGATGAGTGCATCGCGATTTCGACGACCAGCGACGCCACCGGGTCGTGGTACCGCTACGGTTTCACGCTCGGCCCGAATTTTTACGACTACCCGCATTTCGGCATGTTTCCCAATGCGTACTACATGGCCGAGAACGTATTCAACGCCGCCGCTACCGCGTACCTCGGTACACAGGCGTTTGCCTTCGACCGCACGAAAATGTTAGCCGGGTTGCCGGCAAGCTTCGTGAGCCTCGGTATTACGACCGGTGGGGCGACTCGGGCCCCGTTCTTGCCCGCCGACATGGACGGCGCTACCACCCCTGCTGTGAACGCACCGGGAATATTCGTCGAAACGCCGTTCACGAACACCTATCGCATCTACCACATGGCGCCGGACTTCGTCACTCCGGCGAACACCACCCTCACCCTCGTCGCGAGCCCGGCAGCGGCCGCCTTTACCTTCCAGGGAAGCGATGTTCCACAGCTCGGGACGACGAGCCTTCTCGATTCCCTCGCTGACCGGGTGATGAACCGGATGGCGTACCGAAACATGGGCACGAGCGAGAGGATCGTTGGCAACATGACGGTGAGCTCGAACAACGTGTCAGGCGTCCGTTGGTTCGAGCTGAACAAGACCGGTGTCTCGACCTATACGGTCAATCAGGAGAGCACGTATCAGCCCGATCTCACGCATCGCTGGATGGCCAGCGTCGCGCAGGACCATCACGGCAACATGGCCCTCGGCTACAGTGCCTCGAGCTCGACCATCAATCCCCAGATTCGTTATGCAGGGCGACTGGTAACCGACCCGGCGAGTACGCTGCCGCAAGCCGAAGTCAGCCTCCACAACGGCACGGGCAGTCAGGTTGGCACGTTTAGCCGTTGGGGAGACTACAGCTCCATGACCGTCGATCCGGTGGACGACTGCACCTTCTGGTATACGCAGGAGTACTACTCGACGACAGCCAGCTTCGCTTGGCGCACCCGTTTCGGCAACTTCAAATATCCGACCTGCGTTCCGTACAGCGGCGCGATGTTCGATCCGGACCATGATGGCCGCACGGACAGTACCATCTATCGAACGAGCAACAACGTCTTCTACATCGCTGGTACCGGCGGCGGGACGAGCATCGCTGGCCCAACACCGGCGGTCGCCGGGACGAGCACCAAGTGGGGTGTCCCGGGCGACATCGACGTGATGGGCGACTACGACGGCGACGGAAAAGCCGACATCGCCGTGTGGCGTCCCTCGACCGGTGCGTGGTTCATCATCCAATCGCTCACCAACACGGTGCGCGTGACGGTGTGGGGCACGGCTGGCGACATTCCGATGCCAGGTGACGTGGACGGCGACCAGAAGGACGACCTGGTCATCTACCGTCCCAACGCGGGAGCGTGGTTTGCCCTCAAGTCGGGCGGAGGAATTGACGCGGTCGGATGGGGCATCGCGACCGACCAGCCGCTCCTGGCCGACTTCGATGGCGACGGCAAGCTGGACTATACGATCTACCGGGCGAGTAACGGCGTCTGGTACATCCGGAAATCGGCCGGCGGGACCACGATCATCGGATGGGGCACCGGGACCGACATCCCGGTGGCCGGCGATTGGGATGGCGACCACAAGGCCGATCAGGGCGTCTTCCGCCCTGGTACGGGGCAGTGGCTCATCAATCGGTCCACGGGTGGCGTCCTGGCCGCGACCTGGGGCGTTGCCGGCGATATCCCCATTTCGGGCGATCAGGATGGTGACCAGCGCAGCGACTTCACAATCTTCCGCAACGGCAACTGGTTCACGCGATTCGCTGCCGGTGGCACCAAGGTCGTCGGATGGGGCATTGCCGGAGACAAGCCGACCGGCAGGGTGCCGGGCTCGTAGAGTTCGAGCGCCCTATGGAACGTGCGGCCGACCGCGGAGCGACGCTCCGCGCTAGCGGCACTTCGTCAGGCGCGGCGTGCGGCCGAACGTGGCGCTGAAGCTTCCGAGACTGGCACTCGAACCCACGGGCGTGAGCGCGAAGGAGAACGTCTCGCCCTCAACGCGGCCCGTCAGGCGAACGGCCTGAAACTGCTCCGGCCCGTCTCGCGTGGGCCCGCCTTCGGTGACAAATCGGCCCGCCACATCGACCGTGCCATCGCTCTTTGCGACCAGCGGTTCGTCGATCGTCGCGTGGGCGCAAGAAAACTCGATCTGCCCACCGGATTGGACCACCTCCAAGCGGACCTGCTCGCCGCCCCACACGCCGGTTCTCATCGCCACGGCCGAGGGCGAGGTTGCCCCCTGTGCACAGGCGATGAGGGGAGCGACGAACACGAGCCCTGCGAGGTCCAATCGCCACGACCGGCTGTACTCGACTCGCGGCATCATGATCCCACTATACACCTCCGCACCTGATCTCCTTCGGTCCGTTCAGCAGGTCGACGTCCGTCCCCGCGAACCTCACGCGAATGATATGCGTCCGGCCGTCCTTGAGCTGCGGGAGGACGGGAAAGAACGCCCCATGCCTGCCGTTCCCCTTTCCGGCCGCCATCAGGTCCTCTCGGAATCGGTCGGCGGTCACGGAGCCGAGCAAGACGCCGCCATCGTAGACGTCAAGCCGGATCGGTTCGTCTTTTCGGTTCATGTCCCAAGCCCAGGCGAGAATGCCATTGCAGTTGGTCACGTCGTGATAGCCCTCGAGAATTGCCGGGGGCGATCGATCGGCCACGCTCGCGGGTCCACGCGGCTCCTCCGCGGCCTGTCCTGGAGCTGTTCGGCGAAACACCCACATACCGCCATCGTCGTACACAAGTCGAAAATCCGGCCAGATTTGCCGCCCGGACGGGTTCATTGCTTGCAGGCGCGTAGATAACGGTCCATGGACACGATTCACCAGGATCCACGAGACCTGTCGCTCGTCGAGCGAACGCATCCAACGTTCGTCCGCGGGCCAGCCAAACACCGGCCAATTGTCGTGCTCGAGCACGCCGACGTAATCGATGACGCGCGGACGCAAATAGTAGTTGAGCCAACTGGCGCCCACGACGTAGACCTTTTCGTCGGGCTGCGCCCGGTCGTTGATGTAGGTGGCGGCTCGGTAACCAAGCGAGAACGTGTCGAGGAATTCTTCTCGCGCCGGCGAGTCAACCGGCGGCCAGCCGAGCGGCCGGAGCGTACTCACCAGCCACTGGCCGGACCATCCGAGCGACAGCACGATCAAGATCGACCAGAGGGCGTTCTGCCACGCGGGGGATTTCCACACGCGCTCGCCGACCCACTGGAGGCTTTCGTACAACGCGACGCCGGCCAGCGGCAGAGCCGGTGACCAATAGCGAAGCACTTCCAATCCCTGAAACCAGAAGACGGTGTACCAGAGCGCCCAAAGGGTCCACCACCTGACGGAACGATCGCGGAACGAAACGATCCACGCGAGCGGCCAAGCCATCAGCAACGGGAACACGGCCGGCGAGACCTCTGGAGTAAGGGGCGACTCGTTCAGGACAAAGTCCACAGGAAACGTGACGTAGCTCCACATCGTGCGCTCCACGTGACCAGCCCAGAACATGGCGTGGGCATCGGCGACGACGCGCGGGGATCCCCAAATACCCTGACTGATCTGAGGAAGCACTGGCCACACGGGATTGCCGGTGTGGTAGGCGATGAACCCGTACCACGGTGCCGCCACGACCAACGCCACCAGCAATCCTCGAGCGAGCGGCCACCACGTGACGCCCGGACTGTCGAGACCCGTTCGAAGGCCGGCGAATTTCCACACGCCCAGCGCGACCGCTGGCCCGAGGAACACGGCTCCAGGCAGCTTGACGCTGGCGGCCATGGCGAGGAGCGCCATGCCGAGCGTCCACCACGAGGCGTCACCCTCGTCCCAGAACACGCGCAGCGCGTAGATGCCCAGAAACGCACACGCCATGACGCCCAGATCGACGTAGGCCGTGCCGCTGAGCCAGACGAGGAGCGGGTGAGCGATCAGGAAGGCTCCGGCGGCTGCGCCGAGCAGGGGGCGGCCCCGACGCTGGCCCCAGGCGATGAGCCCAAGGACCGTCAGCATCAGAAACACATGCTCGACCATCTGGGCCAGAACGTCGTCGGCGATGGCCAACGCCCAGACGAAGAGCATGTGATGCAGCGCGGGCAGAATGGGATAGGGAATCCCGAGCTGGACCCCGAGCCGCTGGTCCTCGAGATAGTTGCGAGCCAGGACGAGGTGATGCGAGATGCCGTCCCATTCGAGTGGGGGATACAGGGTCCACAGCCACAGGCACGCCCAGACGCCCACGCCCATGGCGACGATCAGCGCTCGCCCGATGCCAGGGCGATGCTCCTTCTGACGCGCCGCCGGGGCTCTGTCCCATAGCCTCGCGCGAGCGTCGCGCAGGCCCGAGAGCAGAGTGATGGCGGCGACCACAACAGTGAGCGTCGCGATCAACCAACGCGACAGCGTCCCGGTGACGCCCAAGACGAAGAGCGTCAGTGCCCACAGGCCGAGACCGAGCGCGATGGTGAAGGTCGCGCGCTCGAGCAACGAATGGAATGCGTGCCGGCGAAGGACGAGATGACCGGCTCCGCCGGCGGCGAGGAGCATGAGCGCCAGTGCCCCAAGGTGCAGAACCGCCCACTCGGTGTACTGAAGCATGCCGTGCTATTGTCACCCCCTGTGAGCGACGGGTCAACTC
>JBCKZH010000018.1:0-42576 GCA_038919385.1 Vicinamibacterales bacterium | reverse complement strand
CAGTTGCAGGCGTTGCCCGCATGCAGCGAGGATTCAACTTCAGCCTTGAATGCTGATGCTATGGGAGTAATGAAGATGAAGACGTTGCATCACCATCGCGCCCACTGAGCGCGCGCCTGAATCGGCGATGGCCGTGATGGTCGGTCTTTTGTTCGCCTGTCAACGGAAAACAGTCCGGAGTCCGTCCCGGCCTGCTATTGGCTGCGCCAATAGGTCAGCAGGTCTTCGACGGTCTGGTCCAGGGGCACCTGGGTGGTCCATCCGGTATCGGCCGTCAGCCTGGTGACGTCGCCGAGGAGCAGGGGAGTGTCGTTGGGGCGGAAGCGCGCCGGATCCTGTTCGACCCGGATCGGAATGCGCGCGTGCTGGATGAACAGGTGCAGCAGTTCTTTCACCGGCACGGCTCGGCCCGAGCACACGTTATACGGCACACCCGGCCTGGCGGATTGCATCATGGCGCGGTATCCGCGCACCGTGTCGCGCACGTCCATGATGTCTCGCCTGGGCTCGAGGTTGCCGACCCGCAGCACCGGCTCGAGCCGGCCCCTTTCGATCTCCGCGATCTGTTTCGCCAGGCTCGGTGCCAGGAACGACGGCGACTGCCGGGGGCCGACGTGGTTGAACGCTCTCGCAATCAGGCCGGGTATTCCATCCTCTTCCCACGCGCGCACGGCGACCATCTCTTGCGCCAGCTTGCTGGTGCCGTAGGGATTGTTGGGACACACGGGATCGCCTTCGCGCAACGCGCGGTCGGCGGGCGAGTAGACGGTCGCGGAGCTGGTGACCAGTACCCGTGGCGTCAATCCGGCGCGCCGCAGGCCTTCAAAGAGGTGATGCGTGGACAGCACGTTGCCCGCGAAGGTCTCGCGCGTGTGGCCCCAGGAGTCGCCGACGTGGGGCACGCCAGCGAGGTGGTAGACGTGGGATGGATTGATGACCCTGAGCGCGGCGTGCACCTGATCGCGATCGTGCATCTCGACGATGTCCCAGTGGACGCCGTCGACCTGCAGCAGCGGCGCCGTGCCCGGGCGCTGCCACGCCGTGATCTCGACATCATCTTGCGCGAGCAGCTCCAGCAGGTGGCTGCCGACAAACCCCGCCGCGCCCGTGACGAGGACGCTTGCTGCCATTAGCCGCGCTTGCCGTACTGCGCTTCGATGTACGCCTTGTAGGCCGGGTCGCGCTCTTTGATCGGCCGCCACCACCACTGATTCGCCTGATACCAGGCCACGGTGTCGCGCAGGCCCTGTTCGAAGGGCACCTGGGGCGTCCAGCCCATGGCTTCGAGCTTCTTCGTGCCCAGGCTGTAGCGGCGGTCGTGCCCCTTGCGGTCGGCCACCGGCTTGATCAGATCGGTGCCCTTGCCCATCAGCTTGAGGACGGCGTGCGTGAGGTCGATGTTCTTCACCTCGTTGCCGCCGCCAATGTTGTAGACCTCGCCGTTGGTGCCGGTGTGAAGCAATAAGTCGAGCGCGCGGCAGTGATCGAGCACGTGCAGCCAGTCGCGGATGTTGCCGCCGTCGCCGTAGAGCGGCACCTGGATGTTGTCGGTCAGATTGGTGACAAACAACGGCAGAATCTTTTCCGGGAACTGATACGGACCGTAGTTGTTCGAGGCCCGCGTGACAATCACCGGGACGTCGTGCGTCGCCCAATAGCTGTAGGCCAGGCGATCGGCGCCGGCCTTGCTCGCGGCGTAGGGATTGCGCGGCCGTAGCTCGTCGGTCTCGGTACTGGATCCCTCCGGCACGCTGCCGTACACCTCGTCGGTGGAAATCTGGATGAAGCGCTTCAGTCCCGGATTGCGGCGCGCCGCTTCGAGCAGCACGAACGAGCCTTCGACGTCGGTCTTGATGAAGTCGCCGGCCGCCACGATCGAGCGGTCGACGTGCGTCTCGGCGGCGAAGTGCACGACGTAGTCGGCGGCTTCGACCAGCGGGCCCGCGACTGCCGCGTCGAGGATGTCGCCATGCACGAACCTGTGGCGCGGGTGGTCCATCACGTCGTGCAGGTTTTCCCTGCGGCCCGCGTAGGTCAGCTTGTCGAGGTTCGTGACGTGCCAGTCGGCGTGCGACTGCAAGGCATAGCGCACGAAATTACTGCCGATAAAACCGGCGCCGCCGGTGACCAGGACTTCGATCATCGTTCGATTACCAACGAATCCAGACCTCGGAGTTGTCGCCCAGCATGAAGCGATGGGCGGCCGGCTTGAGCGGCAGGCGGTGGATCTTCACGCCGCGCCCAATCAAGCTGTCGGCCACGCGTGTCTCCAGGTCGTGGATCAGCGCGCCTTCGAGCACGATGCTGTGTTCGATCTCGGAGCGCGAGATCTCCACGTCGCGGCCGATCGACGTAAACGGCCCGACATAGGCGTTGGTGATGCGGGCGCCCGGCCCAATCACCGCCGGTCCGCGAATCACCGAGTTCTCCACCACGGCACCGGCCTCGATCACGACGATGCCTTCAATCTTCGACGCCGCGTCCACGGTGCCGTGGTTGCTCGGCGTTAGCGTCTGCAGGATCAGGCGGTTGGCCTCGAGCATGTCTTCGAGCTTGCCGGTGTCTTTCCACCAGCCGCTCACCAGGTGCGGCGTGACGCGCAGGCCGCGGTCGATCAGGTCCTGGATGGCGTCGGTGATCTCGAGTTCGTTGCGGAAGCT
This sequence comes from Vicinamibacterales bacterium, assembly GCA_038919385.1. GTDB lineage: Bacteria > Acidobacteriota > Vicinamibacteria > Vicinamibacterales > UBA2999 > 12-FULL-67-14b. Next base: position 39,916 of record JBCKZH010000018.1, on the reverse strand, counting down.
GGGCTTGATGTTCCGGGCCGAGACGAAGATCTCCGGCCCGAACATGTAGACGCCGACCAGCGCGAGGTTGGTCTTCGGCTCCTTTGGCTTCTCGACGAGGCGAACCACCTTGTCGCCGATCAGTTCGGCGACGCCGAACATCTGCGGATCCGGCACCGGCGTCAGCAGAATCTGCGCCGCCGGCTTCTCTTTGACGAACTGTTCGACGAACTCGACGATGCCCCGGTTGAGGAGGTTGTCGCCGAGATACATGACAAACGGGTCCGCGCCGATGAACGGCTCGCTGATCAGCACGGCGTGGGCGAGGCCGCGTGGCGCGTCCTGCGGAATGTAGGTGACCTTCGCCCCCCACTTCGAGCCGTCGCCGACCGCGGCGCGAATTTCGGCCTGGGTATCGCCGACGACAATGCCGATGTCGGTGATGCCGGCGGCGACCAGCGCCTCGATCCCATAGAACAGGACCGGCTTGTTAGCGACGGGCACCAGCTGTTTCGCACTGGTGTAGGTGAGCGGGCGAAGGCGAGTGCCTTTCCCTCCGCTGAGGATCAGTCCCTTCATGACAGCAGACGATGTTAATACGTCCGGCCGCCGAACGCTCCAAAGAAGTTGGAAAATGACCCAACACCCGCCAGCGTGAACGACATGTTGAAACGCCGGTTCTGGGCCAGGGGAAGGTTGGTGCCGGGCCCGTAGTTGTAGGCCAGGTACTCGAACGAAATGCCGCAGCACTGGGCGTTGTAGAACGCGATGTAGCGATGGTTGAGCAAAGTCGACCGCGCGAGGTCGTAATTGAGCGCCACGGTGCCGCCGTACTTGCCGCCGCCGAACCGAAGCTGGGTGCTTTGCTGGATGTAGTTGTTCGATCGCCCCGACGAAGCCGCCCCGTAATTCTGTTTGCTCCAACCCGCCGACGTTTCGACCAAGTTCGTCCGGAACACCCCATTCAGGCCGTATCCGATCACCCTGAACGCGGCGTCACTGCGCGGGTCGTACTCGAGGCGGAAGTCCACGGCCATCGGCTGCGTCGGAACGGCCTTGGCCGACACCGAGATCGGAGAGAACGGGCTGGCCGGCCGCCCCTGGCTGTAGCCGTACGCTGGGTCGAACTGGCTGGCCCGCTCGTCGGTGTAGTAGCTCTGGCGTACGGAGACATGGAGCAGCTCTTGCGGCGAACCCGCCTGCGCGCCCTCGGCGGCCTTCTTGCGCACCAGCAGGCGGTTCGCGAGGCCATAGCTCAGTTGCGTGGTGCCCCCGATCACCGTGTCGTAGCGCCCCTGAACACTCGGTACGCGATCCTGGTTCTCGATCGCGGTGCGGCGCTGGACCGAGAAGTTCGGCTCGATGATGTGCTTCATGCGCTCCGCGAACGCGTTATTCGGATTGAACACGCGCGAGAAGACCGGGCCGACGATATCGGCCCGCATGTCGGCATAGCGGCGTGTCACCGCTTCGTCGACTTGGCTACGGAGATCGCTGGCCAGGCTCTCACTGAAATAGGTCGTTCGATAGGCGAGTGTCGCGTTGACCGACAGGAACGGCAGCGTGCTGAGCGGCGCCCGCAGCGACGGCAGCACATCCACCTGGTTCAGGCTCTTGTCGGTGGTGGTGGCCGCGTTCTTGCCGATGTACAGCATGTTCGCCGCGTCCACGTTGACCGAGGCATACACTGGCAGGAACGGCAGCTTGCGGCCGCTGTACGTCGCTGTGAAGCCAGGCCCGCGGCCGGTGACCTGCGAATCGGTGGGGTTGTAGAAATACTCCACGCGGTCGTAGACGGTGTTCAGGCTGAGGCCGCCCCACGCACCGGAGATAGCGCCGTTCAACGTGCGCTGGCTGGTCGTGGCATCGAGAAAATTGTTGCTGTTCAACTGCCGCGTCGTCACGTCAGTCGAGTAGTTGACGTTGGCCCGCGCCGTCAGGCCGAGTGGCAGGCCCTGGTTCAGCCCGCCGGTGAAGATCTGGCTCTTGTGAGCCGGCCGCGGGGCGCCGTTGATGACCGCTTCTTTCTCGTCGAGCCAATAGGCGCGAAAGTTCCCCTGCGACGCCGGCCCGAACAGGTAGCGGTACTCGGTGCCCACGCCCGTGCTGCCGCTGAAGAACCAGTCATGGAACAGCGTCAGATCCTGGCTGCGGTTGACGGCCCAGAACAACGCGTTGCTGATCGACGAACCGGCATAGGTCGAGGTGCCGTAGGTGGGCAACAGGAACCCGGTGGCGCGGTCGTCTTCCTGGATCGGGTAATACACGATCGGCAGGTAGAACACCGGGACGTTCTTCACGCGCACCACGGCATTGCGCATCACGACGTAGTCGTTGAGGTTGACCGTGGCGCGACCGCTGACAATCTCCCACCGCGGTGTCGGCTGCACACAGGTGGTGAAGCCGCCCTTCTTTATCCGGTATTTGTCGGCGCCGATCTTCTCGATCTCCGCGCCGTAAAAGTAGACATCCGGTTCGAGCGTGCCGAACATGCTCTGGTTCTGCCTGCCGCGCTCGCCCAACTGCGCGATGCCCATCGCGTTGGTAAACGTGCCGAGCTTGGTCTTGGTATTGAAGACCACTGTTTCCGAGGCGATCCGCGACGTCGGCGTCTGAAACACCACGTTGCCGCGGGCGGTGAGCTCGCCGGTCTTCAGGTTCATCTCGAGGTCGTCGGCGAAGAACTTCTGGCCGGCGTTGGGGCCGGTCGTTTCACCTTCAATCTCGACTTCACGCATCAGCCGGACGCGGTCGGCGTCAATCCGCTCGAGAGCGAACTGCTTGGTGTTCCAGCCGGGAATGATTTGCGCATGGGCCGGGCGGGCGAGAACGCTCACCAGGATCGCGGACGTGAAGACGATGTAAAGGCGGACCCGCACGGAGTTTGAGAATAACAGACTTGCGGCTTGCGGCTTGCGGCCTGGGGTGTCACGAGATCAGCGGCGTGGCGCCCGCTGCCAGCAGCCGAGCACGTAACGGACCAATCAGGTAGATCGAACCTGCCACCACCGCGCGCTTCGATCGCGTAAGGGCGCGCGCCACCGCGGCCTCGGGATCCGGCTGAGCCTCAATGGGCAACGCCGGAGCGAGCACTCGCAGGGCCGCGGCCAGACCCTCTGCCGTTCGTGCCCGCGTGTGTGGCACGGTGGTCGCCACGAACGCGGACGCGATCGCGAGCAGCGGCTTCACCATCCCCGGCAAGTCCTTGTCATCCATCACCGCCAGCACGATCGGGAGGGGCGCGGTGCTGGTGTCCTGAAGATAGGTCGCCAGTGCCGCGGCGCCCGCGGGGTTGTGCGCCGCGTCGATCAACAGCTCGCCGCCATCGGGCAGGCGCAACCACTCCAGTCGCGCCGGCCAACGGCATTCGGTGAGGCCGGTGACAATCGCGCTGGTGGGCACGAACGAGATGCGTGCCGACCACGCCTCGAGAATGGCGACCGCCACCGCCGCGTTCTCGAGTTGGTGCCGGCCTGGCAGTGCGAGCGTGAGCGGCGGGTAGACGCGATCGGTCGTGGTTCCGTGCGCGTCGATCAGGGGCGCGCCGACGGCCGCCGCTACCGTCGCAATGCGCCGGGCCGCTTCGCCAGGCAGCCGCCCAATCACCAGCGGGGTATCGGGCTTGGCAATGCCGGCTTTCTCGAACGCGATCTGCGCCAGCGTCGTGCCGAGGTGCCGTTCGTGATCGAAGGCGATGGACGTGATCGCGGTGAGGTCCGGCGTCAGCACGTTAGTGGCGTCGAACCGGCCGCCCATGCCCACCTCGACCACCGCGACCTCGACCCTGGCCTGCCGGAAGATCTCGAAGGCCACGGCCGTGGAGACCTCGAAGAACGTCGGCACCACGGTGAGCGTGCCGGTGCGCGTCGCTTCGTCGACCGCGGTGAACACCACTTGCGTGGCGGCCTCGAACGTTGGCCGATCGACCGCCTCGCCGTTGATGGCGATGCGCTCTTCGATCGCGTCGAGATGGGGAGAGGTGTAGCGGCCGGTCTTGAGTCCTGCGGCGCGCAGCCCCCGTTCGACCATCGCCACGACCGAACCTTTGCCGTTGGTGCCGGCGACGTGGACCGATCGCCACGTACGTTCCGGATGGTCGAGCACCGCCAGGATGGCGCGGATGTTATCGAGGCCGAGCTTGATGCCGAACTGTTCGAGCGCGAACAGCCGTTCGAGGGGCGTCATCAGCCGTCGCGCTTCGCGCTATGGCTGACAGGTCCGCCGTCGCGCTTCGCGCTATGGCTGACAGGTCCGCCGTCGGGCGGCGCGCTATGGCTGACAGGCTGGCTGCTCATGAAGCGGAGGGTGCGGCCCAGCGTGGCCTTCAGCTCACGCCGATCCACGACCAGGTCGAGCATGCCGCGTTCGAGCAGGAACTCGCTGCGCTGAAACCCGTCGGGCAGCTTCTGCCGGATGGTCTGCTCGATCACGCGGGGCCCGGCGAAGCCGATCAGGGCCTTGGGCTCGGCGATGTTGAGATCGCCCAGCATGGCAAAGCTCGCGGTGACACCGCCGGTGGTCGGGTCGGTGAGCAGCGAGATGTACGGCAGCTTCGCGCGATCCAGCCGCGCCAGCGCCGACGAAATCTTGGCCATCTGCATGAGCGACAGCGCGCCTTCCATCATGCGCGCGCCACCCGAGCACGACACGATCAGCATGGGCGCCCGGCGTTCGAGCGCCAGCTCGATGCCGCGCACGATCTTCTCGCCCACGACCACGCCCATCGAGCCGCCGATGAAGCTGTATTCCATGGCCGCGACGATCGCCTCCATGCCGTTGATCCGGCCAACGCCGACGATCACGGCGTCCTTCTGACCGGTGGCCTTCTGCGTGTTCGCGAGGCGCGACTTATAGGGCTTGGTGTCGGTGAACTTGAGCGGATCGTTCGACGTCAGGTTCGGCGCCAGCTCCTCCCACCGTTCATCATCAAACAGCGTCTTGAGACGTTCGGTGGCCGTCAGCCGGAAGTGGTGCGCGCACTTGCCGCACACGTGCAGGTTCTTGACGAGATCCTTGGTGTAGATGATGGTGTCGCATTCCGGACACTTGACCCACAGGCCTTCGGGAACCCGGCTGGACTTTTCGGGCGTGGCAATGGGCTTGCGCGCCTTCTTGAACCAAGCCATATCCGACCAGCTTAGCTCACTTCCTGGCGACGTAATAGCGCGTCCCCTTACCCATTCCCCTGATTTGCTTCACCAGCTCGTCGAGCGCCGCATCGTCGGATTCAGGGTCGAATTCCGAGGTCTCGACGACCAGGAGCGGCGTCGCCGAATAGTGGAAGAAGAAATGCTGGTAGGCCTCGTTCAGTTCCCTGAGGTAGTCCTCGTCCGGCATGGGCAGCGCCTCGCCATCGGGATCCACCTCCTGGGCCTTGAGCCGCTTCATCAGCAGTTCGGTGGGCGCCTGAAGATACACCACGAGATCGGGCGGCGGCACGTCTTTGGCGAGCAGGTCGAACAAGCGCTGGTAGATGAAGAGCTCGTTGTCGTCGAGGTTCAGATACGCGAAGATCTTGTCCTTGTCGAAGACGTAGTCGCAGACGATGGTCTGCAGGAAGAGGTCGGCCTGGCGCTTGCTGGTGAGCTGGCGATGCCGGTTCAGCAGGTAGAAGAGCTGGGCCTGGAGCGCCGAGCCCGGCCGATCGGCGTAGAAGTCGCCGAGAAACGGGTTCTCGGTGTCTTCGAGAATCGTCGTGGCGTCGAGGCGGGTCGCCAATCGCTCGGCCAGCCGCGTCTTGCCAACCCCGATGGGGCCTTCGATGGCGAGATAGTGAAAGGCCACTCCGCTGGCGAGTATAGTTTGTAGGCGTGAAGATCGAGAAGATCGAGTTGTTCCTGTGCCGCCTGCCGCTGGTCCATTTCTTCGAGACCAGCTTCGGGCGATCCTACGACCGCACGTTTGTGCTGATCCGTGTGGCAGGCGACGGTCACGAGGGTTGGGGCGAGTCGGTCGCCGAGGCGAACCCGTACTACAGCAGCGAGACCACCGAAACGGTCTGGCACATCATCGAAGGCTTCATCGCACCGCTCGTGCTCGGCCAGGCGTTCGAGCATCCGCGCGATGTGTTTCCCGCCTTGCGTCGCGTGCGCGGTCACAACATGGCCAAGGCCGGTGTCGAAATGGCGGCGTGGGACCTCTACGCGCGCATCACCGGCCAGCCGCTGTCGACGGTGCTCGGCGGCACCCGCGAGCGCATCGCGTCGGGTGTCTCGATTGGCATCCAGGATTCCTACGACCAGTTGCTCGAGAAGATCGAGCATGAGTTGGCGGCGGGCTACCAACGCATCAAGATCAAGATCAAGCCGGGCTGGGACATCGAGGCGGTGGAGCGGGTGCGCGCTCGCTTTGGCAACATCCCGCTGCAGGTCGATGCCAACGCCGCCTATTCACTGGACGATACCGATCTGCTAGCCCGCCTCGATCCCTTCGACCTGCTGCTGATCGAGCAGCCGCTCGACTACGACGATGTGATGGACCACGCGGTGCTGCAGCGGCGCATCACGACGCCGGTGTGCCTGGATGAGTCGATCCACACCGTTGGTATCGCCCGCGATGCGATTGAGGCCAAGGCGTGCCGGATCATCAACATCAAGCCCGGCCGCGTCGGCGGCCATCGCGCTTCGATCGAGTTGCACGACTTGTGCGCTGCCCACGGCATTCCGGTCTGGCACGGCGGGATGCTGGAGAGCGGCATTGGCCGCGCGCACAACATTCACCTGGCCAGCCTGCCGAACTTCACGCTGCCGGGCGACATCGCGGCGAGCAAACGGTATTACCAGCCCGATCTGATCGAACCGGCGATTGAGATCGGTGCCGACGGCACCATCGCCGTGCCGACCGGTCCCGGCATTGGCGTGAACATTGTCCGCGAGCGGATTAACCAGGCGACGTTGCGGCACCTTTCCATGCAGGCAACCGCATGAAGGGGTGGTCTCCACGCGCACTCGTTGCCTTGGTTGCGTTGCTCGCCGTCAGCGCGTGCGGGCCGAAGGTCGCACAGCAGATCAGCGCGCCGCCGCCGGCGGTCACCGCGTACGACCAGAAGATGCGCTGGATCCTGCTGCTCGAAGATGAGCGGCAGTTGAAGGGAAGTGGCGGGGATCTGTTGGCGTTGCTCCAGGATCCGGAGGCGCGCGTTCGCCGCCGCGCTGCCCTCGCCGCGGGCCGGGTGCGATTGCCCGAGGCGGTCCCCGGCCTCACCACGTTGCTCGAGAGCGACCACGACGTGGAGGTCCGGCAAATGGCCGCCTTCGCGATGGGTTTGATCGGCGATGCCGCTGCTGCCCCGGTCTTGAGTGCGGCGCTGGCCGATTCGGATCCCACCATCCAGGCCCGCGCGGCGGAGGGCCTGGGCCTGATTGGGCACAAGCCAGCGGCCGCTGCGATTGGCGCGATGGTCGCCGCGCATGTCGCGGCCGGCGCGCTGAACGGCGTGAATGCCGACGACATGGGCCTGCCCAAGCCGCCGGCGGTGGAAGCGGTGCGCCTGGGTGTCTACGCGCTGGTGCGACTGGCGTCGTACGAGGCGCTGGCCGCTGCTGTGCTGGACCGCGAGGGGCAGCCGCGCAGCCGTTGGTGGCCCGTGGCCTTCGCGCTCCAGCGGATCAACGATGCTCGCGCCGTGCCGGCGCTGCTGACCCTGCTCGCTGGTGACGGCCAGTTGACGCGCGCGTTCGCGGCTCGTGGGTTGGGCGCGTTGAAGGACCAGCGCGCCGCGCCGCCGCTGCTGGCCATTGCCGGCAATACCAGCGAACCGCTGGCGCTGCGCATCCAGGCGGTGCGCGGACTGGCGCTGCTGGGCGAGACGCGTGCCGCACCCGTGATGATGAAGCTGATTGTGTCGGCACAGGTGGACCAGAATCTCCAGCTCGAGGCGATCGTGGCGCTCGGCCAGCTGCGGCAGCCTGGCGCCGTGGAGTTGCTGATCGATCTGGTCTCGGCCTCCTGGCCTTCGGTGCGGTCGGCCGCGTTACAAGCCCTGGCCCGCACCGACGCGGACACCTTCATCAGCGCGATCTCGACGCTCGATCCCGATCCGCACTGGTCGGTGAGGGCGGCGCTGGCCACGGCGCTGGGAGAACTGGCGAAGGAACGCAGCGAGGCGCCGCTCATCGGCCTCTTGCGAGATGCCGACCAGCGGGTCATTCCATCGGCCATCGACGCGCTGGCGAAGGTCGGCGCTACCGGCGCCATTCCGGAATTGCTGGCGCGCCTGAAGGCGGATGACCAGGTCGTGCGCGCAGCCGCGGCGAGGGCGCTCGCCACGCTCAAGGCGCCGGGCGCCACCTCGGCGCTGACCGAGGCGCTGGCGCTGTCGCAGCGCGACGGGCTCTATGTGGCGCGGACGGCCACGCTCGATGCGCTGACTGCGATCGATCCAACCGCGGCGCGTCCGCTGCTGGTGGCGGCCCTGGGTGACAAGGATTGGGCGGTGCGTCTGCGGGCCGCCGAGAACCTGCGCCAGCTCGACCCGGCCGCTGAGGTCTCGGCCATGCGGCCGTCGCCGCCACCGATGGTGCCCGAGCTGGCGGCCGTGGACACCTTCGTGACGCCGCAGTACTCGCCGTCGGCGTACATCGACACCAGCAAGGGCACCATCCAGTTCGAGCTGGCGGTGATCGACGCCCCTCGCACGGTGGCCAACTTCATCGCCCTGGCGCGCAAGCACTACTTCCGCGGCGTTCAATTGCATCGCGTGGTGCCCGACTTCGTGGTCCAGGATGGCGACCCACGCGGCGACGGCGAGGGCGGGCCCGGCTACACCATTCGCGACGAGATCAATCAGCGGCCGTACTTGCGCGGGACGGTCGGCATGGCGCTGGACTGGGCCGACACCGGTGGCAGCCAGTTCTTCATCACCCACTCGCCGCAGCCGCACCTCGACGGGCGGTATACGGTGTTCGGGCAGGTGATCTCAGGGATGGACGTGGTCGATCGCCTGCGGCAGTGGGACACGATCGAACGGATTCGGATCTGGGACGGCGTGAACTGGATCGGGCAGTAATCACCAAAGAAAAAAGGGAGGCGACTGCGCCTCCCTCGATCTTCTGGCTGACGAAGCGACTAGCGCTTCTTCGCCGTCTTCGCTGCCTTCTTCTTAGCTGCTTTCTTTGCCATTTGTAATCCCCCCCTTCAGGTTGGGTTATGCGTAAGAACCTTGCCGCTGCACGACTTGCCTCTGCCGCCTGGCACTCGGCTTGTCCATGCCGGCGTTCTCGCGCTTCGTTACGCGACGTGAGTTATTCACGCGCGCGGTCTTGGTGAAAAGGGTGGGGCAGTTCGTGAGAACCGCCCCGGTAGCGGCCTAACGCTTCTTGGCCTTCTTCGCCGCCTTCTTTGCCTTCTTCGCCATTGTGCTCTCCTGATGGGGGGGTGACTCTGCCTGATGGCAACCGCTGATTGTTTTTACGTGTTCACAATCAGTGGCCTGAGCCCTGCACCCTCATACTAGATGTAGATTATGGATGAGAAATTCAACTTGTCAAGCACAAAGCGTTTGTGATTGTCAACAAACCGGCCGATTGCTCCACGCGATCACACCTTCGGAACACGTGTCGGATCGACTGTCGATGGACTGTAGGGTTTTTGATGATCACCAAATCACCAAATCATCGACCATCTCCTGTCGCAGACGCTTCGCTCGCGCGAGGGCGCCGGCGGGTGCGGCGGCCTTCGACGCGATGATCGCGTCGAGCTCTGCGATTGCCGCGGCGGTCTGATTGAGCGCCCGCAGCTGGCGCGCCAGGTTCAGGCGTGCGACCGTCTCGGCGAGCGCGGGCCGGCTGACCGCGCCGTCGCGCGCCAGCGCCAGCAGCCGCTGCGATGCGCGCAGGCTCTCGGCCGGATCGTGGAAGTAGCGATCTAGGATCTCCGCCTCGATTTGGTAGAACAGCGGATTGTGCGGGTAGCGGCCTTGCAGCGTGCGAATAATCCCGAGGGCTTCGCGCCACTTGTTCTCGTACCAGAGATACAGAACGTGGATCTGGAACTGCGCCTCGCCGCGCATCAGCAGGCCCTGCGTGGCCGCGCGTTCCAGTTGCTGCAGGCCTTCCACGCGATTGCCGCCGGGGAGCAGCAACAGCCAGCGGAGAAATCGCAGGGCCGCCGGTGCCACGTCGGCGTAGTAGCGGTACATGCCAACCCCGAACTCGGCGTCATGCATCGCGGGATCCAGCGCCAGCGCGCGTTCGAGCGCCTCTTTGATGCGCTTGCCGTCGCGCGCGGCCGCCAGGCGCTCGACGCGGTAGACCCGCCACTGGGCGCGCACCCCGTAGGCGGCGCCGAGATAGAACCACGCCTCCGCGCGCGCCGGTTCCGCCACGGTCAGGCGCTCCGCTTCCGCGATCGCCGCGTTGACCGTGGCTTGAAACGCCGGATCCAGGGCACGGCTGTCCGGATCCAGTTGGATTTGCCACCACAGGCTGAGCGCCTCGAGGCCCAGGCAGGCCACGCGCGGCGCCGGACCACACGTGGCCGGCAGTGCGGCCTGCAAGCGATCGAAGTCGGCGTTGAGAATCAGATCGTAGGCCCGCGCAACCGTCGGCGCGGCGGTGATGCCTCGTTGCGGCTCCGCGGCATTGAGTACCAGGCCCAAGGCGGTCACCGCACCCCAGCACCCCAGCACCGCAGCACCCCAGCACCTGGGCATCACAACGCGCTCGTTCGCAGCCGTTGCTTCTCGGCGTGGCGCGCCAGCGCGAGCTGAATCAGCCGGTCAACCAGCGTCGAGTAGTCCACGCCGCTGGCCTCCCACAACTTCGAATACATGCTGATGTCGGTGAAGCCCGGCATGGTGTTGATCTCGTTGACGTACAGGGCCCCGGTGTCGCGCGAGAGCAGGAAGTCGACGCGGGCGAGGCCCGCCGCGTCGATGGCGCGGAACGCCGCCATCGTCAGGCGGCGCACCTCGGCCACGGTCGTTGGCGGCAGGTCGGCCGGAATCACGCTCTTCGACCCCCCGTCCAGGTACTTCGCCTCGTAGTCGTAAAACTCGCGCGAAGGCACGATCTCGCCAGGAACGGAGGTTTCGGGATCATCGTTGCCGAGCACCGCACATTCAATCTCGCGCGCGTTCACGACACCGGCTTCAACAATCACCTTGCGATCGAACTCGAATGCCGCCTCGATCGCCGGAACCAGTTCGGCCGGCGCCTTGACCTTGGAGATGCCGATGCTCGATCCGAGGTTCGCCGGCTTCACGAACAGCGGGAAGCCCAGTGCCGCGAGGCCGCCCAGCACGGTGTCGCGATTGCGCGTCCAGTCGGCGCGCACAAAGGCGCGCGAGTCCACCACCGGCAATCCGGCCGCCGCGAACAACACCTTCATGACCGCCTTGTCCATCCCCGCCGCCGAGGCGAGCACGCCCGGGCCCACGTAGGGCACGTTCGCCAGCTCCAGCAGCCCCTGTACGGTGCCGTCTTCGCCGTAAGGGCCATGCAGCACGGGGAATACGACATCCAGGCCGAGGCCGGTTACCACCGCCCGCTCGACATCGGCCGGCGCGCTGCCATCCGGCGCGCTGCGGCGCTCCACCGTGATCAGCGTGTCGCTTGACGGATACGGCGCGAAGAGCGAATCCCGCCCCGCGCGCACCGGCCGTGCCTGTGACACCCGCGCCTGCTGGATCACCTCGGCCGCCGACAGCGCGATGGGCGGACGATCGGCCAACGTCCAGCGTCCGTCCTTCTCAATGCGAATCGGCACCGGCTCGTAGCGCGCGCGATCAATCGACTTGAAGATCGAGGCCGCCGAGGTCACCGACACTTCGTGCTCGCCGGAACGGCCGCCATAAATAACACCAACGCGCAACTTCTTCACTCAGTGATAATACACAGAGGTCCTGAGGGCCTGCGGTCTTGGAAATGCCCCAAGCCCCCAAGCCCCCAAGCCCCCAAGTCCTGAATGTTCACCCTCACTCACACCGATGGTGCCGCGCGGCGCGGCCATCTCACCACTGCGCACGGCGTGATCCAGACGCCCGCCTTCATGCCCGTGGGCACCCAGGGGGCCGTCAAGGCGCTTACCGCCCAGCACCTGGAGGATGTCGGCGCCGAGATTATTCTGGGTAACACCTATCACCTGTACTTGCGGCCCGGTGATGAGCTGATTGCCCGCCGCGGCGGTCTCCATCGCTTCATCGGCTGGTCGCGACCCATGCTGACGGACAGCGGTGGATACCAGGTGTTCAGCCTCTCGGACCGTCGAAAGGTGGAGGAGCTGGGCGTCCACTTCCGGTCGCACCACGACGGCAGCCCGCACCTGCTGACGCCCGAGAAAGCCGTCGAGATCCAGGCCAACCTCGGCTCGGACATCGCCATGGTGCTGGACGAGTGCCCCGCTCTGCCCTCGACCGAAGCGATCATTGATGCGTCACTAGAGATGACGGCGCGTTGGGCCCGCCGGTGCCGCAACCGGTTTCAATCCCTTGGCGGAGGCGGGGCACAGTTCGGCATTGTCCAAGGCGGGACGTTCCCTGAACTGCGGCAAAAAAGCGCGGAACTGACTGTATCTATTGGGTTTGAAGGCTACGCCATTGGCGGGCTCAGCGTCGGCGAACCGAACGAGACTATGTATCAGGTGGTGGAGCACACCGTGCCCTTCCTCCCGGCCAGCCAGCCACGCTATTTGATGGGGGTGGGCACACCCATCGACTTGATCGAGGCGGTGGCCCGGGGGATCGACATGTTTGACTGTGTCATGCCCACCCGCAATGCCCGGAACGGCCAGCTTTTCACGAGCGAAGGGCCGATCAACATCAAGAACGCGCAGTTCGCCGAGGACGATGGGCCGGTGGACCCGGCATGCGGATGCTACACCTGCCGGCACTTTTCCAGGGCCTATTTACGCCACTTGCTTATGGCCGGGGAAATGACCGGAGGCACCCTTAACACGTTGCATAACCTGAGCTTTTACCTTGACACCATGCGGCGGATTAGGGAGGCTATAGCGTTCGGCCGGTTCGAAGATTTCAGGCAAGGTTTCCATCGGACCTTTACCCGCCGCGCGTTAATTTCATGACCACGACGGATCCCCTCATCGGACCGCTCTTTGCGCTGGCATCGTCACCTGATCAACAGGTCAGCCCGCTCATTCAGCTCATTCCCTTCGCCCTTGTACTGGCGATCTTCTACTTCGTCATCCTGCTTCCCATGAAGAAGAAGCAGAAGAAGGTCCAGGAGTTCCTGGGCGCCCTGAAAGCGGGCGACAAGGTGGTCACGACCGGCGGGTTGTTCGGCTCGATCGCGAAGATCAGCGATCAGGTCGTGCAGCTCCAGGTCGCACCGAACGTCCGCGTCGACATCTCCAAAGCCGCCATCGTCGGCTACCAGGGCCAGGCCCCGGTCGTCGAAGCACCGAATACATAAGCCATGTCGAAGAACCTTCGTTGGAAAGCCCTTGTCATTGTCGGCGTCACCGCCTTGGCCATTTGGTCGTTCTACCCGCCCGACCAGAAGGTCCGGCTTGGGCTGGACCTGAAGGGCGGCGTCCACCTGGTGATGCGCGTCCAGACGGATGATGCGCTTCGTCTCGAGACGCAAAGCACCGCGGACCGCCTGGCCGAGCAGCTGAAGACCGCGAACATCCCCGTGGGCCCGATCGCGCTGCCGGGCGCCACCTCGTTCAGCGTCTCCGGCGTGCCGGCCGAGCAGGATGCCGCGTTCCGCGCTGCCCTCACGGAAGTGGAAGTGAACTACGACCGCGCCTCGGGCGCCGGTGGCTACACCTTCACCCTCAAGCCGAACGTCGCCGTGCAGTTGCGCGAGGACACCGTGAACCAGGCGCTGCAGACCATCGAGCGTCGCGTGAACGAGCTGGGGGTGGCCGAGCCGGTCGTCGCGCGCCACAGCACTGCCGACCAGATCCTCGTGCAGCTGCCCGGCGTCACCGATGTGAACCGCGCGAAGGACATCATCCGCTCGACCGCGCTACTGGAACTGAAGCAGGTGGAGCAGGGACCGTTCCCGGACGAGGGCTCGGCGCGCGCGGCGTATGCCGGCAACGTGCCGCCCGACATCCAGATTCTGCCGGGCACCATCGAGGGCGCGCCCGGTCAGGCTGCCAGCACCGGCTATTACGCCGTGCGGCGCGTGCCGGCGGTGACCGGCCGCGACCTGCGCAATGCGCGGCCCACGCTCGACGAGAACAACCGTCCGGCCGTGAGCTTCTCCTTCAACAACGAGGGCGCGCGCAAGTTTGGCACCTTCACGCAGGCCAACATCGGCAAGCAGCTGGCGATCGTGATGGACAGTCGCGTGGTCTCGGCGCCGCAGATCCAGTCGCGCATCGACGATGAGGGCCGGATCACCGGAACCTTCACCAATCAGGAAGCGCAGGACCTTTCCTTGGTGATGCGGTCGGGCGCGCTGCCAGCGTCGCTGACCTACCTGGAAGAGCGCACCGTCGGTCCGTCGCTCGGCGCCGATTCGGTTCGCGCCGGCGTGACGGCCGCCTCCGGCGGCCTGTTGCTGGTCACGTTATTCATGCTGTTCTATTACAAGCTGGCGGGCTTCAACGCGCTCATCTCGATCGCCATCAACCTGGCCCTGCTGCTGGGGCTGATGGCGTATGTCGGGGCGACCATGACGCTGCCTGGCATTGCCGGCTTCATTCTCACCATCGGCATGGGCGTCGACTCGAACGTGCTGATTTTTGAGCGCATCAAGGAAGAGCTGGGCACCGGCAAAGGCGTGAAGCAGGCGGTGGCAGCGGGCTTCGACCGCGTGCTGCTGACCATTCTCGACACGCATGTGGCATCGCTGATTTCGGCGGCCTTCCTGTTCCAGTTCGGCACCGGTCCCATCCGCGGGTTTGCGATGACGCTGACCATCGGCCTGCTCTGCAACGTGTTCACGGCATACTTCGTTTCGCGGACTCTGTTCGAACTGACGCTGTCACGGCGCCAGGTCGCGAAGCTTTCGATTTAGTCATATGGTCATCTTTTCTAACGCAAACTACGACTTCATCAAGTGGCGCTGGCACGCAATTGCGATGTCCACGCTGATCGTGCTCGCGGGCATGGGCTATGCGGTGACCCGGGGCATTCCGCTCGGCATCGACTTCTCGGGCGGCACCATCGTGGTGGTGAAGTTCGAGCAGCCGGTCAGCGTCGACCAGATGCGGACGGCCTTGGCGGCCGGGATGTCGGGTGAGAACGTCATCCAGAGCTACGGCGACGAGGCGAACCACGAGATCCTGATTCGCATGCCGCAGCTGGTGGAGGAACAGGGCGCCGCGCTCGAGCAGAACGCCCGCGCTATCGTCGATTCGATCGCCAAGGCCAACCTCGGCAAGTTCGAGGTGCGCAGCCAGGAGATTGTCGGCCCGGTGATTGGCGCCGACCTGCAGCGCAAGGGCATTTACGCCACGCTGGCATCGCTGCTCGGCATCACCATCTACATCGGCCTGCGGTTCCGCTTTGCATTTGCGCTGGGCGCGATTGCGGCGACGCTGCACGACATATTCGTCACGCTCGCCTTCCTGTTCTTCTTCAACTACGACCTGTCGCTCAACGTCGTGGCGGCCATTCTCGCGATCACCGGCTACTCGGTGAATGATACCATCGTGATTTTCGACCGCGTGCGCGAGAACCTGAAGAACAAGCGCCGCGAGTCGCTCGATACGGTCGTCAACCTGAGCGTCAACCAGACGCTCAACCGCACGATTATCACGGCGGGCACCACCTTCATGGCGGTGCTGTCGCTGTTCCTGTTCGGTGGCGAAGTGCTCGAAGGGTTCGCGTTCACGATGCTCGTCGGCATCCTGAGCGGCACCTATTCGACCATCTTCATCGCGGCGGCGATTGCGACCATTCTGAGCGCCAAGCAGGCCAGGACCCGCGCGTCGGGCACCCGCAAGGCGTCGTAGCCAGCACGCGTGGATCTGTTCTCGGCCGCGTTGCTGGGCGTCGTCCAGGGACTTACGGAGTTCCTGCCAGTGTCCAGTTCGGGCCACTTGATTCTGGCGCGGGCGTTTTTCGGCTGGGACCCGGGCCGCTTCGGCGTGGCGTTTGATGCGGCCTGCCATGTCGGCACGCTGCTGGCGGTGGTGGCCTACTTTCGCGCCGACGTCGCGAGGCTGATTGCCGCCGCGCCCGGCGCGGTTATCGGCCGCGACGGCGAATGGGAACGGCTCGGCCGGCTGATCATCGCCGGCACCATCCCAATCGTGATCGTCGGCGGCCTGTTTGGCGACGCGATCGAGGCGCGCGTGCGCACGCCGCTGGTGGTGGCTGTGAACCTGGTGATTGGCGGCCTCGGGTTGATCTGGGTCGAGCGCGTCGGCCGCCAGGATCGCGATGCCCGCTCGCTCGGGTATGGGGAAGCCCTGGCGATTGGCCTCGCGCAGGCGGCCGCCCTCGCGCCCGGCCTGTCGCGGTCGGGATCGACGCTGATTGTGAGCATGTTTCAAGGCCTGCGGCGCGACACCGCGGCCCGCTTCGTCTTCTTGATGAGCCTGCCGGCAGTGTTCGCGGTGGCGGTCAAGGAAGCGTACGAGCTGTCGAAGGTGGGCATGGCCGGTGTGCCGGTGACCCTGATGGCGGCCGGCCTTCTGGTCTCCGCAGTTGTCGGTTACGTCACCGTGAAGTACTTTCTGCGGTATCTTGCGGGGCACTCGCTGGCAGGGTTTGCGTATTACCGGTTCGCGCTGGCGGCAGTCACGTTTGCGTGGCTGCTGACGCGCCAGGTCTGAACGATGATGCAGTGGCTGCGCCGCAGCTTCTTGGCCGGTCTCGTCGTGACGGTGCCGTTGTTCATCACGGTGGTCACGCTGGTCGGGCTGTTCCGCTTCATCGACGGGGCGGCGACGCCGCTGTCGACGAACGTGTTCGGCCGCGAAGTGCCCGGACTGGGAGTGTTGATCACGACCGCCGTGATCCTGCTGGTTGGGGCGCTGGCGACCAACGTGCTGGGCCGGCGGATTCTGCGGCGTGGGGAAGCGTGGCTGCTGAACGTGCCGCTCTTCAAGACCGTGTATGCGCCGGTGAAGCAGCTGGTGGCCGCGTTCTCGCCCGATAGCGAGACGGGGTTCAAGAAGGTCGTGATCGTGGACGACTCGCGGCGGGGCCTGGTGCTGGGGTTCCTGACGCGCGAGTTCACGCTGGATCGGGGCCAGGGGCCGGAAGCGCTGGTGGCGGTGTACGTGCCGACCAATCACCTGTATCTCGGTGATGTACTGGTCTGCCTTCGCAGCCAGGTCGCGTTCCCGGACTTGTCGGTTGAGGATGGCGCGCGGATTTTCTTAACGGGCGGCATGGCGCTGCCCCCGCGGATCAGTACGAGGACAGGAAACGATGGTGATGAGACTTCTCGATAGAGTCGGGCGGCTGGTGGGTGCGGTGTCGTTGGTGGTGGCGATGGCGGTGCTGACGGCGCCGGTGATGCTGGCCGCGCAGCCGGAAACCCCCGCGGAGGCGGCGCACTATCGCCCCGGCGGCGAGGTCAACATCCAGTTGCCCGATCTCAACCAGGGCGACTTCCTGGGCATGACCGGTCACCAGATCCTGCTGTCGGGCCTGGTGGTCTGCGTGCTGGGCCTGCTGTTCGGTCTCTGGACCTACACCGCGGTGAAGAACCTGCCGGTCCACAAGTCGATGGCCGACGTCTCGGCGATCATCTACGAGACCTGCAAGACCTACCTGATTCAGCAGGGCAAGTTCCTCTTGATACTCGAGTTGTTCATCGGCACCGTGATGGTGGCCTACTTCACGCTGACTGGCCTCGAACCCGGCCGCATCGCGATTGTCATCATCTTCAGTCTGATCGGCATCGGCGGCAGCTACGGCGTGGCGTGGTACGGCATCCGCATCAACACGCTGGCCAACTCGCGCACCGCGTTTGCCAGCCTCCAGGGCAAGGCGTTCCCGGTGTGCGACATCCCGCTGCGCGCGGGCATGAGCGTCGGCATGATGCTGATTTCGGTCGAGCTGCTGTTCATGCTCGCCATCCTGCTGTTCATTCCCGGTCACTACGCCGGCGCCTGCTTCCTCGGCTTCGCGATCGGCGAGTCGCTCGGTGCGGCGGCGCTGCGCATCGCGGGCGGCATCTTCACCAAGATCGCCGATATCGGCTCCGACCTGATGAAGGTCGTCTTCAAGATCAAGGAAGACGACCCCCGCAACCCCGGCGTGATCGCCGACTGCACCGGCGACAACGCCGGCGACTCGGTCGGCCCCACCGCCGACGGCTTCGAGACCTACGGCGTCACCGGCGTCGCGCTGATCATGTTCATCATGCTGGCGGTGAAGGACCCGGCGGTCCAGGTGGATCTGCTGGTGTGGATCTTCATGATTCGCGTGGTGATGGTGCTGGCCTCGGCGGGCTCCTACCTCGTGAACAACGCGATCGCGACGGCCAAGTACGCCGCCGCCGAGAAGATGAACTTCGAAGCGCCGCTCACCTCGCTGGTGTGGCTTACCTCGATCGTGTCGGTGGCGCTGACCTACGTGCTCTCGTATCTGTTGATCCCGGCGCTCGGAGGCAGCTCGGAGCTGTGGTGGCAGCTCTCGACGGTGGTCACCTGCGGCACGCTGGCGGGCGCGATCATTCCGGAGTTCGTCAAGGTGTTCACGTCGACCCACTCGGCGCACGTCAGGGAAGTGGTGACCTCGTCGCGCGAAGGTGGCGCGTCGCTCAATATTCTCTCGGGCCTCGTGGCGGGCAACTTCAGCGCCTACTGGCTCGGCCTGACGATCATGGGTCTGATGACCGCGGCATACTACGTGAGTACCCATGCGTTGACGACGACCATGGTGGGCGGGCTGCCGATGATGGTGGCGCCGGCGATCTTCTCGTTCGGCCTGGTGGCCTTCGGCTTCCTCGGCATGGGTCCCGTGACCATCGCCGTTGACTCGTACGGACCGGTGACCGACAACGCGCAATCGATCTACGAGCTGTCGCAGATCGAGGAGATACCGGGCATCGAGGCCGAGCTCCAGAAGCAGTACGGCTTCAAGGTCAATTTCAAGGCGGCCAAGGAACTGCTCGAAGAGAACGACGGCGCCGGCAACACGTTCAAGGCAACGGCCAAGCCGGTGCTGATCGGCACCGCGGTGGTCGGCGCGACGACGATGATCTTCGCGATCGTCATGGCGCTCACCCAAGGCCTCGAGGACGAGGCCGCCATCCAGAACCTGTCGATCCTGCACCCGCCCTTCCTGCTGGGCCTGATCGCCGGCGGCGCGGTGATCTACTGGTTCACCGGCGCCTCGATACAGGCGGTGACCACCGGCGCCTATCGCGCGGTCGAGTTCATCAAGGCCAACATCAAGCTCGAAGGCTCGACCAAGGCGTCGGTCGAAGACAGCAAGAAGGTCGTCGAGATCTGCACCGTCTACGCGCAGAAGGGGATGTTCAACATTTTCCTCGGCGTGTTTTTCTCGACGCTGGCGTTTGCGTTCGTGGAGCCGTTCTTCTTTATCGGCTACCTGATCTCGATCGCGCTGTTCGGCCTGTATCAGGCTCTCTTCATGGCCAATGCCGGCGGCGCGTGGGACAACGCCAAGAAGATTGTCGAGACGGAGCTGCAGATGAAGGGCACGCCGCTCCACGACGCGTCGATCGTCGGCGACACGGTCGGCGACCCCTTCAAGGACACCTCGTCGGTGGCGCTGAACCCGGTGATCAAGTTCACCACGCTCTTCGGCCTGCTGGCGGTTGAGCTCGGGGTCCACCTGGGCACGGGCGCGGCGCTCACGCTCGGGCTGTCGGCGGTGTTCTTCGCGATCAGCATGTATTTCGTGCACCGCTCGTTCTACGGCATGCGGATCGAGTCGAACTAAGCGCCCGGGAACCTGTAATAGTTTCGTAATCATGAGGAATTTAGTTGGGTTTCACTCGATCCAACCGTTGACGCGGGGATTCGAGCACGACTAGAATTGCCGGGCATTGTGACGAGGGGTCAGATACCTTCGAGATCTGGCCCCTCGGCGTTTTTCAGGGAGCCGATACGGGAAACCGGTGTCTAATTGAAGACAGCGGCCAGTGAATCGGCTGGGATCCGGCGTTGACAGTGGATTACAGCGTTGGGATAATCGGCGCTCTTTTGGCGTCGGGGTTTTGTGCAACGATAAGCCGATTGGGTTTATCCCGCATCTGGGAGCAGGAGGAATAGTGCCACGCGACATGTTTGGTGATGTCGTCGATCCGTCGATCAAGATGGGCAACAAGATGTGGTACACCGTGCCACTCACCATGTTGATCCAGGCGGTCATCGTTGCGGCGATGGTGATCGTACCGTTGATGGCGACCGGGATGCTGCCCTCGCCGCCGTCGATGATGGCGTTTGTGGCGGCGCCCCCGCCGCCCCCGCCGCCCCCGCCGCCCCCGCCGCCTCCAGAGGCGAAGGCGCCGCCCCCGCCGATGGACGTGAGCCCCGATGCGGCTCCGCTTGAGGCGCCCAAGGAGATCAAGGCTGAAACCGGCCTCGAAGCCGGCTTCGAGCGCTCGTCTGGTGTCGAAGGCGGCATCATCGGCGGCATCGCCGGTGGTATCACCGGCGGCATTCCGGAACCACCACCACCGCCGCCGCCACCCGCCGCGCCCGTGCGTGTGGGCGGCAACATCAAGCCGCCGCAGAAGATCCGCGACGTGCGCCCGACCTACCCGCCGATCGCACAGTCGGCGCGCGTGCAGGGCATCGTGATCATCGAGGCCATCATTGGCCCCGACGGCGCGGTGAGGGATGCGAAGGTGCTGCGCTCGATCCCGCTGTTGGATCAGTCGGCGCTCGACGCGGTGCGGCAATGGGTATTCACACCGACCTTGCTGAACGGCGTCCCGGTGCCGGTCATCATGACGGTCACAGTGCAGTTCACGTTGCAGTAGGTTGGGCCACGAGACCGTAGCGACCAACCTTCAGGTTGGTCGACCGTTTTAATTTTGGAGGATAGCGATGGAAGGTCGGAAGATTCAGTTTGGTCGTATCGCGGGTGCCGGTTTCGCCATGCTGCTCCTGAGCACGCCTGCGTTCGCGCAGACGGAGGGCGGAGGCGGCCTCGATCTCATCGACATGTTCGAGCAGATGGGCGCTTTGGCCTGGGCCGTGGCCGTCATTCTGTTCATCATGTCGTTCTGGTCGGTGGGCGTGGCCATCGAGCGCATCTACACGTTCAACCAGGCGACCAAGCAGTCGAAGAGGTACGCGCCCCTCGTGGCCAAGCACCTCAAGGAGGGCCGCCTGAAGGAGGCCATCGCGCTGTCGTCGGTCAAGGACTACCGCTACAGCCACCTCGCCAAGGTCGTGCTCGCCGGCTTGCAGGAATACCAGTTCCAGCAGGAAAGCGGCAGCAACCTCTCGCGTGAAGACCTGCTCGACACCGTCCGCCGCTCGATTCAGCGCGCCACCGCGCTGACCTCGAACGACCTCAAGAAGGGCGTCTCCGGTCTCGCCACCATCGGCGCCACCGCGCCGTTCGTCGGTCTGCTCGGCACGGTCATCGGCGTGATCAACGCGTTCGTCGGTATCGCCTCGTCCGGCTCGGGCGGCATCGGCGCCGTCTCCGCCGGGATCGCGGAAGCGCTCGTCGAAACCGCGCTCGGCCTGTTCGTGGCCATCCCGGCGGTGTGGTTCTACAACTACCTGTCCGGCAAGCTCGAATTCTTCAACGTCGAGATGGACAACTCGTCGTCGGAGATGGTCGATTACTTCATCAAGAAGACCACGTCGTAAGGACAGTATTCTGACGGCCTGGGGCTTGTGACTTGGGGCTTGAGTCGCGATTGACTCGATCCCAAGCCTCAAGCCTCAAGCCTCAAGCCTCAAGCCGGTTAGGAGAACGAACTATGTCAATGGATATCGGCGGTTCCAAAGGTGGAATCAAAGCGGACATCAACGTCACGCCCCTCGTGGACGTCATGCTGGTGCTGCTCATCATCATGATGATCGTGGCGCCGCTGCTCCAGAAGGGCGCGGACGTGAAACTGCCGCTCGCCGCGAACACCGCGGACAAGCCGGAAACGCAGGACCAGACGGTCGTCGCCATCGACAAGACCGACCGGTACTTCGTCAACGGCCTGCCGGTGCGCAAGGAAGATCTGCGGCAGAAGGTGGAAGAGATCCTCGAAACCAAGAAGGAGCGCATCATCCTGATCAAGGCCGATGTCGATGCGCGCTACTCCGCCGTCATGGACTGCATGGACGAACTACGCGCCAGCGGTATCGAGGACATGGGCTTGATTACCGAGCCGAAGGCCCGCGGTCTTCTGCAGGGTGGAGGTAACTAACATGGCTCACGCACACCGCCACCTTGGCGCTGACCGCGTCATTACCGCCAAGAAGCTCGAAGTCAGCTCGGAGATGAACATCACGCCGATGATCGACGTGCTGCTCGTGCTGCTGGTGATCTTCATGGCCGCCCTGCCGCTGTCGCAGAAGGGCCTCGACGTCAATCTGCCGGCCGAAACCAAGACCGCCGAGCAGACCCAGGTCGATGTCTCGCAGATCGTGATCGAGTACACCGCCGATCGCAAGCTGTCGATCAACAAGCAGGACGTGACCGTCGCCGAACTCGAAGATTCGCTCCGCAAGATCTACGAGGAACGCAAGGACAAGACCCTGTTCATCGCCGCCGACGGCGGCCTGCGCTACGGCGACATCGTCGAAGTGATCGACGCCGCCAAGGGCGCGGGCGTCGAGAAGATCGGCATCATCACCGAGGGCATGCGCCGCGCCGCCGCCGCCGGTCGCTCGGGCGGCAACTAAAGGCGCCGCCAATCGTTCGAGGAAAGCCGTCTGGAAACAGACGGCTTTTTTCTTGTACTTCGGCGGCCAGAGGCGCGGCCTGCGGCCGCGTGGGGCGCCTTCGGCGTGGGACTCGGCCCGTCGGCCATCGTGGGCTCGCGCCCAAGGGCGCTCGTGGGAACCCTGGGAGGCGCGTCAGCGCCGAGCCCACGAACGCAGTGAGTCCCAGGAGCGAGCGTAGCGAGCGACTCCCACGCGGCGCGATAGCGCCGCGCCTCAACTGGGCGGTGGCACCAGGCCCAGTTCCTTCAGCTCAGGCAGGCCCTTGTCGGCCTTCTTCCACACCTGCCGTAAGTCGCCGTAGGCGGTCATCGCGCGCGCCGTGTCCTTGATGGCCATGGCGGCCCGGCCGAGTCCCAGTAATGAAAGCGCGCGCCGTGGGTGCCGCTTCAAGGAGGTCTCAAAGGCCGGGATGGCCTCTTTCGGCCTCCGGAGGTCCATCAGCATCTCGCCAACCAGCTCGTGGGCCGGTTTGACGGGCACTGGAGGGCCGAGCTCGAACGACAGCCCGTCTTCCACCACGGCGGCCTGGCGAGCCAGCACGAGGGCCTCCTCGCGGCGGCCCTCCGAGAACAGCAGGATAGCCTCAAGCTGCTGCGCCATGACCTGCGCCGCTCGCTGGTCGCCGCCGGCTCCCGCCGCCGGGCCGGTGCTGCCAGTCACGGGCGCACCATTCACGGGCACGTCCTCCATCAACGCTGCCATCTGTTGCAGCGTGTCGCCGCCGATGCGCCGATTGCCGGATCTGATCGCGGCCATGCCGATGGCAAACAGATCGGCGATGGCGGCATCGGCGCCGAGGTCTGTGGCGACGACCGGCGATTTGGATTCGCCCCACTTGCGAGACTCGACCAACCAGGCGGCCCGGGCCAGCGCCAGATGACCGCGGGCGCGCACCGACCCGCTGGTCTTCGCATCCGCGTCCAACTGCCCGAGCAGCGCGCGCGCCTCCGCGAATCGGCCCTGCTGGGCGTAGCCGTAGACCAGCCACAGCATGGCGTGGAACCCGCGCGCATCGACGTCGAGCTTCTTCTCGTCGCGGCGGGCGTCGGCGGCTCTCATGGAGCGTTCGTTGATGGCCGACGCCTCGTCCCACATGCCGAGCGCGAAGTAGATGTGCGACGGCATGTGCAGCGCGTGCGCCGCCGCCGGCGCGATCTTCGAGTAGGCGTCGGCGAAGCGCAGGCCCAGCGGCGCGTGCACCGGGTCGTCGTAGGCGTGAATCAGGTAGTGCGCGGCGCCAGGGTGCTGGGGGTTCTTCGCGTAGACCTGCTCGACCAGCGCGGCGGCCTTCATGTCGATCGAAAAGTCGCGCCCGCCGTGGCTGGTGCCGAGCAGCGCCAGCGCGTAGAACGCCGTGACCTCATCGTCGGCCGGATACCGCTGGTGCATGCGGCGCATGTGCTCCGCGTAGGCGCGATCGCGGGCCAGCTTGTCGCCGGGGCCGTACAAGCTCTCGAGCGACGTCAGCCAGTCTTTCTCCCTGGCAGTGGGAGCCTTCGCGAGCCGGGCTGCAGCCGTCGGCGCCAGGCGCACCAGCGCGGCCTTGGCCAGGTCGGGCGCCGTCTGCTGCCACACCGCGTGGTTGTAAGTCATGGCCTCGCCCCAATAGGCCATGGCGAACCCAGGGTCGGCCTTCTGTGCCTCCTGGAACGCCTCTTTCGCATCGTCGTACTCGAAGCTGTGCATCAGCAGCACGCCCTTGAGGAAGGCCGGCTGGGCGACCGCCGATCCTGAGGTCGGAAAGTCGATGCGGCCCAGATCGTTCTGCCCGGCGCGCAGGTTCAGGCTGCCGAAGGCGAGGGCGACGAGAAAGACGAGCCAGGCCCGGCGATTCATGCGGCGATCTCCTAATCGCAGATTAGCGCAGATCCGGCCTCAAAGAAGAACGGGCGAGTCCGGAAACCCGCCCGTGTTTGAATCCCGCCGCAAGCCGCAAGCCTAGCGGCCGTGACCCTTAGTTAAACGAATAACGGAAGCTGAGCATGAACTGAAACACGTCACCCAGTCCACTCGTCTTCTCGAACGACTTGGTGACGAGCGCATTGTTCACAACCTGCATGCGATAGGCGAGCCGGCCTTGAGCATCCACCGTCGGGGTGGTGAGAATGTTGTTGCGAACCAGCCGCTGGCTGCCTCCCCAATTCTCGTTCAACATGTTGCCCACGTTCGTCATGTCGATCCGGAACTGCCCGGCGTTGCGCTTGCCCTTGATGTCCTTGAAGACGTCTTGCGTCACGCTGACGTCGGCACGCTTCACCAAAGGGAGGAACACCGCACCGCGCTGCGCGTACCGGCCACGGTTCTTGCTCAGGTACTTGTCCTGAAGGATGTAGGCTTCAAAGGCGTCCGCCTGCTGTTCGGCGGTGAAACTGACCGCGCCGGCCGTGAACGCCACGAAGTTCATTTCCCCTTTGTCTTTCGGAATGTAAATCAGGTCGCCGTTGGCGCCATCGCCGTTGGCGTCCGCCGCGAAGATATAGCTGGTGTTGCCGATGGTGCGCGCTTCCCAGAACATCGAGATCGAAGTGGCCCCCATGTCGAAGTAGCGTTTGGTGAACGACGCCTGCAGGAACACCCGGTGGCCCGGCGAGCCGCCGGAGTAGCCCAGGCCAGGGTTGTTGGCATCGCCCGGCGTGGCATTACCCGACCACGACGCAAAGGCCGTGGAGCCCGGGTCGATGGTGTTCTTCGACTCGCCGTAACTGTATGCGCTGCGCAGTGACAGGCCATGGAAGTTTGCCTTGGCAGCCGAAAAGGCGAGGTTCCAGGCCGAACCAACGCTCTGGTTCTTCATGACGATGGCGCTCGTGACCTGGTTGCCGGCGGTGTTGTTGATGCGGTTCACGCAGCCACCAACCGTGCCGGTGCCGCACGCAGTGCCAGTCCAGCGCGGGCGGTTGTCGGCACCCACAAACGCCGATTGGGCGGCCGGCAAGTTGGCGTTGATGTAGTAGATACCGTTGACGTCGCGGTTGTAGAGGAACTCAGCCGTTCCGGTGATCCCGCCAGGCAAGCGCCGATCGACGGCGAGGTTGGTGCGCCACACCTGCGGGAACTTGAAGTCCTGGTCGGTGACATTCAGCTCGTAGCTGGCGGCCGGCGCACCGGTGACGTTCGTGGGCTTGTACTTGTCGACGTTGGTCGAGAACGGGTAGGCCGACGTGTTGTCGGCCAAAAGGCTCCCCTGCAGCACGCCGGTGTTGCCCAACTGGTTGGAAATCCAGACGTAGAGCGGTTGGCCAGTGAACACGCCCGTGCCGCCACGGATCTGCGTTTTCTGGTCGCCGACGACATCCCAGTTGAAACCGAGCCGCGGTGACCACAGGAGATTCGCGTCGGGCATCTTGCCGCTGTTGTACTGCACCTGCCCGCCCGTCTCGTCGCGGAACGTCAGGGCGTTAGCGTTGGCGTTGTCGTAAGCGGTGTTCTTGAACGCCGGTACGTCGACTCGCAGGCCGGCCGTGACCGTCACGTTCGACCGCGGACGCCACTCATCCTGCGCGTAGGCGCCACCGTAGTGCACCTGCAGTGGCTGTAGCGGCTTGTCCAGGCTGGGAATGTTCATGTAACGGACCTGATAGCGCCGCATCGAGACCGCCGACGTCGTGCGGTTGGGGTTGGCGAGCGCCGCGGCCGCCTCGGTGTAAAAGTCCTGAAGACTGTTGAAGACATAGGCGCCCTGCTTGCAACAATTGAAGAACACGTTCTCCGATTCGTATCGCTCAAGGCGCGCGCCGAACGTCAGGGTGTGCTTGGTCCCGAACTTGACGAAGTCATCCTTGAACTGCAGCGTCTTGTAGCGCAGTTCGTTGTTGGGTGTGAACGGCTCGCTACCGAACGACGCGTACGAGACGCCAGCGCCGTCGAGAATATCAACCAGCGGGAAGAGCGTCCCGATCTCGCCCCGGCTCTCGTCGTTCGACGTAAACCCGACGGTGAGACTGTTGGACATGCTGTTGCCAATCACCGAGTTCAACTCGCCGATGCCCGACTTGATATTTTCGAGAATCGAGTAGTTGGAGGCAGCAAAGCCCATCCAGTTCGACGTGAACGTGTTGCGGCCAATGCCGGCCGAGGTCGAACCGGAGATCAGATTGTCGGAACTCGAGTTGAGCTGGGTGTAGTTGAAGCTGAACTTATTGGAATTGTTGACGTTTAAGTCGGTCCGCAACATCGTGCGTTTCTGTGGAGTGTTGTCGGTCGACGGATCGAAGCCGCCCGTGTCGTAGCCGAAGTTGCTCTTCAGGAACGAGCTCAACTGAGTCAGGTCGGAAGCCAGCACCCGGGTGACATTTCCCGCCACGACCTCGCCGCCACTATTAGCGCGGAAGGAACTGAGCGGGCGGGCATCCTTTTCGTTCTCGAAATTGCCGAACAGGAACAGGCGGTTCTTGACGATCGGCGTGCCGACCCACCCGCCCGTCTGCTTGGTATTGAATGTGCCCGGGTTGAACGTCAGCGTACCGACCTCCGTGCCAACAAAGTCCTCATTGCGGAATCGGTGGTAGACCGAGCCCCTCAAGGAGTTCGTGCCGCTGCGGGTGACGGTGTTGACGCTGGCGCCAACGAAATTGCCCTGGCGCACGTCGTAGGGTGCGATGCTAACCTGAATCTGCTCGATGGCCTCGAGCGAAATCGGCGCGACGCCGGTGCGGCCGCCGGGCTGGCCGTCGCCCAAGCCGAACGCGTTGTTGAATGACGCGCCATTGACCGTGATGTTGTTCAGGCGGTTGTCCTGACCACCGAACGACATTCCAGACGATTGCGGCGTGAGACGGGTCATGTCTCCGATGCGCCCGGAGATGGTCGGCAAAGTCGCCAGCGTTTCGCGGCTGACAGCCGTGGCAGCGCCAGTACGTCCGGAACTGAAGACGGCATCCGACTGAGCTGTCACGGTAACCGTTTCGCTGACCGCGATCTGCTTCACGTTGACTGTCAGGTTGGTGGCAACACCGAGGTTGATTTCGACGTTCTCCTGCGTCTCGGGTGCGAAGGCAGCGGCACCGGTGCCCGAATACGCGACGGTGATCGAGTACGGGCCACCCACGCGCATGTTGAGAATGACAAAGCGGCCGTCGCTGCGCGAGGTCGTTTCGTAGCTAGTGCCAGATGGCAAGTGGATCGCGATCACGCTCGCGCCCGACACCCCCTCCTGCGCAGCATTCTGAACCGTGCCGCTGAGCGAGCCGGTGGTGACCTGGGCGCCGACAGTGGTAGCCAGCACAAGAACAGCAACGAGGGAAAAGGCAAATCTAGTCAAATGTTTCATGTCTACATCGCTCCTGGAACTCCATGACGTTACCACTCGAAGGCTACAGGTAAGTAAACGAAAATAGGCCGGTCCGCTGACTGCGGAACCGGCCCATTTCTGGATGATTTTTGGGCGATCGACCGAATCACCCATTGATAAGGCGATTAGCTGGTCGCGCGAGCCTTGCGCATGGCGTTGGCCTTGTCGCCCAGCTCGGTGCCTTCCCTGATCAGCTGCTGCTGCTTCTTGGGGTCCTTTTCGACGAGCGCTTGCGTGCGGAGCAGCAGGCCCTTGTAGGTCATGGCTTCGATGTAGTCGGGCTTGATCTCCAGCGCCTTGTTGATGGCGTCCAGGCCGTTGAGCACGAGCTGCAGCTTTTCCTTGTCCGACAGGCGGAAGTCGCGCGACGCCTTGTCCCAGTGATAGGTCGCCAGCGTGTAGTGCGCCTCAGGGTTGGCCGGTTCGAGCTCGATGCGCTTGCGGAGGTTCTCCACCAGCTTGAGGAAGTCGCCCTGGCGGTTGTAATAGCCGGCCACGGTCAGGTAGACCGTCGGTTCGTTGGGCTTGGCGTCCCGGCCCTTCAGGTAGGTTTCTTCCGCCAGCTGGTATTCGCCCGAGTCCTCGTAGATCTTGGCGAGCTGGAAGTAGTTGGTGGGCTCGTTCGGCGCCAGTTCGATCATGCGCTTCACCACGGGCTCGGCCTGCGTCGGGTCGGCCAGCTTGTCTGGGCCGTAGGCCGCGACCAGGAAATCCAGGGCCAGCGACCGCTTCGGCACGGTGTCTTCCGTCAGCTTCTCGCTCGCGAGCTTGTAGTTCTCGACGGCCTTCATCATCAGCGCGTCGTTGGCCGCCTCACCCTTGCGGGCCGGCCGGTACATGTTGTCGTACGAGTTGGCCAGGTAGAAGAAGATGGCCGCGTTGTTCGGGTCGAGCTTCGAGGCCTCCTCGTATTGCTCCGCCGCTGCCCGCCAATCACTGGCGCCATAGGACTTGTTGCCGTCCTTGAACGCCTTCATGGCGCGGACCTCGCCGATATATCCGCAACCGGCAAGCGCGACGCCCAGTCCCATAACCAGCGCCAAATACGCTGCCGAAGACCGCTTTCTCATCAGAATTCCCCCTGTAAGTCCCTGTCAAACACGTTCAAGTCGCAAGGCCGGAAAGTATAGCTTCGTTTCCAGACCCCCGCAACCTCGACCCCGGACATCGACCCCGGGCATGCCCTATGATGGGGGTAGCCACCTTCGCCTACAGGCTACGGTGCCCAAGGGTCTCCCCCCAAGGCCGTTTCGAACCGATAAGCCATTAGACACCGAACTTCATGATTCGCTTCGAGGATCTGCTCGACAAGGTCCGGGGCTACAGCCCGGACGCCGATCTTGAGTTGCTCCGCCGGGCCTATGTATTTTCGGCCCTGGAGCACAAGGGACAGGTTCGCCATTCTGGAGAGCCGTACCTGGTCCATCCCCTGGAAGTGTCGGACATCCTGGCCGACATGAAGCTGGATGCCGTCTGCATTGCCGCCGGCCTGCTCCACGACGTCGTCGAAGACACCCTGACCACCCCCGAGAAAATCCGCGAGAAGTTCGGCGAGGACGTCGCCCATATCGTGGAAGGCGTCACCAAGATTGGCGCCATCACGTTTTCGTCGACCGAGGAGCGCCAGGCCGAAAACTTCCGCAAGATGCTGCTGGCGATGGTCGATGACATCCGCGTCATCCTCGTCAAGCTCGCCGACCGTCTCCACAACATGCGCACCCTCCAGCACATGCCGGACGATCGCCGTGTGCGCATTGCCCAGGAGACCCTCGACATCTACGCGCCGATCGCCAACCGGCTGGGCATGAGCCGCATCAAGAACGAGCTCGAAGAGCTGTCGTTCCGCTACCTCGAGCCGGCCGCCTTCGAGTCGCTGCGCCTCAAGGTCGAGGCCAAGCGCAAGCCCACCGAGGGCATGATCGAGCAGCTCACCGCCGACCTGCGCGACAAGCTACGCGAGGCGGAGGTGCCGGTCATCAGCGTCGACGGCCGTGTCAAACGCCTCTACAGCATCTGGCTCAAGCTCAAGGCCCAGAAGATCGATCTCGAGCAGGTCTACGACTTCGTCGCCCTGCGCATCGTCACGCCGTCGGTGAAGGACTGCTACGCCGCGCTCGGCATCATCCACCAGACGTGGTCGCCGGTGCCCGGCCGCATCAAGGACTTCATCGCCATGCCGAGGCCCAACGGTTACCAGTCGCTGCACACGTCGGTGATCAGCGATCGCGGCTTCCCGTTCGAGGTGCAGATCCGGACCGAAGAGATGCATCGTCTCGCCGAGGAAGGCATTGCCGCGCACTGGAAGTACAAGGAAGGCCGCGTCGGCGCCGGCCGCGACGAGCAGTACTTCCAGTGGCTGCGGCAGTTGCTGGAATGGCAGCAGGAAGTCCGCGATCCGCAGGAGTTCCTGTCGAACCTGAAGATCGATCTCTATCCCGAAGAGGTCTACACCTTCACGCCGCGCGGCACGGTGAAAGTGCTGCCCAAGGGATCCACGGCGATCGACTTCGCCTACTCGATTCACACCGATGTCGGCCACCAGTGTGTCGGCGCCCGCGTCAACGGCCGCATGGTGCCGCTGCGCACCCGCCTCAAGAACGGCGACATCGTCGAGATCGTCCGCAACGCGACGCACAAGCCGAGTCGCGACTGGCTGAACTTCGCTGTCACCTCGCGCGCGCGCAACAAGATCAAGCACCTGATCCAGGCCGAGGAGAAGGAGCGCGCCGTCGAGCTGGGCAAGCGCGTGTTCGACAAGGAGGCCCGCCGCTTTGGCCTGAACGGCACCAAGCTGATCGCCGGCGAAGCGATCCTGAAGATCCTCGCGGAATTCGCCGCCGCCAAGCCCGAGGACTTGCTGGCGCAGATTGGCTACGGCAAGGTCTCGCCGCGCCTCGTGCTCGACAAGATCGTCCCGCAGGATGAACTGAAGGAACAGGCGCCCGAGCACCCGGTGGTGTCGGCCGTCAAGCGCGTGCTGCGCACTGGCAGCGAGCCCGACCGCATCAAGGTGCGCGGGGCTGACGATGTGATGGTGTTCCGGGCGAAGTGCTGCAACCCGATCCGCGGCGAGAAAATCGTGGGTTACATCACCCGCGGCAAGGGCGTGTCGGTGCACGCGGCGAAGTGCCCGAACGTCGTCAACCTGATGTACGACCCCGAGCGCCGGATCGACGTGGAATGGGACAAGGGCTCTGACATCGCGCCCTACACCGTGCGGCTGACGATCGAGGTGGAAGACCGCAAGGGTATGCTGGCCGAACTCAGCCAGCGGATTTCCGACATCAACACCAACATCACCAACGTCGAGGCGCGCACTGGCGATCGGCGCGGGCGCATTGACTTCACCGTCGAGATCAAGGACATGAAACACCTCGAGCAGGTGACCAAGTCGATCCGCGGGATTAAAGGTGTGTTGAATGTGGAGCGGTCGGCGCCTATCCCAGAACGGCGATGACGTCGATTTCGACCCGCACGTCCTTGGGCAGCTTCACCACCTGCACGGTGGACCGCGCCGGATACGGCGCCGTGAAGTAGCTGGCATAGACGTCGTTCATCGCGGCGAACTCGCCGAGGTCGACCATGAACACAGTGGTTCGCACGACGTGAGAAAAATCCGCGCCGGCCGCCGCCAGCAGCGCCTTGATGTTTTCCATCACGCGCGTGGCCTGTTCCGTGATGGCGCCGGCCACGATCTGGCCGGTCACGGGATCGAGCGGAATCGACCCCGACAGGAACAGCAGGTTGCCGGCCTTCAGCGCCGGCGAGTACGGCCCGATGGCCTTGGCCGCGCCGGCGGCTGTCACCAGCTCGCGCATCAGGCGGCCTTGACGATCTTGTTCGAACGGATGCAGCGCGTGCATACCTTCATGCGCTTGGTCGCGCCATTGACGGCCGCACGGACCATCTGCAGGTTCGGCTCGAAGCGGCGGGGACGGACGTTGTGGGCGTGGGAGACGCGGCGGCCAACCACCGGCCCCTTACCACAGATTTCACAGCGCATTGCCATAACTCAGGCTCCTTAGAGAAACCCCTATCCTATCAGTACGGGCGGCGCCTTCGGGGCGCCCTGCTGGAGCACCCGGCCGGCCAGCTCCAGGTAGCTCGTCTCGCCCTCTCCCACCAGCCCGCCGGACGCCTGGGCGACATCGATGTCGAGAACCCGACCCAGGCCCGCGGGCTTGAAGGCCAGGATGATCGACTGCAAAAGGAAGAAGAGTTGGAGCTGCTGCTCGGAGAAGCCGTCCCAGAGCGGTCATCAACCGGGTAATTCTTGCCACAGTGTGGCCAGACATGCTATCTTTTCCCGGTTTCTGGGTGTCCCTGATAAGTGACAGAGAGAGGCGAGAACCCAAAGGCTAGGTCTGGCGTCTAATCAACAGTGAACGGTGTTCGGACAGCTGAAATTCCGGGTAAGGCTGGGATGGTTAAGTCTCTGTGAATAAACGCGATAGATATGGAAGACCGGGCCTGGGCCGGCCGTAAAAAAGACCACGGCATGCGCTTACGAGTTCTCCGGATTTATACCCCCAGTCATCCTAATCCTTCGCTCATATCAGTAATTTGGAAGTTCAGGTTCGGTCAGGTTCATAGGCATCGCTCTTGCTTAGAGGTTCAAGCAAGAAGTGCGGGGCAATCATAACGTCCTCCAAGTTGGGGGATCGTGGAAGGAGCGGCTGAAGTCATGGCAGCCAAGTCAAAGAAGCGGAACGTCGCGGTAGCGGAAGCGCCCATTGGGGCGCGGTACGAAGAGTTGAGGCGGATGCTCGCCGAGCGTCAGCGCGAGATCCTGAACGAAGTTCAGGGCAAAATCCGCGATGTGCGCGCCGAAGGTTCCGAGAAGGACCACGAGGTTCTCGATCCGGGTGAAACATCCGAGGTCGACATTCAGGAAGACATCGAATTCGCCCTCATCCAGATGAAGGCGGAGACGCTGAACAAGATCAACGAGGCGTTGTCGCGCCTTGAAGAAGGCACCTACGGTCATTGCTTCGAGTGCGGTGAGGAAATCGCCCAGCCCCGGCTGCGCGCGCTGCCTTTCGCCGTCCGCTGCAAGGACTGCGAAGAAGCCCGCGAGATGGCCCAGCAGCGCGAACGCATCCAGGCGCGCCGCGGTTCGTCCAGCCTCGGCTTCGACATGCGGGGGTAACCCAGGCGTCCTAGAATCTCAGGCTCCGCCAGGCCACCCCAACGCGGCTGCCGCGTTGGGGACCCCGCCTCCGGCTCACCTTTCTACCTTCGCCCCCGGGAGGGGCGACACCGTGAGCAATCACATCGATCCACTCGATCCCTCGGCTTCGGATACCTCCGTGTTTCGCGTGCCGCCGGAAATGCCGGTGCTGCCGCTGCGCGACACGGTGTTGTTTCCGCAAGCCTTCATGCCGCTCGCCGTGGCGCGTGAAAGCTCCGTCAAGCTGATTGACGAAGCGGTCGCCAGCGGACAAACCATTGCCGTCTTCGCGCAGCGCGAAGCGGGCGAAGACGAACCGGGGCAGAGCGACCTGCACGAAATCGGTACCGCCAGCCAGATTCACAAG
The DNA here is from genome assembly GCA_038919385.1 of Vicinamibacterales bacterium. Taxonomy (GTDB): domain Bacteria; phylum Acidobacteriota; class Vicinamibacteria; order Vicinamibacterales; family UBA2999; genus 12-FULL-67-14b. The sequence continues at coordinate 6,367 of JBCKZH010000018.1, read as the reverse complement.
ATGTTCAAGCTGCCTGACGGCAGCCTGCGAATCATCGTGCAGGGCCTGGCGCGCGTGCGCCTCGACGAGATCACGTCGACGCGTCCGTACCTGCGCGGCAAGGCGACCGAAGCACCGGAGATCCTGAAGGACGAAGACCACCTCGAGATCGACGCGCTGCAGCGGAACATCAAGGCCAACTTCCAGCAGATTGTGTCGCTGTCGCCGCTGATGTCGGACGACCTGCAGGCGCTGGCGTCCAACATCACCGATCCCGGCCGGCTCGCCGATTTCATTGCCTCGGGCCTGGGCACCATCGCCACCGAAACCAAGCAGCAAGTGCTGCAGACGCTCGACATCCGCGCCCGTCTCGACCTGCTCAACCGGTTGCTGATCAAGGAGCTTGAAGTCCTCGAACTCGGCTCGAAGATCCAGAGCCAGGTGCAATCGGAAGTCGGCAAGAACCAGCGCGACTATTTCCTGCGCGAGCAGCTGAAAGCGATCCAGAAGGAGCTCGGCGAGGGCGACGATCAGACCCGCGAGGTCGAGGAACTGCGCACCAAGCTCGAAGCCGCCGGCCTGCCCGAGACCGTGAAGAAAGAGGCGCTGCGCGAACTCGATCGCCTGTCGAGGATGCCGCCCGCCGCCGCGGAGTACACCGTCGCGCGCACCTATCTCGACTGGATCGTCGCGCTGCCGTGGTCGAAGAGGACCGACGAGGTCATCGACCTGAAGAAGACCAAGGGCATCATGGATGCCGAGCACTCCGGGCTCGAGAAGGCCAAGGATCGCATTCTCGAATACCTCGCCGTGCGCAAGCTGAACCCCGGCATGAAGGGTCCGATCCTGTGCTGTGTCGGCCCTCCCGGCGTCGGTAAGACCTCGCTGGCGCGCTCGATCGCCCAGTCGCTCGGACGCAAGTTCGTCCGCATCTCGCTCGGCGGCGTCCGCGACGAGGCGGAAATTCGCGGCCATCGCCGCACCTACATCGGTGCGCTGCCTGGCCAGATTATCCAAGGCCTGCGCCGCGCCGAGTCGAAGAACCCGGTCTTCATCCTCGATGAGGTCGACAAGCTCGGCAACGACTTCCGCGGCGACCCCTCGTCCGCGCTGCTGGAAGTGCTCGACCCGGAACAGAACAACACGTTCCGCGATCACTATCTCGACGTGCCGTTCGACTTGTCGGAAGTCCTGTTCGTGACGACCGCGAACGTGCTCGACACGATTCCGCCGGCGCTGCGCGATCGCATGGAAGTGTTGGAATTTCCCGGGTATACCGAGGAAGAAAAGCTCGCCATTGCGCGCGATCACCTGGTGGCCAAGCAGGTGAAGAACCACGGCTTGACCAAGCAGCACGTCGTGTTTACCGACGCCGGCCTGCGCGCGGTGATTCGCGGCTACACGCGTGAAGCGGGGGTCCGCAACCTCGAGCGCGAGATAGGCGCCATTTGCCGCAAGATCGCCCGCCGTCGCGCCGAGGGCGCGGACGACAAGGTCAGGGTCACACTGGAATTCGTCGAGCAGCTCCTCGGGTCGTTCCGCTTCATGGAAGAAGAAGTGAAGGACCGCACCAAGCTGCCGGGCGTCGCCACGGGCATGGCCTGGACGCCGGTCGGTGGCGACGTGTTGTTCGTCGAAGCCACGCGCATGGCCGGCAACGGATCGCTCACGCTCACTGGCCAGCTCGGTGACGTGATGAAGGAATCGGCGCGCGCGGCGCTGTCATGGGTGCGCGCCCACGCCACCGAGTGGCAGATCGATCCGGACTTCTTCAAGAACTCCGAGCTGCACGTGCACGTGCCGTCGGGCGCCATTCCCAAGGACGGGCCGTCGGCGGGCGTCACCATGGTGACCGCGATGGTGTCGGAGCTGACGCGGCGCCCGGTACGCGGCGACTTGTCGATGACCGGTGAGATCACGCTGTCGGGCAAGGTGCTGCCGGTCGGCGGCATCAAGGAAAAAGTGCTGGCCGCCAAGCGTGCCGGCGTCAAGGAAGTGATCCTGCCGAAGCAGAACGAGAAGAACGTCAAGGAAGATCTTGGCGAGGAGCTGCTGAAGGGCCTCACCATCCACCTGGTGAGCACGATCGACGAAGTGCTGCTGCTGGCGCTGGTGCACCAGAACGATCGGCCGGTGAAGAAGGGCGCGGAGCGCCCGGCTTCGTCGGCGCGCAAGACCCGGCCGGGGCACGCGCCCCGGTCGCGATAGTTACTGCACCAGCTTCTTCCGCTCGTCCAACAAGTACGCTCGCAGGGCCGCCACGGCGGCCTTGTCGAGTTCCGCGAATCGGGGCATGCCGCGCTCGACCAGCGAGCCGTCAAGGATCTTCTCCAGGCCCGCGTAGACACCGGCGGTCGATCGCCGCGGATCGGGCAGCACGGTGCCGCCGCCATGGCAGCGCGCGCAATAGGTGGCGAACAGCTTCGCTCCGGTCGCGATCTCCTGGGGGCTGGCATTGTTCGCGATCGCCGTCACCGTTCGCGGCCGCGGCCGCGACGGAAGCGACGCGGTTCCGCCAATCGCGAACGTCAGCAGCCGTCCGTACGAACGCGTCTTGCGCGAGAACGCGCCACCCCACCCTGCCATCACCGAGACGTACTGCCGGCCGTCGACGGCGTAGGTGATCGGCGGGGCGACGATGCCGGTCGTTGCCCAGGATGACCACAGCCTCTCGCCGGTGGTGGCGTTGTAGGCGATGAAGTCGCCGGCGGCGGTGCCCTGGAACACGAGGTTGCCCGCCGTCGCCAGCGTGCCGCCGTTCCAGTAGGCGCCGTACTCGGCGGTCCACCGCGGCTTCCTCGCGATTGGGTCCCACGCGATCAGCCGGCCGGCGTACGGCACCTCGTAGTTCTCCATGTTGCGGCCAATCGGCGCCAGGCCGAGGTTGAACTGTTGTGGCTTGAACTCGAAGCTGGTGGGCTGCTCGTAGTAGCGCCCGTTGTCCTGCGCCGGCAGGTAGACCAGGCCGGTCTTCGGGCTGAACGACATCGCCTGCCAGTTGTGGCCGCCGAGCGGCCCCGGACGGATGTAGGTGCCCTTGTCCGCGTAGTCGGCGCCGGGAATCTCCACCGGGCGGCCCGTCTTCATGTCCACGTGCGAGGCCCAGTTGACGGTCACGTACGGGTCGGCGGACAGCAGCTCGCCGGTCGCGCGATCCAGCACGTAGAAGAACCCGTTCTTCGGCGCCTGCATGATCACCTTGCGCTGACGGCCGCCAATGGCGAGGTCGGCCAGCATCATCGGCTGCACGGCCGTGTAGTCCCACGTGTCGCCAGGGACCGTCTGGTAGTGCCAGACCAACTCGCCGTTGTCCGGGTTGATGGCAAGGATTGACGCCAGGTACAGGTTATCGCCGCCGCCCGGGCTGCGCAGATGGCGGTTCCACGTCGCGCCGTTGCCGGTGCCGACGTAGAGCAGGTTGATCTCGGGGTCGTAGACGATCGAATCCCAGACCGTGCCGCCGCCGCCTTGTTTCCACCAGTCGTTGCCCTTCCAGGTGGGCAACGCCGCATCGAGGGCCTTGTTCTCCTGCGGCTTGGACGGATCGCCGGGGACCGTGTAGAACCGCCACGCCAGCTTTCCGGTCTCGGCGTCGTACGCCGAGACGTAGCCGCGGACGCCGTACTCGGCGCCGCCGTTGCCGATGATCACCTTGCCCTTGGCGATGCGCGGCGCGCCGGTGATCGTGTACGGCTGCGCTTGATCGACGGTGGTCGTCTGCCACGCCACCTTCCCGGTCTTCGCATCGATCGCCGCGAGCCGGCCGTCGAGCACACCGACGTAGACGCGCCCCTTGTAAAAGGCCGCGCCGCGATTGACGACATCGCAGCAGGCCAGGGCGTCGTATTTCCGGTGCACCTCGGGGTCGTACTTCCAGAGCTGCTGGCCGGTCTTCGCGTCGATGGCGTAGGTGACGCTCCACGAACCGGTCGTGTACATCACGCCGTCGATCACCAGCGGTGTGGCCTCGAGGCCGCGGTCGGTCGCGGTCTCGAACGACCACGCCAGGCCGAGTTGTGCCGCGTTGGTGTCGTTAATCTGATCCAGGGGACTGAAGCGCTGCTCGTAGTAGTCGCGCCCGTACGACAGCCAATCGCCGCGCCGAGACTCGACGCTCGCCAGCGCCTTGTCGTCGACCGGCGCGGGCGCTTGTTGCGCGGTCACGAGTGCCACGAATGAGACCAGTAGAGCGGCGATGCCGGCGAGCAGCGGGCGAGCCATATGGGAACCTCGGGCAGATTGTCCTGCGTTCTTCCCCGTGAATCAAGGCGTTTGCGGCGGTGTCCAACGGAGCCGCGATTCCCGTAGAATCGCACTCGTGGACGAGCCGAACCCTTGTGCGGTCGCGGATGGCGAGGATCACGCACTCGATCCGCGCTCGATCCACGTTCAACGGATCGGCGGCTGGATCTTCACCGCCGTCCTCGCCGCCGGTTCGTCCGCCGGCCTGGCCGTGTTCCTGCTGACGGCGGACGACCTGCCAGGTGTGCTCCGCCCGTTGCTACCGGTGCTGTGGCTGGCCGCCGGTGCCGCCCTGGCGTGGCACGCGTACCGATGGCCCGTGCGCGAGTACCGGCACACCAGGTATCGCGTCGATGCCCAGGGCATCGAGATCCGCAAGGGCGTCTACTGGCGCGTCGTCATCAACGTGCCGCGGTCTCGCGTGCAGCACACCGACGTCTCGCAAGGGCCGATCGAGCGCCGCTACGGCCTTGGTACGCTGGTGATCTACACAGCCGGCACCGACCACGCGAAGGTCGAGCTCGGCGGCCTCGAGCATGGGGCCGCGCTTCGCATTCGCGAGCACTTGCTGCCGTCGGGAGACGCCGATGCCGTCTGAACAGCGGCTGCATCCGGCGACGCTGTTGTTCGAGATCGTCAAGCACCTGCGCAGATTCGCCTTTCCGGCCTTGTTGGTGTTGTTTGGCGCCTCGTCCGGTGGTCAGGGCGGAATGTTCGGCCGGTTGCCCGCCGGGTGGGAGATGTGGCTGATCGTCCCGCTCGTGCCCGCCCTCGTCTTCAGCGTGACGCGCTATCTGACCTTCCGACTGCGCTACGACCCGCACGAGCTGGTCATTCGATCGGGCCTCATCTTCCGCAACGAGCGGCACGTGCCGTTCGCCAAGATCCAGAATCTTGATGCCGTGCAGAACGTGATCCACCGCGTGCTGGGCGTGGTTGAGATTCGCGTGGAAACCGGCGGCGGCAAGGACGAAGAGACGCGCTTGAGCGTGCTGCCCGTGGCGGCGTTCGACGAGATGCGCCGCCGGGTGTTCGCCGGACGGGTGGCGCCGCTGTCTGGTCTGACGGGTGCCGCCGTCGAGACGGCATCGGACGGCACCGGGCACACGTTGCTGCGACTCGCCATCCCCGAGTTGTTGTTATGCGGATTCCTCGAGAACAAGGGGATGATTCTGATTGGCACGGCCTACGGCATCGCCTGGGAATCGGGCGTCCTCGGCGGATTCTGGAACCGGGTGTTCGGCGATGACACCTTCAATCGCGGCGTGTTCCGCACCCTGGCCAGGAGCGTGTTCGATGGCCCGGGGCCATCGCTGCCGGCCATCGCCCTCGCCGGGTTGGGGTTTGCGCTGCTGTTGTTGTTGATCCGGGTCGTGTCGATGGCCTGGGCGTTCCTGCGGCTGTACGACTTTCACCTGATGCGGGTTCGCGAGGATCTGCGCCTCGAATTCGGTTTGCTGACCCGCGTCGCCGCGACCATCCCGATCCGTCGCATCCAGACCATCACCATCCGGCAGGGGCCGCTGCACCGATGGCTGGGTCGCGCCTCGGTGCGGGTTGAAACCGCCGGCGGCGCCGGATCGGAGCAAGCGGGTCCTCGCGATCGGGAGTGGCTCGCGCCGTTGATCCGCGTCTCGGCGTTGCCGGAGCTGCTCCAGCAGATCGTGCCCGGATTCGAGATCGGCGACGTGGCGTGGCAACCGGTCCACCCGCGTGCGTTTCAGCGGGCGCTGCGACCGAACCTGGTGATTGCGGCCGCGATCGGCGCCACATGGTTCATGTCAATCGGTACGGGCGTCATCGCTCTGCTGATGGTATCGGCGGCGTGGGCCGCCGCCTCAGCGCGTCAGTATGTCCGGCACCTGCATTGGGCCGAACACGATGAGGTCGTGCTCATCCGCAGCGGCTGGATCTGGCGGCAGACGACGGTCGCCCGCGCCAACAAGATTCAGTCGGTCAGCCTGCGGCAGTCCCCGTTCGATCGGTGGGCGGCGATGGCGCGTGTCCGGGTTGACACCGCGGGCGCCGGACCGTCATCCCATCGCGTGGACATCCCCTATCTGGACGAGGGCGTTGCCGCGAGTCTGGCGAGCCGCCTGGCGAACCAGGCGGCCTCCACCGCGTTCAGGTGGTGAGCGTGAGGGGT
>JBCKZH010000017.1:0-42724 GCA_038919385.1 Vicinamibacterales bacterium | reverse complement strand
ATCAGGACAATGCCACCAATTCGCGACGTCATGTCGGCATTCGAGCTCTTTCAACCCGCGAGCGTCGGCGACGCTCTCGACATTCTCGACCGCCATGGCGCCGATGCCTGGGTCATGGCTGGCGGGATGGATACTTTTGATTGGCTGAAGGACCGTATCCGCAAGCCCAAAGTGGTGGTCGACCTCGGTATGGTCGAAGAACTGCGCGGGATCAAGGACGCGGCCGGTGGCCTCGAGATCGGCGCCACGACGACGCTGACGACCGTGGCGAACAATCCGCTCGTCAAGGAACGGTTCCCGCTGCTGGCGGAGGCGGCGCTGATTGTCGCCTCGCCGCAGATTCGCAACCAGGGCACGGTCGGCGGCAACGTGTCGCAGGACGCGCGCTGCTCGTACTACCGTGCCGGCTGGCCGTGTTATCGGGCGGGCGGCAACATCTGCTACGCCGACACGCCGACCGCCGTGAACCGCGAGCACGCGATCTTCAACGCCGATCGCTGCGTCGCGGTGAACCCGTCCGACACGGCGCCGGCGCTGATCGCGCTCGACGCTGAATTCGTGATCAAGCGCGGCTCCACGGAGCGCGTCGTGCCGGCCCGTGAGTTCTTCGTCGGCCCCGGCATCGACATCACCCGGCTCACGGTGCTGCGGCCTGGCGATTTGCTCACCGCCATCCGGATTCCGGCCACCTGGGCCGGCAAGGCGTACTACTTCGAGAAGGTGCGCGACCGCATGGTGTGGGACTTCGCGCTGGTCAACATCGCCGCCTCGCTGAACATGTCGGGCACGACGATCGGCGACGCGCGGATGGTCGTGAATGGCGTGTCGGCCGAGCCGCTGCGTCTCGACGCGGTCGAGGCCGCCATCAAGGGCAGGCCGCGCGACAAGGCCACGGCTGAAATGGCCGCCGACCTCGCCGTGCAAGGCGCCGTGCCGCTGCGTCACAACGCCTACAAGATCCCGCTGGTCAAGGCCTTGGTGAAGCGCGCCATTCGGGGAGAGGCTGAATGGGCAACCTCGTAAGTTGGGCCCGCAACCCATGGGGTGAGTCGGTCCTCATCCATATCTCGTGGGACCTGTTCTGGGCGGCGCTCGTGGGCGGCCTGTTGTTTCTGCTCGCGCACGGTGGCTACATGCTGTTCTCGCAGCACCACAAGCGAGACGCGTCTGAAGTGGATCGCATGGAGGCGGAACGCAAGGGCCTGCCGGCGAACATCCTGCGCCATAGCTTCGTGTCGCGAGTGTTCCACTGGGTGATGGCGTTCAGCATGCTGACGCTGCTGTTCACGGCCTTCCTGCCGATCGTCGGCGTGCAGTTCGCGTGGGTGTGGTGGCACTGGATGGCCGGCATCCTGCTCACGGCGTCGATCATGTTCCACATCGTGCATGCCACGTTCGTCCTCGACTTCTGGTCGATCTGGATCGGTCCGAGGGACATCCCGGAGTTCAAGGCCGAGATGCTGCGGGAAGTGGGCATCGACGCGCCGGGTCCCAAGTCGGGTAAGTATCCGCTCGGCAACCGGCTGTACCATCTGGCGGTGATGGTGGCCGGCCTGTCGGTGATCGCCACCGGCATCCTGATGATGTGGCGCGTGCGCACCGGCATTGTCGAGCGCAATCCCTACATACTGACTGACTCGACGTGGGGCATCACTTACGTCGTGCATGGCTTGATGGGCGTCGGCTTTGTCGGCCTCGTCATCGCGCACATCTACTTCGCGCTGCGTCCCGAGAAGCTGTGGATCACCAAATCCATGATTTTCGGCACCATCACCCGCCGCCAGTACCTGGAGCACCACGACCCGGATCGCTGGGTCGCCGAGAGCAAGTCCGGTTCCGATGTCGCCTGAGGCGACATCTGGCACCCTGTCGCCTGAGGCGGCACGCGAAGAGCTGGCCCGCCGCGCGGAAGCAATCGAGGGTGGCTACGAACTGATGCTGGGCTACGCGGCCCAGGGTCTGCACACCGATCGAGGGGCTGCCAACAGTGGGCAGCTCCGCGATCATCTCCAGCGATTTGACACGGCACTGATCGGCTTGGCGGACGCCTATCGCGACTGCGCGAAGACGCTCGGTGTCGGCCCGGCAGAGTCGCTCGACGTCTTTCTCGAGGTCTTGTCTCGCGACGCGGCCGCGACCCAGGCCGCCCTTCGCCTGTTGCTGGGACAGCCCGGCATCAGCTCCCAAATGGTCGACAACGTGAATGCCTCCATTCACGTGCGCGCGCTGCTCACCGACGTGTTCGTCGTCGACGAAATCCTCAAAGGGCCGAAGGGACCCTGATTACCGATCGCATTGAAGGTCTCGGGATGCACCTGCATGTCGGCGTCGACGAAGCAGAGGATGGGAGCCGTCGCAAGTGCGGCGCCGCCATTACGCGCCGCGCCGATCATGCGCTTGGCGACGGCGGCCACCCGGCACCCGCGCGCCGAGGCAATCGTCGCAGTGCTGTCGGTGGAGCCGTTGTCGGCGACCACCACCTCGATCGCCTCGGCGCCGCCGGAGTATCGGGCACGGGCGATGTCGATGGTGTCGAGCAGGCGCGGCAGCAACTGCGCTTCGTTATATGCCGGGATGACCAGCGACAGCCGAGTCATGCCTCGATCGGCAGCGTCAGCCGCGCCCCGCCGTGGCCCTCGGCAATCTGGCGGCATAACACCAGGCCGATGCCCGAGCCGCTCGAATTCGCCGGTCTCGATCACGCGCAGCAGCTTCTGCTGGGTCATCGGCAGGTTGGCGATCTCGTCGAGAAACAGTGTGCTGCCGTCAGCCAACTCGAAGCGGCCCACGCGATCCGCCTTGGCATCGGTGAACGCGCCCTTGAGGTGGCCGAACAGTTCCGACTCGAACACGCCCTCGGCCATGCCACCGGCGTTCACGGTCACCATGGGACGCCCCGTCCGCGGCGACACCGCATGCAGCGCTTGCGCTACCAGGCTCTTGCCGGTGCCGTTCTCGCCGGTGATCGGCACGTTGGCGGCCGCTGGCCCGAGGCGAGCGATCATCTCCAGCACGGGCCGCATGGCCGCTGACTCCGCGAGCATTGGCGAACGCCCGTCCGACTGCAGCGCCTGGTTGGCCGCTTCGAGCTGGCGTCCGCGCCGAATGGCTCGGCCCAGTTCAGTCTGCGTCCGGACGATCGACAGCAGCCGCTCAGTTCTCATCGACAATCCAGCCGTCTGTGAGATTGATCACGCGCTTGCCGAACGCGGCGTTGGCTTGCGAGTGCGTGACCTGCACGATGGTGGTGCCGGCTTCGTTGAGGCGCCGGAACAACTCCATGATCTCCTTGCCTTGATCGGTATGGAGATTGCCGGTGGGCTCGTCGGCCAGGATCAGCGCCGGCTTGGCGACCACGGCGCGCGCGACCGCGACCAGTTGCTGTTGGCCGCCCGACAACTGGTTCGGAAACAGGTCTTTCTTCCCGACGATATTGAAGCGGTCGAGAATGTCGGCGACCATGCCCTCGCGCTCCGACTTCTTCACATCGCGGTACGACAGCGGCAGGTCGATGTTCTCGTAGACGGTCAGGTTGTCGAGCAGGTGATAGCTCTGGAACACAAACCCGATGTGCTGCTTCTGCGCGCGCATACGGTCCTTTGCCGAGAGCTGGTGAATGGGATCGTCAAACAGCCAATACTCACCGGTCCAGGCGCTGTCATGCATCCCTAGAATGTGCAGCAGCGTGCTCTTGCCGGCGCCCGACGGCCCCATGATTGAGACGAAGTCGCCTTGGCGAATCTCCGCGTTCACTCGGCGCAAGACGAAGGTCTGAGACAAGCCGTGCCGGTAGGATTTTTCGATGTTGGTGAGCTTGATCATGGGAAACAAGAATAGCGGATCGCGGTTCGCCGTTCGCTATTGGCAAATGGCGAACCGCGAACCGCGAACCGCGAATCGCGAAGGGCGGAGAACGTATTGCTAGACTGCCGTTCCGACGTTCTCTTCGACGACGCGGCCGTCGAAGAGGTGAATGCCGCGGTCGGCGTGCGCGGCGTAGCGCGGGTCGTGCGTCACCATGCAGATCGTGGCACCGCCACGATGCAGTTCGCGCAGCAGATCCATCACGGCTTCGCCGTTCTTCGAGTCGAGGTTACCAGTCGGTTCGTCCGCCAGCAGGATGGACGGCTGGCCGCCGACGGCGCGGGCGACGGCGACCCGCTGCTGCTGACCGCCGGAGAGCTGCGAGGGCAGGTGCTTGGCGCGATGGGCCATGCCGACGCGCTCGAGCGCCGCGTTGGCGCGCTCGCGGCGTTCGGCGGTCTTCATGCCGCGGTAGATCAGCGGCAGCTCCACGTTCTCGAACACCGTGAGGTCGCCGATCAGGTTGAAGCTCTGGAAGATGAACCCAATCTCGCGGTTGCGCACGCGCGCGCGCTCCGACAGCGACAGGTTGGCCGCCTCGTTGCCGTTCAGTGTGTAGGTGCCTTCGGTCGCCGTGTCGAGCAAGCCGAGAATGGCGAGCAGCGTCGACTTGCCGCAGCCCGACGGTCCGGCAATGGCCACGTACTCACCCTGCTGGATCTCCAGGTGAATGTCGGCCAGCGCGTGGGTTTCCACTTCGTCCGTATAGAACACCTTCTTGATGCCAGTCAGGCGAATCAGGGGCTGCGCGGAAGCGTTCATCAGAAGACTCCTTCAGTAGCGAAAACTACCGTAACCGAATGCGATCGAATTGATCCCACGCCGACATGTCGGACAGGACGACTTCGTCCCCTTCCGCCAGGCCGCCGAGAATCTCGATGGTGTTCACGGAGCTGCGGCCCAATTGCACCTGCGCGCGCGACGCTTCGCCCGTCTTGTCGATCTTGAACAGGCCGACCGTGCTCTGTTCCTGCCCGAACGCCGGACGCCCAACGTACAGGACGTTATCCAGGCGCTCCAGTTCAATCGTGCCGTCCACGCTCAGGTCGGGCCGTGCGCCACGGGGCAGTGGGCCCTCGAGCGCCACGTCCACGGTCACCGTGCCGTTGGTGGCGGCCGGGTCAATGCGAATGACCTTGCCGGGGATGATGCCGTTGCGGGTGTCGACCTGCGCGATCTGGCCGATGGTGAGATCCTTGGCTTGCGTTTCCGCGATGCGCAGTTCGGCTTTGAGCCGCGTGGGATCGGCCACACGAACCAGGTTGGTGCCGGGCGCCACCTGCTGGCCGACTTCCACCGGAACCTGCTCGAGCACGCCAAACATACCGGCACGCACGCGCAGTTGATCGACCTGCTGACGCCGCAGGGCATACAGCGAGCGAAGCTGATCGATGCGGGCCTGCTGGGACTGGAGCCGGGCCAGCACGCTGGCCTGGTTCACCTTCAGGCGTTCCTTCTCGATTTTGTCGCGAGTGGCCAGTGACTCGGCGCGCACCGTGGACTGCTTGAGCAGGAGATTCGAGACGAGGCCGTCTTTGGCGAGGCCCTCATTGACTTCTTTCTCGAGCCGCGCGTTTTCGTAGTCGGCCTCGACAATCGCCGCCGCCGAACGTTGATTCAGGTTCTCGATATCCAGCGTGGCCTTGAGGCTGGCGTAGTCCGCTTCGGAGGCCCGCAACTGCTGCTCGGCATCGCTGAGCGCCTGTTGGGCCTGCGGGTCGCTCAGTTCGAGCACCACCGTGTCGGGCGTCACCTGCGCGCCGGGGCGCAGCACGATGCGTTCGACGCGTCCTTGCGTGGAGGCCGGCACCCAGCGCCGGGCTTCATCGACCGGAACCAGCGTGCCGAGGCCGCGGACCTGGCGCAGCATCGGTCCGCGCTTCACGGTATCGACCCACACCGTGGCCCGCTCGACCGTAGGCGCGGCGGGCTTGAGCCGGGCCAGGACGACCGAGACGAGGCCGATGACGAGCACGCCGACCACCCCCAACATGATCTGCTTGCGCTTCTTGCCTTGCGCGACGGATGCGGGACGCTGAATGTCCATGTCTCTAGGTTGCCCTATCTTAGACGGTGATCACCACCAAGAACGATGGCACCGGTTATCGCTTTCCTTACTCAAGGGTTGTGCCAGCCCGCCGTCCGGGCCCAACATATTGGAAAAACGAGAGTTAGAGGCTGAAGGTTCCATCGCGGGTCGTGCGAGTCGGGAACGGCCGTCCCGAGCATGCGGCCCTGCGGCCATGTCATCCATCACGGTCAGGGCGCCGAATAACGGCAGGACAGCGAGGCTCAGCGAGAGTCGGCGGATCCCGGCAGGTCTGCCGTTATTGTGTGCCAGAGCGAAGGATCGGTCACGCCTTCGCTGACCAGGACCAGCAGGCGCGTGTCGGGCCCGAGGCCCAGACGCTCGCGCACGCCGGCCATCCCGGGATCTCGGCACACGGCGAGCACGCCGCCGAGCGCGGCCGCTCCCGACGCACCGGCGGCGACCGTCGGATCACCGCTGGCCGGATGCGCGAGCATCCGCATCGCATCGTGTGCCCACCGATCGTCGATCGCCAGATACGCCGCCACCGTCGAGACGACGGAGTTGAAGGCTAGAGGCGAGACCTCGCGATTGCGAAGGCCGGCCATGGTCGTCGCCAGCGGGCCATCGACGACGGTCGGACGGCCGGCCCGGGCTGACGCCTGGAGGCACGCCGCCGTGGTCGGCTCCACCGACACGACCTGGCGATGGGCCGCGTGACGTGCGCACCAACTGGCGACGCCGCAGAGCAAACCGCCGACGCCGCCCTGAACAAAGACGATGTCGCTCTCGGCCGCGACTTCATCCATCATGTGCGTATAGCCGAGCATGATCAGCCGGGGGATGCGCTCGTAGCCTTCCCATGAGGTGTCCGACACGATGGTCCAGCTATTCGCCTCGGCATCCGCGCTCAGCATCCGGACCGCATCGTCATAGGAACCGGCGACGCGCACGACGGTCGCGCCCTCGGCGGCAATGGCATCGACGCGTACCTGCGATGCGTCTGCCGCCATGTAGACGCGGGCGTGGCAGCCGGCGTCGTGCGCGGCTCGCGCCACGGCCCGTCCATGATTGCCTTCGCTGGCGCAGACCACGGTCTGCCCCGGCGCGAGCGCGCCCTCGGCGAGCAACGTCTCAATCGCGAATCGGGCGCCGAGCAGCTTGAAGGCGTTCAGGCCGAAGCGCCCGGTCTCGTCCTTGACCATCACCTGGCCGACACCGAGTGCGCGGGCCAGGCCAGGCAGGTCGTGCAGCGGTGTCGGCGTCAAGTGCGGACGGGCGTCGAAAAACGCGCGCACCTGGTGGTAGTCGCTGTCGGTGAAGAGCCCGCGGCTGGCCGGTCCCGTGGCCAGCGTTTCGGGCAGGTACGCGGTGACGGTGGCTTGGGTCGAGATGGTGAAACGATTATAGTGGCGTCCAATGAGGTTGATGCGCGCGCTCCTGCTCTCGGTGGCTGCCGGGTTGTGCCTGGTCCTGCTGCCCGGCTGTACGCCGCCGGTTCGCTACGACGTGATCATCCGCGGCGGCGAGGTCATGACCGGGGACGGCGGGCCGTCGCGCCGCGAGGATGTGGGCATCACCGGCGATCGGATTACCGCCGTGGGCGATCTGTCGTCGGTCCAGGCCGGCCAGGTGATCGACGCGACGGGCCTGGTGGTGGCGCCGGGCTTCATCGACGTGCAAGGACAATCGGGTACGACCTTGTTGGCCGACGGCAATGGCGAGAGCCACCTGCGCCAGGGCATCACGACCGAGATCATCGGTGAGGGCGGATCGCCGGCGTTGTGGACCGAGGACACGGCCGACGTTGAGGCGCTGACACCGTTTGGCGTCGCGTTCGATTGGACCGGCTTCAGCGGCTACTTCGAACGCCTGCGCGAGCGGGGAACGACGATCAACCTCGGCACGTTCGTGCCGGCGACCGCCGTGCGGCGCGCGATCGTCGGCATGGATAACCGACGGCCGACGGCCGAGGAACTGTCGCGGATGGAAGCGATGGTCGATCGAGCGATGCAGGATGGCGCGTTCGGCTTGTCCAGTGCGTTGATCTATGTGCCCGGCTCCTTTGCCAGCACCGACGAGCTCGTGGCACTGGCGAAAGTCGCCGCGAAGCACCGCGGCATCTACATCACCCACATTCGCGGCGAGAGCTTCAACCTGTTCAACGCGCTCGACGAAGCGATTGGCATCGGCCGCGATGCAGGACTGCCGGTGGTGATCTTTCACTTGAAGGTGGGCGCCAAGGCAAACTGGGGCCGCATGCGCGAGGCGCTGGACAAGATCGAGAAGGCCAACGCCGGCGGAAGCCGGGTCACGGCGACGATGTACCCGTACACAGCCGGCGGCACCGGCCTGGCGGCGACGCTGCCGCTGTGGGTGCAGGAGGGCGGGCGCGAGAAGATGCTCACCCGCCTGCGCGATCCCGAGGTGCGCAAGCGCGCGCGGGCCGAGATCGAAACCAAGATCGACGGCTGGGAGAACCTGTTGCTGGCGGCGACGTTCGACGGCATCCAGGTGGCGTCGGTGCCGTCCTCGCTGGATCGGTCGGTCATCGGCAAGCGCATCTCGCAGATCGCTGCCGAGCGAAAGGCCGATCCGTGGGAGGTCTACTTCGGGTTGCTGCTCGACAGCGGCGGCCGGATTGGCGCGTTGTATCACATGATGAGCGACGAGGATGTCGCGACCGGCTTGCGATCGCCGTTGGTGACGATTGGCACCGACTCGTCCGCGCTGCGCGCCGAGGGAGCGCTGGCACGGGGGGCACCGCACCCGCGAGCCTACGGCACCTTTCCGCGAGTGCTATCGAAGTACGTGCGTGAGGACAAGGTGCTGACCTTGCCGGACGCCGTGCGTCGCATGACGAGCGCGGCGGCGGCGCAGATGGGCATCACGGACCGGGGATCGATCAGGACGGGCCTGCTCGCCGACGTGGTGGTCTTCAACCCGGCCACCGTCAAGGACAACGCGACCTACGAGCGGCCGCATCAGTACCCGACTGGCATCGAGCACGTCGTGGTGAACGGCGTCCCGGTGCTCGATCCCAGGGGACTCACTGGTGCGCGGCCCGGTCGGCCGGTGTACGGGCCTGCCCGACGACCACGATAGGGCCGGTCGGGCGGGTGGGGCTGGTCGGGCGGGTGGGGGCCGGGTCGTCCAAGCCTCAAGCCTCAAGCCTCAAGCCCTCAAGCCCCAAGCCCTCAAGCCCTCAAGCCCTCAAGCCCTCAAGCCCTCAGTTCGCTCCTATCCTGCGCCCGTTGATCCACACCTGCTCGATGCTGCGCGTGTTGCGAATATTCTCCAGCGGATTGGCGCCGAGGATCAGCAAGTCCGCCGCCGCACCAGCGGCCAGCGTCCCGAACTGTCCAGCGCGCTGATGGCACCGCGCCGCGTCGCCCGTCGCTGCGACCAGCGCCTGCATCGGCGTGAGGCCGGCGTCCACCATCATCTCGAGCTCCAGGTGCTCGAAGAAGCCCTGGAAGCGCGCCGGCGGGCCGGTGTCGGTGCCGAAGGCGATGCGCACGCCGCGATCGACCAGCGTCTTCAAGTTCCGCTTCGCCACTTCCAGGCCCGCCTGGTATTGCTGCCCGGCCTGCCACCCGGCGCCGTTGCGAATCTGCTCCTGGCGCTTCGGGTCCTTCAGTTGCGAGATGATGTCCGGCGTGACGCCTTTGACGAAGAACGGGTCATCCACCCATGTCGGCGTGGCGCCGTAGATGAAGGTCGAGATCTCGCGGGTGAAGGTGGGGGAGTAGCACACGTCACGACTCGTCATGGCCGCGATGAACGCGTCATCGACCGGCGCGTCGCGCACGCTGTGGGCAATGAAGTCGGCGCCGCCGCTGAGGGTGGCCTTGGCATCGGCCAGCGAGTAGATATGCACCGCGACCTTCAGGTTGCGCTTGTGCGCCTCGTCGATCGCGGCACGCCAGGCCGGCTCGGGCATCTTGCGGCCAGTGCCGAGATTGTCGTCGACACGAATCTTGAGCAGATCGGGCTTCATCTCGGCGACCTTGATCGCCATCGCCCGTGCGGCCTCGGCCGTGTCACCGGTGATCACCGGACCCGCGACGAACAGACGCGCGCGATCCAACGGGCCGGTGTTTTGTTCGTTACGCAAGTCGAAGCCCGCGGCTTGGTCATCGCCGAGGCTGAACACCGTCGTCACGCCGTACTGCGCGTAGGTGCGGAGTTGCCGGATCAGGTTCTCGCGGGTGTAGGACGATGGGTCGGACCGCAGCCCGACGGTGGCGGCGAGGTGGCCGTGGGCGTTGACGAGGCCAGGCAGCAGGGTCTTGCCTCTGGCGTCGACGCGCATCGCGCCGGCCGGCACCGTCGTCGTTGCTACGGGTCCAGCGGCGACGATTCGCACGCCGTCGATGACGAGCGTGCCGTTCTCGATGACACGTCCGGTGCCATCGATCAGGCGTCCGCCGACAAAGGCGGTCACCTGCGCGGCGGCCGGCGCCGCCAGCGAGAAGAGCAGGGTCAGACCGGCGAACAAGGTAGCAAGGTTTCGCATGGCGCGGATGATAACATCCGAGCATGGCTCCTGTCCGCGTCCTGGTTGCCGATGACGAACCTGTGTCGCGGACCGTCGTGGGCGCGATGCTGAAGAAGGCCGGTTACCAGGTCACGTTCGCGTCCGACGGCGAGCAGGCGTGGCAACAACTCGCGGCGCCGAACCCGCCGGCGATTGCCCTGCTGGACTGGGAAATGCCCGGCATGGCCGGGCCCGAGGTGGCCGAGCGGATCCGGGCGCGGGGCGAGCAGACGCCCACCTACGTCATCCTGCTGACCTCGCGCGACTCATCCGCCGACATCGTCACTGGGCTCAAGGCCGGAGCCAACGACTACGTCACGAAACCCGCGAACGAGGATGAGCTGATCGCGCGGGTGCGGAGCCTCGAAGAGGCCCTGGCCAACGTCAAGGCCCTGCAGACGTTGTTGCCGATGTGCGCGTACTGCAAGGCGATTCGCAACGACCAGAATTACTGGGAGAAGGTGGAAACCTATTTCCACGATCGCTCGGGCGTGTCGTTCTCGCACGGCTACTGTCCCAATTGCTACGACCGCTTCGTCAAGCCGCAGTTGGATGCGCTGGAAGATGTGACGCAGGCCCAGCGCCAGCAGAAGGGGCGACCTTGACCCCGCCCGCGCTCGACTCGATCGTGATCGCAGGGTTGCGGCAACTGCAGCCGCCGGGCGAGCCGGATGTACTGAAGGAAGTGTTGCAACTGTTCCTGGACGATGTGCCGGTTCGCATTGAGCGGCTGCGCGCCGCGTGGCAGGCCGGCAACGCCGTGGAGATGCAACGCGCGGCCCATTCGCTGAAGGGGAGCGCGGGCAACATTGGCGCCAACGATCTGCTGGCCGTGTGCAAAGTGCTCGATGAGCAGGGCAAGTCTGGCGACCTGGCCAACCTGCCAGGAGTGGTGGCCTCGCTCGATGCCGAGTTCGCCAGGGTCGAAGCCGAAATCCAGCGGTTGATCGCCTAAGCCACCGAGACACCGCACCAGGGCAATCCGCTCGGTGGGGACCGTTGCAGTTACAATGATGCACAGTAAGACGCCTGAGCAATATGGGCGGACTCATAAGGACAGAGAAAAACATGATCGTGCAGCGCTATCCCGAACCGTTCATTGCGCCCATGCGCGCGGAGTTGTCGCGCCTGGGCTTCGAAGACCTCAAGACGCCGGACGCCGTCGAAGCCGCCGTCAAGCAGACCGGCACGACGATGATCGTCGTGAACTCGGTGTGTGGCTGCGCGGCGGGGAAGGCGCGCCCGGGCATCGCGCTGGCGCTGCGGCAGGGCAAGCGCCCCGATCGTCTCGCCACCGTGTTTGCCGGCGCCGATGTCGAAGCCACCGACGCGGCCCGCGCGCACTTCGCGCCGTATCCGCCATCATCGCCGTCGATCGGCCTGATCAAGGACGGCAAGCTGGTGTATTTGATGGAGCGGAAAGACATCGAGACCCGCTCGTCGGACACGATCGCCGCAGAACTGCAGAAGGCGTTCGAAGCGCACTGCTGAAACAGTTGCCAGTTAACAGTTAAGAGTTAAGAGTTAACTGGCAACTGGCAACTGGCAACTGGCAACTGGCAACTGGCAACTGGCAACTCTTAACTCTTAACTGGCAACTGCTTGAGCTTCGCTTGTCTATTCTTCACGATCGTGAAGAGGATGGCGGCGAGCTGGTCGGCCTCATCTTGAAGAGGCGCGACCTGTTCGTGCGCCGCGAGGCGGCACCGTTCGATCAGGCGGATCGCGACATGGGCCTCTTTGGCCTCGCGGGTGGCGATTCGCATCTTGGCGATGAAGTCCCTGTCGCTTGACGCGGCGTCGGCTTCTTCAAGATTGAACGTGCTTGAGCTGGCCGCGCGAACCAGCTGGCGCCAGATGTCGCGACTCGGGTCGTCGAAGGGCCTTGGCCTTGGGTAGGCGCCGATCACGGCGCACGTGAACTCGAACGAGCGACGCTGCAGAGCGAGGGTCCGCTGCCGATTGGGTGAAGGGTGCTGCTGATTCATGCAGGCAGAAGGAGCAAGACAGCTGCCGCTCAGATTCATTTGAAAATCGCCGGTTAGCCAGCGCCAAGGCCGCAGAATCTGCCTACCTCGCGCGTCCCACTCGCTGCACTTTCTGCAAACTCTTAACTGCAAACTCTTAACTGTCAACTCTTAACTGTCAACTCTTAACTCTTAACTCTTCAGCCCCCCCCCCTGGTATGCATCTCCAGGTGCTGGGGTGCTGGGGTGCTGAGGTGCTAAGGTGCGCACATGCGTCTGCGATCGCTTGACGTGTTTCGCGGCCTGACGGTGGCCGCCATGGTCATCGTCAACAACCCTGGGGACTGGGGCACGGTGTACTGGCCTCTGCTGCATGCCGAGTGGTATGGCTGGACGCCGACCGATCTCATCTTCCCGTTCTTCCTGTTCATCGTTGGCGTATCCCTGGCGCTGTCGTCGAAGGCCGCGACCGTCGCGAGCATCGTCAAGCGCGGGGCGATCATCTGGGGGCTGGGGCTGTTCCTCGCCGGCTTCCCGTTCTTCAACCTCGCTACCATCCGCATTCCCGGTGTGCTCGCGCGCATTGCCTGGTGCTACGTCGCCGCGGCTCTCCTTGCCCGGGCGGCCGCGCGCAGCCGGGTTCGCAATCGGTCGATCCTGATCGCCGCGCTGGCCTTGCTCGCGGGCTATTGGCTGCTGCTGGCGCTCGTTCCGTTCCCGGGTGGCACGCCCGGCGACCTGACGGCGGCTGGGAACATCGGTGCGTGGCTCGACCGCACGGTGTTTGGCCGGCATCTCTGGCGGGGCGGGGCGTTTGATCCAGAGGGGCTCTTGAGCACGATCCCGGCGATCGGCACGACGCTGTTCGGCGTGCTCGCGGGATGGTCGATCGAAGAGACGCCATCACCGCGCGCCATCGTCCGGGGGCTGCTGGTCTGGGGGCTTGCCGGCGTGATTGCGGGACTGGCAGTGGCAGTCTGGCTGCCGATGAACAAGAGTCTGTGGACCAGTTCCTACGCGCTGTTCACCGCGGGCCTGGCGTCGGCGGCCCTGGCCGTGTGCAATTGGTTGCTCGATGCCATCGCCATCGGGCGCCTGCGGTCTGTCACCGAGCCGTTCGTGGCGCTCGGACGCAATGCGATTCTGCTGTTCGTGCTGTCTGGCCTTATGGCCAAGACGTTGATCTACGTCGAGTGGCCAGATCCCGCGATGTCGCTTGGCCGCTGGCTATACGTCTCGGCGTTCGTGCCGTTCGCCCCACCGCACATCGCATCGCTCTTGCACGCGCTCGCGAACCTGCTGCTGCTGTACGCACTCCTGACGGTGCTCCACCGCAAGCGAATCTATCTCACGGTCTGAGCCCCGCAGCACCTCAGCACCCGAGCACCTCAGCACCCGAGCACCCCAGCACCTATCGCTGTTTCATTCGCTCGAGCAGTTCGCCCAGGCGGCGAATCTCGTCTCCGTACTTGGCCCAGTCGCCGGCCCGCTGCGCGTCGAGCGCGCGTTGGTAGGTGTCGCGGGCCTCGGTCCCCATCCGCTCCCACTCGACGGAGGCCGGCGTGGCCACCGCCGCGGCGGTGGTTCCTCCCGCAGTTGGCGGCGGGGTGGCCGTCGCGGCCGCGGCCGGCCGCCCGCTGCGATCGCTCTCGCCGAACAATCTGTCAATCGCCTCGTCGAGCGTCCGCTCCATGACGATGCGGTTCTGATGCGCGACGATCACGCGCGTGAGTTCCGGAATGCGTCCCGCCTGCGCCCGCAGGTAGAGCGGCCGCACGTAGATCAGCGACTGCTCGATCGGAATCACCATCAGGGTGCCCTGGATCACTTCCGAGCCGCGCTGGTTCCAGAGCGCGATCTGCGGTGAGATTACCTGGTCCTGGTTGATGCGGGCGACCACCTGTTGCGGACCGAACACCAGGATCTGCTTGGGAAACTGAAACACCTGCAGCTTGCCGTAGTGCTCGCCGTCGCTGCGCGCGACCATCCACGACGCCAGGTTGTCGCGGCCGCGCGGCGTGAACGGCAGCATCTGGATGAACTCGGCGTCGGTCTCGCCCGGCAGCTTCATCATCGTGTAGTACGGCTCCATGCGCCGGTTCTCGCCGCCGCTGTCGACGACCGGCACTTCCCACTGGTCTTCCTTGTTGTAGAACACTGCCGGGTTGGTCATGTGGTACGTCGCGTAGATCGCCGCCTGCATCTGGAAGATCCGTTCCGGATAGCGCACGTGCGCGCGCAGGCCCTCGGGCATCTCGCTGAGCGGCTTGAGCAGCGTGGGGAAGATGCGCGCCAGCGTCTGCGCGATCGGATCGTTTGGCTCAGCGGCGTAGAAGTTGACCGAGCCGTGATACGCGTCGATGACCACCTTGACCGAGTTGCGAATGTAGTTCACGCCGCCGGCCGCCGAGGCGTACGGGTAGCGATTGGTCACGGTATAGGCGTCCTGGATCCAGAAGATGCGGCCGTCTTGCACGACCGGATACGGGTCCTCGTCGAACACCAGGAACGGCGCGATCTTCGACACGCGCCGGCGGATCTGGCGGTCGAACATCAACCGGCTCTCCGCCGTGATGTCGTCGCTCAGCAGAATCTGATACGACCGGAAGCGCGCCGCGAACAGCAGCTTGTTCCAGAACGATCCGACCGGCACGCCGCCGGTGCCGTTGTAGGTCGTGTAGACGTTGTCTTCGCCCTTCGGGTAGTGGAATTCCCGCGCCTTGCTGCGCACGATCACGTAGTCGCCGGCCAACTCACCGTAATAGATGCTGGGCTCGGTGATGTTGATGCCGACGGTGGTCAGCGGCGGCAGGTCGCGGACGAAGAGCACGGGCAGGC
The DNA here is from genome assembly GCA_038919385.1 of Vicinamibacterales bacterium. Classification (GTDB taxonomy): domain Bacteria; phylum Acidobacteriota; class Vicinamibacteria; order Vicinamibacterales; family UBA2999; genus 12-FULL-67-14b. Next base: position 27,486 of record JBCKZH010000017.1, on the reverse strand, counting down.
CTTCGCTCGTCACCTGGTTGACCGGGCCGAGGGTCAGGCCGTGGCCATGGGTGAAGACCAGCCGCTCGTTGATCCATGTGCGGTTGGGCAGCAAGGCCGGGTTGAGTTCGCGCACCGAGAGCATGACCTGCCGGTTCTTGCCGTCGATCGTGTAGCGGTCGTTGTCGACCGACACAAAATCGTAGTACGTGCGGATCTCCTGGATCTGCCCGAAGGTGTCGAGCAGCGGCTGGTGGTCCCACAGGCGCACGTTGTCGAGGGTGCCGCGGTTGGCTTCAAGGTCGGCGCGCGTCAACGCGGCATCACCCGGCAACTCGCGCTCTTCCACCTGGTCCAGCGCAAAGGCCTCGCGGGTGGCGGCGATGTTGTACTCGATGAACGGTGTCTCGCGGACCTGCTCGTTCGGCGTCACGGCGAAGCGCTGCAGCACGGTGGCGTAGCCTGCGCCGCCGAGCAGGGTGATGCCGTAGAGCGCGGCACCGGCAATCAGCAGCCGTTTGGAACTGCTCGCCGCCGACGCGGCGGCCAGCCCCGCCGCGACGACGGCCGCGCCCATCAGCGCCAGGGCGGCCGGCATGCGCGCGTAGACATCGGCGTAGCTCGCGCCCTGGATGATGCCCGAGGTCGTCACGATTTCATGCAGGCGGCTGAGCCACGCGCCAAGCGCGAGCACCAGGAACAGGGCGGCCGCGAGCCAGGTGAGGTGCCGTCGCGCGCGATCCTCGACGCGCACGCCAAACGGGGTCAGCGCCATCTGGCCGGCCGCGGCGTACAACGCGGTGGCGCCGGCAGCGGCGAGCAACACCATGCCCATCGCCAGGCCGCGGGCCTGTTCGATCGCCGGCAGCGTGAAGATGTAGAGGCTGGCATCATGTCCCAGCACGGGATCGCTCTTGCCGAACGGCGCCTGGTACCACCAGGTGAGCACCGTCATCCACTGGCTCGACGCATACGACGCGAGCAGGAACGCGGCGACGACGACCGCGAGCGCGACGAGGGGGCGGAGCTGGTCACGCGTGGGCAGCGCCACGCTGAAGCCTTCACGGGTGGTGAACGTGACCGGCGCCGAAGAGATCGACGCCAGCGCGCCGCGCAAGTTCGCCATCAGCCAGATGGCGGCGACCGCGAAGACGGCCACGCCGATGACGGCCCGCGCGGCAATCTCGGTGGAGTAGACGTCCTGGTACCCGACCTCTCCGAACCACAGCCAGTCGGTGAGGAGGTCGACCGTGAAGGGCAGGAAGAAGAACAGCGCGCCTGCCAGGAGCAGCACAACGAAGCGTAAAGGCACGAGCGCATCTTACTCCATCCGCTTCAACCTGCGCAGCGTCCGCCGCTGGTCACGGTCGGGCCGGGTCGGCGGCGTGGCCGCTGCCCGGTAGATACGCTCGAGCTTACGAAGTTCGACCTCTGCCGGCGTCGGTTTGGGCGAGGTGTCCTCGTACAGCAGGCGCGCCTCGGCGCGGGACACACTGCGGTCCGCGACGCCGACCACGGTCAGCAACTGCTTGCGACCCATCGGGCGCTGGACGATCAGCAGGTCGCCAGGTTTGATCTCGCGATGCGGCTTGGCGACCTGCGCGTTGACGCTGACCTTGCCCAGCTTGCAGGCCTTCCGCGCTTCAGAGCGCGTCTTGAACACACAGGCCACGTCCAGCCAGATATCGAGGCGTACCGACTCCACGTGGTCAGCTTAATGCAACCACGAAGGACGCGAGGGACGCAAAGCTGTACAATTCCGCGCGATGAGCAAGCGGCCTCACTCTTCCCTCGTCCTCGATGGTCCCGAGCGCGCGCCGGGACGCGCCATGTTGCACGCCGTGGGCTTCACGCGCGCCGACTTCCAGAAGTCGCAGGTCGGCGTCTGTTCCACCTGGAGCCAGGTGACCCCGTGCAACATGCACATCGATGTGCTCGCCCGGCACGCCGCCGACGGCGTGAACGGCGCCGGCGGCAAGCCCTCGATCTTCAACACCATCACGGTGTCCGACGGCATCTCGATGGGCACCGAGGGCATGAAGTACTCGCTGGTGTCGCGGGAAGTCATCGCCGACTCGATTGAAACCGTGATGGCCGCCGAGGGGCTCGACGGCCTGGTCGCGATCGGCGGCTGCGACAAGAACATGCCGGCGTGCGCGATCGCCATGGCGCGCCTGAACCGTCCAGCGGTCTTCGTCTATGGCGGCACCATCATGCCTGGCATCTTCCAGAACCGCCCCGTCGACATCGTCTCGGTGTTTGAAGCGGTCGGGCAGCACGCGGCGGGGAAGCTGTCGGATGCGGCGCTCGCCGATCTCGAGCAGCACGCCTGTCCTGGCGCCGGATCGTGCGGCGGCATGTACACCGCGAACACGATGGCCTCGGCCATTGAGGCGCTGGGCTTGAGCCTGCCGAACAGTTCCGCGCAAGCGGCGATTTCCGACGACAAGAAGCGCGACTGCGTGAGCGCCGGCGCCGCGGTGGTGCGGCTGGTACAGGAGAACATCCGGCCGCGCGACATCCTCACGCGCAAGGCCTTCGAGAATGCGATCGCGACCGTGATTGCGCTCGGCGGCTCGACCAATGCGGTGCTGCACCTGTTGGCGATCGCGCACGCCGCGGAGGTGCGGCTGTCGCTGGACGACTTCACGCGCATTGGCAAGCGGGTGCCGGTGCTCGCCGACCTCAAGCCGAGCGGCAAGTTCATGATGGCGGAATTGATCGAGATCGGCGGCCTCACGCCGCTCTTGAAGCGGCTGCTCGACGCCGGCCTGCTGCACGGCGACGCCATGACCGTGACCGGCCGGACGCTGGCCGAGAACCTGCGCGACGTGAAGGACTATCCACCAGATCAACAAATCATCAGATCACTAGATCACCCAATCAAGCACGATAGCCACCTGGTGGTGCTGCGCGGCAACCTCGCCCCTGACGGCGCGATTGCCAAGATCAGCGGCAAGGAAGGCGAGCGGTTCAGCGGGCGGGCCAAAGTCTACGACCGGGAAGAGGCCGCGCTCGCGGCCATTCTTGCCGGCAAGATCAAGAAGGGCGATGTCGTCGTCATTCGCTACGAGGGGCCGCGGGGTGGTCCGGGCATGCGCGAGATGTTGTCGCCGACCAGCGCGATCATGGGCCGCGGCATGGGCGCCGAGGTGGCGTTGATTACCGACGGCCGCTTCAGCGGCGGCACCCACGGTTTCGTTGTCGGCCACATCACGCCGGAGGCGTTTGTCGGCGGCCCGCTGGCCTTGGTCAAGAACGGGGACCAAATCACGATCGACGCGCGAGCGCGGCTGTTGACTGCCGACATCCCTGAGAAGGAGTGGCGCCTGCGGCGGAAGGCGTGGCGGCCGCGCAAGCCGCGTTACACAAGGGGCGTGCTCGCCAAATATGCCCGTCAGGTGTCGACGGCCAGCAAGGGCGCGGTCACGGACTGATATCCAAAAAATTGGAGTAACGACTGGTGTTCTGGCCTTGCAAACCCCGCTCTGGCTGACCTACACTCCCACATCGTTGTTAGAAAAGCGTTACTTCGGGCTCGCTCGTTGAAGTTGGCTTGATCTCTGCGGCTGCGTTGTGTCTGTCACGCCGGGTGCGGCTGGCGGCGGACTTATCGATTTGGAGGAAAGCGAGTTATGAGGAATTCCTTGTCACGGTGGTGCTTACTGGCGCTGCTCATGGTTCCAGTGGTCTCGGGCACGGCGTGGGCGCAGACGTTCACGGGCGGTCTGCGCGGCGCGGTACGCGACTCCGGCGGTGTGGTGCCCGGCGTCACGGTGACGCTGCTCAACGAAGGCAACGGCGCGACGCGTGACGCTGTTTCGAACGAGCAGGGCCAATACAACTTTGCGGCAGTGCCTCCCGGCACCTACACCGTCAAGGCTGAACTCACCGGTTTCAAGACCTACGAGCAGAAGGCCCTTCGCATTGCGGCCCAGCAGTTTGTGACCATGGACATCGGGCTCGAAGTTGGTCAGCTGCAGGAGACCATCACGGTGACCGGTGCGGCGCCACTCATCGACACCTCCAACGCGACCGGCGGCGGCGTCATCAGCATGCAGCAGCTCTCGACGTTGCCGAGTGGCGGCCGTTCGGCGTTCCTCTTCGCGGTCACGCTGCCCACCGTGGTGGCATCGGGCGACTCGCAGTTCAATCGCCAACAGGACCAGACCAACGCCTCGCTGCTGTCGCTTGGCGGCGGCACGCGTCGCGGCAACAACTACCTGGTGGATGGCGTTCCGGTGACGGACATTCGCAATCGCGCGTCGGCCAACCCCACCATCGAGGCGATCGCCGACGTCGCCGTGCAGATCCACCTGTATGACGCCGAAGCCGGCCGTACTGGCGGCGGCACGTTCAACGTCGCCACCAAGTCGGGCGGCAACAGCTTCAGCGGCAGCGGCTTCTACCAGAACCGCCCGCGCTGGGGCATGGCCAACAACTTCTTCTCGACCAAGCAGAATATTCCGTTGCCAGAAACCTACTTCCACCTGGGCGGCGGCGGCTTCGGCGGACCGGTGATCAAGAACCGCACCTTCTTCTGGTACGCGATGGAAGGCTACGGCTCGAACACCACCCGCAACGGCTCGAACCGACTGCCGACCGCCCAAGAACGGGCCGGCAACTTCTCGCAGTCGCGCGACACTAGCGGCAACCTCGTCGTGGTCTACGACCCGCTCACCGGCGATGCCAGCGGCAACGGCCGCACGGCGTTCCCCGGCAACATCATTCCGGCCAGTCGCTTGAACCCGATCTCGACCAAGATGCTGAGCTACCTGCCGAATCCGACCAACGATGTCAGCAACGGCCTGGCGAACTTCTTCAGCGTGGCGCAGATTGAAGACCGCGCGATGATGTATACCGGCAAACTCGATCACCGGTTCAGCGACAGTGTCTCGCTCAGTGGCTTTTATCTCTACAACACCACCGACGAGCCATGCGCGAACTACCTGGAGCCCGGCCTGAGTGGCCCCAACCGGTTTATCGACAACGGCGACTACCTGCTGAAGCGGCGCGTCCACGTGCTGGCCTTGAACAACACCTGGCTGCCCAGCAACAACACGGTGGTGACCCTGCGCTACGGCCGGACGCAGTTCCGCGACAACGACACGCTGTCGATCGACTTCGACCCGGCTTCGCTCGGGTTCGCGCCGGCGTTCAGCAGCGCCATTCAGACCCCTAAGTTCCCGGTCGTCAGCATCACCGACTACTATTCCCTGGGCGCGATCGACCCGTCGGATCGCAACCTCTATTCGTGGAGCGCCAACGGGACGGTGTCCAGGCTGGTGGGCCGCCACACGTTCAAGATGGGCGCCGACTACCGCACGATCGGCATCGACACCCAGTCCTACTCAGGTGGCGCGGGCGTGTTCAACTTCGACCGTCGCTTCACCTCGGCGAATCCGAACGTCAACGGCGTCGGCGGCGCGACGCCGTCTGGCAACGCGCTGGCGAGCATGCTGCTCGGTAACATTTCCGGTGATCCGGGCAACCAGAGCCGCATCGGTGTGTCGGCGCCGGCCAACTACTTCCTCAACTACTACGGCGCGTACTTACAGGATGACTTCCGCGTCAACTCGAAGCTGACCATCAATGGCGGCTTGCGCATCGAGCACGAGACGGGTCTCAAGGAAGAAGAGGACCGCTTCACCGTGGCCTTCGACCGCACGCTCAACCCGGGCGGTGCGCTGGGGAACGTCGTCGTCAACGGGCGACCGGTGCGCGGCGGCTTGGTTTACGCCGGTGTGAACGGCGCACCGACGGAGCAGGGCAACCAGCCGGCCATTAAGTTCTCGCCGCGCTTCGGATTAGTCTACTCCGCCAACCCCAAGACTGTGATTCGTGGCGGCTACGGCATCTACCAGGCGCCCTGGAACTACCCGTTCCTGGGTGCGGCCAATTACGGCCAGGTGGGCTTCAGCCAGAACACCTTCACCAATCAGGGCCAGTTCGTGCCGACGCTGACGCTGAACAACCCGTTCCCGGGCGGTGTGACGCAGCCGCGCGGCAGCTCGCTCGGCGCCCTCGAGGGCGTGGGCAGCAACATCGAGTTCATCGACCAGGACAAGGGCGCGCCCTATGTGCAGCAGTACTCGTTCGACCTTAACCGCGAGGTCGGCGGCAATATCGCGATCGGATTCGAGTACTCCGGCGCGACCGGCCGCAACCTGGGTCTCGGTGGCGCCAACGATTCGGCCACGCTGAACATCAATCAGCTTGACCCGAGCCACTTGGCGCTCGGTTCGGCCCTCACGCAGCAGGTGCCCAACCCGTTCTTCGGAACCGGGACGGGTTTCTCGCCGGGTAGCGCGACGATTACTCGCGCGCAGTCGCTGCGGCCGTTCCCGCAGTTCGGCAACATCCTGATGCGTCAGACGACCGAAGGGAAGAACCAGTATCACGCCGCCATTCTCAAGTTCGAGAAGCGGATGAGCAACGGCTGGGGCGGCCGCATGAACTACACCTACAGCCGCCTGATGGACAACCAGTTCGGCGAATCCAACGCGTTCTCGGCCACCAACGGCAACGCCCAGAACATCTACGACCTGGGGCCCGAGTGGTCCATCGGTCTGCTCGATGTGCCCCACAAGATCGCCATCTCGCCGATCATCGAACTGCCGTTCGGTGAAGGGAAGCGCTGGGCGCAAAGCGGCATCGGCGCCGCCATCCTCGGTGACTGGACGATCTCGTCGATCATCGCGTTCGAGAGCGGCTTCCCGATCTCGGTGTCGAACAGCTCGAACGGGTTGTCGAACGCCTTCTTCCCGATGCAGCGGCCCAACCTGTCGGGTAGCGATCCGCTGACCACGGGGGAACGTGAAGACCGGCTGTTCTACACCGGCGCCAACCCCGGCACCTGGCTGAACGGCGCCGCGTTCTCGGATCCCGGTCTCTACACGTTGGGCAACGCGCCGAGAACTCTGGGCGACGTCCGGACCCCCCACCGCAACAACTGGGACTTCGTCGCATCGAAGGACATCCGTTTAGGCGGCTCGATGCGCGGGCAGCTCAAGGTCGAAGTGCTCAACATCACCAATACCGTGAAGACCCAGACGCCCAACACAGCCTTTGGCAGCACTGCCTTCGGCCGCATCACCGCGCAGCGCGGCTTCATGCGCCTGACGCAGATGATGTTCCGGCTGTCGTTCTAGAGGGGCTTGCGACCTGCGGCTTGCGGCTTGCGGCTTGCGCGCAGCTGGGGTCGAAACATCAAGGCCCGGGGATTGGGAGCAGTTGCTCTCAGGCTCCGGGCCTTTCGCTTGTACGCGGCTTGCGGGCTGCGGCCTGCGGCTTGCGACCTGCGGCTTGCGCGGGGTAGCCCCAACCCCCGGCGGGAACTAAGTTCTCACCGAACTCCTCAGAGCCGACAGGGTCGCGGCCGTGTGGTCGGCTGTCTCCGTCAGGCCGGCTCTGGAGTCTTGGTCCACGAAACCAAGCCGGCCCGCCAAGCTGATCAGATACAAGAGCTCCCGGCATGACGCGAAAGCGATATCGAGAAACCTCAGGTAATCCGCCTCGCCCGATCGTGCGCAACCCTCAACGATGTTGGTCGGCACCGAGACCGCTGCTCGCCTAATCTGCGAAGTCAGCCCATAGCGTTCGGCGGCGGGGAACGTGGCCGTGACCCGGTACACGTTCAATACAAGTCGATCGGCCAATTGAAAGGCTTGAAGCTTCCGATGGTCCCTGCTCATGCCCAGTCGCGAAGCATGAGTCCTGCCATCGGCCCCGCACCCGGCGCAAGCCGCAAGCCGCAAGCCGCAGGTCGCAAGCCCCAAGCCGCAAGCCGCAAGCCGCGGGCAAGTTTGACAGGTGTCATCCGCGTATATAGAGTGACACACATGGTCAAAACGCAAGTTTACTTGCGCGATGAAGAGTTGCAAGCGCTGCACGCGGTCGCGGGACGGTCGGGTCGAAGCGTTGCCGCCCTCGTTCGCGAAGCCGTCCGGCGTGTCTGGCTTCGACCCGAAGCGGGACCCGTTGCCCTGTGGGACGGTCAGCCCTCGCACACGTCCGTCGATCACGACCGTATTTACGACGAGCCCTGACATATGCGTTCTGGCGAGCTGGTCTTCGTAGACACCGGGGCATGGATCGCCCTCGCCTTGACGCGCGATCCGCTGCACGCGCGGGCTCGTGCTACCTGGGCGCAGTTGCTCAGTGCCGGCGTCCGATTTCACACCTCGGTACCGATCGTGTTGGAGACCTTCACATTCATGGATCGCAGTGCGACGCGGAACGTCGCCATGGCCTGGAAGGATTCGCTTCAGCTCGTGACGCGGTTGAAGGTACTGCCGGCCACGGTCACCGAGCTCGCGCAGGCTTGGTCATACTTCGAGCGGCCAGACCTCCACAAGCTGTCGGCGGTCGATGCGCTCAGCTTTGTACAGATGACCGAGCGTCGCATTCGGATCGCCTTTGCGTTCGACTCGCATTTCGCGACCGCCGGATTCCGGATGGTGGGGTAGGGTCACCATGCTGCCCAAGCCTCACGCCCTGTAGTACCCTTTCCCAATGCGTCGCGTTACGGTCGCCTTGGCTGCGGTTCTGTCGGTCGGCGTCTCGCTTTTCGCTCAAGCCCCAAGCCCCAAGCCGCAAGCCGCAAGCCGCAAGCCGCAAGCCGCGATTGGCCGCGTCTCCTTTCCCAATTCGGGCGCCCCAGCGGCCCAGGCCGATTTCCTCCGCGGCGTCGCGTGGCTCCATAGCTTCGGCTACGAGGACGCCATCGACGCGTTCCGTGCAGCGCAGAAGGCTGACCCTAATTTCGCTATGGCTTACTGGGGCGAGGCCATGAGCTTCAGTCAGCCGCTGTGGTTCTTCGAGGAGGTGCCGAAAGGGCGGGCGGCATTGGCGAAGCTCGGTCCCACGCCGGAGGCGCGAATCGCCAAGGCCAAGACGCCGCGCGAACAGGGCTTCATGCGGGCGGTCGAAGCCCTGTTCGGCCCCGGCGACGAGCCGGCGCGGGCCGCCGCTCATGCCAGGGCCATGGCCACCGTGGCGGCGGAGAACCCAACCGATGACGAAGCGCAAACCTTCTATGCGCTCGCGCTGCTGGCGACGCTGCCTCGGGGTGACGCGTCCGTGCCAATCCGCCAGCAGGCGGGTGGCATTGCCGAAAAAGTGTTTGCCCGCAGTCCGAACCATCCCGGCGCCGCCCACTACATCCTGCACGCCTACGACCACGTCACGCTGGCCGCGAGGGGCCTGCCGGCCGCGCGGGCCTACGCGATGATCGCCCCGGCGGCGAGCCACGCGCTCCACATGCCGGCCCATTCGTTCCTGCAGGCCGGACTGTGGGACGAGGCGGCAGTGTCGGACGAAGCGTCGTGGAATGCATCGATTGCCTGGGCCAAACGACGCGGGTTGCCGGTGTCCAGCCGGGACTTCCATAGCCTGTCATGGCTTCAGTACGAGTGGACCCAGCAGGGCCGCTTCTCGCGCACCAAGGAGGCGCTGGCCCACGTCGATGCGGCGATGAAGGAAAGCGAGAGTCCGCAGGCCGCAAGCCGCAGGCCGTCCACCTTCGCGCTTCACGCTTCGGTGGACAAGCAGCAAGGTGTGTCACCCCAACACGCGGGAGGCCATGGCTACGGCGAGAGCGAGATCGGCCGAGGCAGCGGCCTCGCCGCCCTGCGCAACGACCGCGGCTCCATGCGCGCGCGCTACATCATCGAGAGCGAGCGGTGGAGCGAGATGAAAGGGCAGTCCACCTTCGACAACATCGAGGAGCTCTTCGCGATTGGCCTGAGCGCGGTCAACCTCGCCGATGCCGGGCGGGTGCAGTCGACCATCGCGCAGTTGCGCAATGCCGCGGCGCCCACGCAGCCGGCGGAGCTGCGCGAGCAGGCCGAGGTCATGCTGCGGGAGATGGAAGCGCTCGATCTGTTCGCACGCGGACGCCACGCCGACGCGTTCGCGATGATGGACCGGGCCACGGCGCTGCAGGCGCGCATGCCCAAGCCGATCGGCAGGCCCTTTCCTGTGAAAGGCGCCGACGAGTTATACGGCGAGTTGCTGTTGCAGGTAGGGCGGGCGAAGGAAGCCGCCGTGTGGTTCGATCGGACGCTGGCCAGAACACCGAATCGCAGCCGCGCCGTGCTGGGCCTGGCGCGTGCCTATCGCAACGCTGGAGACGCGGCGTCGGCGCGCGCCACCTACAAACGGTTCCTCGCGAACTGGCGCCTCGCTGATCCGGGCTTGCCGGAAATCGCCGAGGCGCGCGAAGCGGTCAGGTAGTTCCCGACAAGAAATATCTTCCCGTCAGGAATTGTCGCCCCGTCAGACTTCTTCGATCTTTACTTGCCTCATGTAGTATCCCGTCTCGAGCCGACGCTGGGGGATCGAAGCGTCGGCAACGCGCAGCGCGATGTCATAGGTTCCGGGAGCGGTGGGCTTCCAGCGGTACTCCCACAGCGACCACATGGCATGTGTCTTCGGGGCAGGGCAGACCGCGAACGGCGTGAACTCGCCATTCGGGTTAAACGGTTGGGGCTTGTCGTTGGCAGGCGTGATCCTGACGGAGAGGCGATCGACAACTTTCGTGCCGCCCCACACGATGCCGACGATGCGATATTCGATGCCAGAGGCGGTGCGGCGCTTCTCGATCCGCACGGGCGTTGCCGCCGTCTGAATGTCGGCGGGTGTGTAGTCCTTGGCCAGCTTGAAGGGCTCGGCTTGATGGGTCCGGTTCGCGAACTCCACCATCTGCGTGGTGGCCGGCTCATCGGGGCCGACGAGGCGAATCTCGTTCACCCACTTGATCCACGTGCAGCCGTACCATCCCGGCACGCCAAGACGCACGGGCTTGCCATGGTCGGCGGGCACCGGCTCACCGTTCATGCGGACCGCGAGGAACGCGCCGAGCTGGTCGAGCGAGGCGAGCGGGAACACCCAACTGGCGCCGACGATCGAGCGCTGCGAGACCTGGCCGATGTGGTCGAACCCGCTCACCAGCACACCAGTCGCATCCTTGGTGGGCCGCAGGCCCGCCACCAGGCTGGTCAGCGGAATGCCTTCCCACTCGGCCACGCTCATCAGGCCAAAGTTCGAAGGGTTGCCATTGCCCGAACACTCGAAAAGGTGAGCGCCGTAGTTCTTCGACTGCTTGGCGATGGCGTTGAGATCGAGTTGTCCATCTCTGGCGATGAGACCACTCGTCTCGATTGTCCACGGTCCCGTGTGGGTCGCGGCCGCCTGAGGAATCTCCGTGCGGATGTACGCAAGCTCGTTCGCCGTGATCAGCTTGCCGGGTTCCAGTATCGACAGGTCGGTGACCATGCGGGCATCTAGTCCGGCGCCGCCGTACTTGACGCCGAAGGCCTGCACCTGCGCGCGGTCGCGGAACAGCGGCAGCGTGCCCAGCAGCTCGCCGGCGGTGGCAGCGGTGGTGCAGGGGAGGTCGGCGGCGAGCCTGGCGAGCACCTTTCCCGGGTCGACCAAAGTGGCGGCGCCAGCGGCGGCGAGGGTTCCCAGAACCTGGCGGCGAGTCGGATGCATCGGCGATATTATACTGTCGGGATGAAGTTCAGCTTTACCTTGGCTGCAGCCTGCGTGGCCCTGGTCACCGCGCTGACCGCCCAACAGCCGACCTTTCGCGCGGGGGTGACGCTGGTCACCACCGACGTCATTCCGCGCGACGACAAGGGCCGCTTCGTGTCGGACCTAACCGCGTCGGACTTCACCATTCTCGAAGACGGAGTCGCCCAGACCGTGACCTCGTTCTCCCTGGTGCATGGCGGGCGCACCTTCAACCTGCTGCAGCCGCCGCCGCCGGCGGCGGTCCCGGAAGGCATTGTTCTGCCACCAGCGCGCCGCACCATGGCCGATGTGGCGGGGCGCGTCTTCTTGATCTTCGTCGACGACCTGCACTTCGAGCCGGAACTGACGCCGCATGTCCGCCGGCTCCTGCAGACGGTCCTTGATACGCTGATTCACGACGGCGACTTCGTCGCCATCGTCTCGAGCGGGCCGTCGTACCTCGAGGTTGGGCCTACCTACGATCGGAAGCTGCTCGCCGAGGTGCCCAGGAAGATCCGTGGCTCCGGATACCTGCCGCGAGAGATTTTCAAGATGATGGAGAACTCGCAAGGTCCGGGCGACATCCGGAGCCGGGCGCAGATGGCGTTCTACACGGCGTATGACATTCTGAGCGACATCGAGAAGATCGCCAACCGGCGCAAGGCCGTGATCTACATCAGCACCGGCTACGACTTCGATCCGTTTGCGGCGGGCCGCAACAGCAAGGACCGCGTCATGGGCGGACGGTATGCCGACCCGACGGCGTTGGTGCTCGACGACGAGAACCCGTATTTCAAGATCGGCGCCGTGACCGCCGACATCGACCTGCACCGGCTGATGCGCGAGTTGACGCTCTCGGCGAACCGCGCCAATGCCACCCTGTATACCATCGATCCGCGCGGCCTGGCGGGCATCACCGACGTCGGCGAGTATGTCGATCAGAGCGAGTGGCGGACCTACGTGCAGAGAACCACGAGTTCGTTGCGCTACCTTGCCGAGGAGACCGGCGGTTTTGCGGTGGTCAACACCAACGACTTCGCCACCGAACTCAAGCGTATCGACGCCGAGACCAGCGACTACTACGTGCTGGGGTTCTATTCATCGAACCCGGATGTAATGAAACGCACGCGGAGGCTCGAGGTCAAGGTGAATCGCCCGAATGTCACCGCCGCCGCCCGGCGCGCCTACTCTCTAAAGACCGAGGGTAAGCCGCCCGCGCCGCCGCCGCTTAAACTGAAGAAATAGAAAATTGAAAATGGCAAATTGCAAATTGCTAAAGGGGGCCTTTGCCCTTTGTCACTTGCCATTTCTACTTTGAAATTGCCTTCAGCCACTCCGCGGCGAGGGACGCGTGGGCTCCGCCCGCGGTTCCCGTTCCCATCCTTGACGATGAGGCGGTACAGGGCCTGCAACTGCAGCCATCGTGCGTCGGCATCGTCCGGCGTCTGTGCAGCCGAGCATCAAGTAATGCCAGGGCGTCCTGGTGGCGTCCCACGGCGAGGTGCGTTGCGGCCAGCGCGCGGCATCACCTCGGCGCAGGTAGGCGTCGACGAGGAAGGGCGACACGGCGGAGAACCCCTCGTCCTTGGACGATTGCCAGGCGGCAGTCGCGTCCGGGTCGCGATTCTGTGTCGCCCTGACGGCGCCGGTGAGGAACTGCACCGGACCACCGGGCGCCCCGAGCGCATAGGCACGCTGGAATTGCACCAGCGCCGAGGCATCACCGATCGCGTATAGCGCGAGGCCAGTCAGCGCGGTGCGGATCGCCTGTTCGCGCTGCGGCACCGTTTCCTCGGCGAGCAGGTCGACGAACTTCTTGCCGGCCGCGAGGTCGAGCGCGCGCCGAAGGGCCGGCGAGGGCGAGGCCGGCCCGTTCCCGTGTCAGCAGCCACGTGCGCGCCGCCATCTCTGTGGCCCGGCCCTGCGCATGGCGCCAGTCCCAGCGCCGGCAGAGTGCCTCGCTCAGGCGGGTCCGGCCCCACGCGGGGTGCTCGGCCAGCAGATCGCGGATCAGACCGAGATCCGCGCCGCTCACCTCGCGCCCTTGCCGAACCATGACGCCTGTCATGGTTCGCAGAGTACGGCACACACCCCGGCCGAGTCCAGCGAAAAACTCTTCTGTTGCGCTCGGGGGGGGCGAAGCTACTCTTCTGTCAACGGTCGCGCCGTGGTGGGGCTACCTGAGTAGTTACAGATCTTCAACATCACGAACCGCGCGAACTTCGATAATCCCACGACGGCATCGTCAGACCGCCGGACCCCCGTGACCTTCCTCGCGCTGACGAATCTGCGAGGCGGGGGAGGGTTCCCGCGTCAGGCTCAGTTGGGCGTCCGCTACGCCTTCTGAGCGCCGCTGCAGGTACGCGAGCCGATTGACGAGGGGCCCCGTACGAACGGCCTCTCGTCGACAACATGACGCCGGCCGCAGAGGAGATCTTGAGTATGGCTGGAAGAACAGTGGACACGGGCGTGTCAGGCAAGCGGACCAGTCGCCGGCGGTTCTTCCAGATGCTGGCTGGAAGCCCGCTGCTCGGCCTCGCCTACCCGGCCCTTTCGCCCAACTGGCAGCGGGCCGTCGATCGGGAACTGCAGCGCGATTGGGCGGCCGGCTTGCGACCCGCGGTCGGCCACTGTTCGGACTGCGGTCGGCCGATGGCGTTCGGCGCGCAAGCGAGTGGTGCACCCACCCACGGAGCCGCCGCCCTCGACGAGCACCTAACGGGGCAGCTGATTGAAACGGCCGATGAGGCGATCAACGTCTGGGACTTCGAGCGGGTCGCCCACGCAAACAGCCTGCCCGAAGAGCCGCTTGCAAAACTCTTGGCGTGTTGAGCTTCGTCCCACATCTCCCGACATGTTTGTGCAGCGCCCACTGGTTGAGCGAGGAGCACAGGGCCGTTGGCAGAGCCGATGGGTAGATCGGGGCGGCAGGCAGCCGAGCGCCGCCCTCCGGGCCACCGCGAGCCGGTCGCATTGGGAGCGGCGCGACGCCGGCGCGACGGGAGCCGTCGAAGCCACTGATCGCCTGTCAGTGCAAGGACGCCGAGCAGGCAGTGGCACATCACCTTGGCGGCACCACGGACGCGGACATAGCGACCGCCGAACTCGTCTGTGAGGCGACCGTTGACACGCTCGCCAGCAGTGCGTTCGTGGTAACGCACGTCCTCCGCACACTGGAAGCCGAGGCGCTGGCGTCGCCGAGCGAGCGGCTGTGCGGCCGCATCTGCTCGGCGTCAGAGGCGGCGTCCATCAGGTCGTACAGGTTGGTCGTCCGCTCGGCGGACAGGGTCGCCAGCGGGATGGCGACTTGGCTGTCATGCCAGGACGCAGAGGTCAGCATGCCGCTGATCGGGATCTGACCGTCAGCCACGTCGATGTGCCGCTGGTAGCCGATCCAGGCGCGTGGGTGCTTTCGGCCTCTCCTCCCCCTTCTTCGGTCGTCCGGGCCTACGCTTCGGTGGTTCGGGTGGCTGCTCCTGCTCGGCGGGCTTTTCGCGCGCCTCGATCGCCGTGGCGTCTCGGGAGAGGTGGCCGACCCACCGGTCGTGGTGCGTCTTGCGGATCAATGCTTCGTGTACACGCTGGGGCCACTGCGTGGCCGCACACTCGGCGAAGGCGCGTGAGAAAACGGACTCGCTCGGCACCTCGCTCTTTTTCTCCCAGCCGCAGATCCGTCCGCAATGCCGCATCGGTGGCCAACCGGTCGAGCAGCATTCGCGTCGTCGGGATGTCGTAGACGGCCGGCGTGAGGCCCTGCACCACTGCCGCCAGCACCACGGCATCGAGCGCGTCCTCGCGGACGCGACCGGCAGTTCGCGGTCGCCGTCGACCCGGACGATGCGGAAGGCGACCCCAACGTCTGGCTTGCCGGTGTCAGACGGCTGGGCGTTGATCACCTGGAAGGCCACTGCCAGGCGCTCATCGCGCGAGAACACCGCATCGTGTGCGGGCGTGATCTCGGTGGCGCCGATCGTGTAGGGATGCGCCGATTGTTCGGCCGGCGGGTACGGGATGTCGCGGCCCTGCACGTTGTCGGCCATGATCACGCTGCTCAGCGCGAACTCAGACGAAGTGGCTGGCGGCAAGACCAGCGATCGCCTTAACACGCGAATCGTCGAGGCGGGAGCCGCGGCCGACACATCAGCCCAGGCCACGAACAGATCATAGGCTCCAGGCCCTGCGGTCAACGCGCGGCTGATCACCGGCGTGCCGTCACCGGTGGTGGCCGATGCGGCCAGGTCGAAATCTTCGAAGGGCAGCATCTCGCGCAGTCCCATGGCCTGGCTTTCCAGCTCGGTGCGGCGCTGCTGGTCGCGCTCACGCTGCATGCTCAGCATCGTCAGGTCAGTGGACCCGGCCGCAAGCTCCGAGCGCCGGCCGAGGGACCCGGCGGTCCCCATGACCGGCATGTCGCCAACCGCGAACCCGCGACGAGGCAGGTGTCGAGGGTCGATGCGGGAGCCGCCCAGCCACTCCCGGACCACCGAACGCTCCGCGAGCGTGGTGGTGCCCGGGGGCGCGAGGCTCGCGAGGCGCACGTACACGAGAAGGGGCGCCGGCACGAGCGGTGAGACAGGCGTTGAGCCCACCGAGAAGGCGACATAGTGCGATCCGTCAGAGGCCCGCATGATGTGAATGGGCCACCCCTCGTCCGGATGAACCGGTTGGGCAGTCGCGGTATCAACTGCTTGCACCACGGCCTGGAGCAGCGTTCGCTGTTCCTTGGATAACTGCGGCGGTGCTTGTGCGGTCGCGGCGGCGGCACAGAGACAACCAAAGACAACAACGATGACGTCAGGAGCCCGGCCTTGACGTACACTGCATTGGTTTTCGTCATTAAACCGCACCCATAAATCAAGATGTGCAGACCCATAAATCGTTACGTGTCTCGTCTGCCGTTCGCCACCCTGCTCGCCGCCGTCCTCGCCTCCACCCCACTCTTCGCCCAACAACCTCCGCCGCCGTCGTTCGTCGTCGGCAAGCTGGCCGATTCCGCCGAGGCACCGGTCATTGATGGCCGGGTGAATGAAGCGGTGTGGCAGACCGTACAGCCGTACGCCAACTTTACGCAACAGGATCCGATCGAGGGCGCTCCCGCCAGCGAAAAGACCGAGGTGCGGATGATCGTCGGCAAGGGCAACGTCTACGTGAGCATCATCGCGTTCGACAGCGACCCCTCGAAGATCATCGTCTCGCAGGCGCGGCGTGACGCGTCGCTGAGCGAGACCGACTCGGTCGTGATGGTGTTTGACACCTTCAACGACAACCAGAACGCGTTTGTGTTTGGCACCAACCCGTTGGGCATCGAGTACGACGGCCAGGTCGCGCGCGAGGGCCAGAGCAGCGGCGTCTCCTTCGGCGGCGGGGGCGGGGGCGCGGGCACCCAGCGTGGCGGCATCAGCGCGTTCAATCCCAACTGGGATGGCGACTGGACCGTCCGCGCGCAGATTACCGAACGCGGCTGGGAGGCCGAGATTGCCATTCCCCTCAAGACGTTGCGGTACCAGACCGGTACGGACAAGACATGGGGCTTCAACATGGTTCGCAACATCCGCCACAAGAACGAACAGGTCTACCTGGCGCCGATCCCGCGCGGGTTTGACATTTACCGCGTGTCGCTGGCCGCGAAGATGTCGGGCCTCGACCTGCCGGCCCGCCGCGACATCAAGCTGATCCCCTACGCGCTGGGCTCGGTGAACAAAGACTTCACGCGGACGACCGGCGACAAAGTGGACAAGAAGGGCGATGTCGGCCTTGATTTCAAGTGGGGTATCCGTCCCAACCTGACCTTCGACGCCACCGTCAACACCGACTTCGCTCAGGTGGAGGCCGATGGAGAGCAGATCAACCTGACGCGCTTCGACCTGTTCTTCCCTGAGAAGCGGCCGTTCTTCCTGGAGAACGCCTCGACGTTTCAGTTCGGCCAGCCGCAAAGCATCGACCTGTTTTTCAGCCGCCGCGTCGGCCTGTCGGCGACGGGCGTGCCCATCGACATCCTTGGTGGTGGTCGGCTGAGTGGCAAGGTCGCGGGATGGAACGTCGGGGTGCTGAACATTCAGACCGACGAGGCCGAGAACGCCGCCGGCACCCAGGTCGTCGGGCCGGCGAACAATGTCAGCGTCCTGCGCCTGCAGCGCGAGGTGGGGCGGTCCAGCTACGGTGCGATTTTCGTGAACCGGCAGGGCACCGGCAGCTTCGCGTCTACGGTCGACCATAACCGCGCTTTCGGTCTCGATGCCAACGTGCAACTCTCCGCCAAACAGCGCGTGTCGGCGTTTCTGGCGCGCACCGATTCGACCGGTGCGACCGGGGCCGACTACGCCGGGCGGGCGTTTTACGACTTCACCAACAACCTGTGGCAGGTGGCCGGCGGGTATTCGCAGGTGGGCACTCGCTTCAATCCCGAAGTCGGTTTCCTGCCGCGCCGCGGCTATCGGCGACCTGAGTTCCGCCTGTTCTTCACGCCGCAGCCGAAGAAAGTCGCGTGGATCCGGCGCGTCACTCCGCACACCAACTACAACGCCTTCTACGGGTTTGACGGCAAACTCCAGACCTCCCGGTTGCACTTGCATCCGTTCGAGATCCAGCCCCAGCAGGGCGGGCGCTTTGGCTGGTTGGTGGACTTGGAAAAGGACAACCCGATTGTGCCATTTCAGGTCTATAACCGCGACGGCAAGCGCGTGCTGATTCCCGCCGGACATTACTCATGGCACCAGCACGGCTTCGAGTATTTCCACAATCCCAGCGCCCGCGTGACCGGGACCCTTCGCTATAAGATTGGCAGCTACTACGACGGTGACTTCAATTCGTGGGAGATCGCCAGCGACTACCGCATCACGCCGCGGATGACGGCGAGCCTCGGGTGGACCCGGCAGGATGTCGACTTGAAATACGGTTCGTTCGTCAACCACCTGATCCCGATCAAGGCGAATTACTCGTTCACGACGCTGACCAACCTCTCAGCCTTGCTGCAGTACAACGGGCAAACGGGCCAGTTCTCGTCCAACCTCCGGTTGGCCATGCTCAATCGCAGTGGCACCGGCCTGTTCGTCGTCTTCAACGATCGCCGCGACCTGCTCAGTTCGACCGTGGCCGAAACGCTCGGCCGCTCGTTCGTCATCAAGTACACGCGGCTGGTAGATTTTTAATGCCGGTAGGGCGGAACTTTAGTTCCGCCGTTTCTTAGAGGAGGGCGCCATGCTGTCACGTCGCGGATTCCTTCGCGGATTTTCAGGTGGGGTGGTGGCAACGGGGGCGGCGATGGCCGCCGCGCGGACGTCGCTCGACGCCGTCGGGCGCATCGCGCAGGCCGGCGTTCCCGAAGACGAGTTCTGGAAGCGCATCCGCGGCGAATTCCTCCTCGACAAGGACTGGACCTACCTCAACAACGGCACGCTCGGACCGGCGCCCAAGCCGGTGTATCACACGCTGACCGAGCGCTATCACGACCTGGCCCAGGACCCGGGGCAGCCCAACAGCGATCAGAACGCTGCCGCCGACGATGTGCGCCGCAAGGCCGCAGCATTTGTGGGCGCCGACTTCGACGAGATCGCGCTCGTGCGGAACACCACCGAGGGCATGAGCTTCATGCTCAGCGGCCTCGACCTGAAAGCCGGCGATGAGATCCTGGTCACGTTCCACGAGCACGGTGGCGGTTTACAGCCGTGCCGGTTGAAGGCGAAGCGCACCGGTTGTGCGATCAAGGAAGTGAAGTGGCCCGCGCCCGCAGAGGATCCGGACGTGATCCTGCAGGCATTCAACGACGCCATCACGCCGCGGACGAAGGTGATGATGGTGAGCCACGTGATGTACCAGTCGGGCTCCATGGTGCCGCTCAAGCCGCTCGCGGCGCTGGCGCGGTCGAAGGGCATCATCACGTGCATCGATGGCGCGCACCCTGTCGGCATGCTCAAGATGGACATGCACGACCTCGGTGTTGATTACTACGCGTCGAGCTCTCACAAGTGGCTGTGCGCCCCGACCGGCGCCGGGATCCTTTACTTGAGGAGGGCGTCGCAGGACCAGCTGTGGCCCACGGTGGTCACAAGCGGTTGGGACGATCCGAAGCGCGGCGCCTCCCGCTACGATCGCCTGAGCCAGCGCGCGCACCCGCTGGTGCTGGCGCAAGGCGCCGCCATCGACTTCCAGGCCGCGATCGGCCGGGAGCGCGTCGAACAGCGCATCCGGTCGCTCTATGCCTATTCACGCAAGAAGCTCTCGGCGCTGCCGGGGATCAAGTTCCATACCTCGGCCAACCCGCAGCTCAATAACGGCCTGCTGGCCTTCACGCTGCCCGGCCTCAAGAACGCCGACATCGTCGAAACGCTCAAGAAGCGTCACCGCATCTGGACGCGGACGATGGAGTACGACCTGAACGCGGTCCGCATCGCGACGCACATCTACAACACGGAAGCGCAGCTCGACGCGCTGCACGCGGGGCTCGAGGATTGCCTCAAGGGGAATATCATCAAGGCCCCTACGCCGACGGCATAGCTGTTGCCCGCCCCAGCTTGACTACCTGAGCTTCGTCACCCAGGCGAGCACCGAGGCCCAGGGGCCGTGGGACTCGAACTACCAGGTCGAGGATGACTTCTCCTGGTTCATTCCGGGCAAGAAGGGCGACCACGAGGTGAAGTTCGGCGCGAGCTACAACTGCCGTGCAGGCCGACTTCATTCACATCCAGAACAAGGACATGTTCCTCGCGCTGGGTGAACCGTACAGTCAGCAGGTCTGGGTGATGGAGAACACCGGCGACTCCAAGTACGACGCCCTGAATCTGTCGCTCGAGAAACGCTACGCCAACAACTGGTCGGGTCGCGTCTCGTACTCCTTGTCGACCTCGCGCGGCACGGCTGAGAACCAGGCCGACAAGAACACCGATCAGGTGCTGACCGACCTGAACCTGGCCGCTCGCGTCGGACCGCTGAGTGTGGACCGCCGTCATATTCTCTCGCTCAGCGGCCGCGCCTGGGGCGGGAGCGGGCGCTCGATGTCTTTCTGGACATCTTCAACCTCACCGATCGCGTGAACTGGGACAACCCGTCGGGCGATCGGCGCCTGACCGCGACCTTCCTGCAACTGCGAACTCGGCGCGGCGGCAGCGGCTTCCCGCGGCAGGCGCAATTCGGCGTGAGGTATTCGTTCTAGGCCGATGATGGACCCGCGGCCGCCACAGGAGGTCAGGAGCATCCATCCCGCGGAATCTCCGGCCTTCTGTTTTGCGGTTCGGGTCCGGCTTGCGCCGATGGAAATCGGCGCGATATACTCGTGGTCTCTTTCAGAGGCCAGGTAGCTCAGTTGGTAGAGCACACGACTGAAAATTGTGGTGTCGGGGGTTCAATTCCCTCCCTGGCCACCAACCTTCGCTCGCCTGCGGCGAGCTACGGTTGGTAAACCCCGCGAGAATCCCTTCTCGAAGGTTGCCCACCATAGCGGCGCCGCCGCGGCGGTGGGCGTCCTCACGTTACGTAAGGTGGAGGCAACCCTGCAGGGTTGCCTGGAGCCCGTCTTCGCCCGCCCAGAACCAACCACGCGCAGGGCAGCCCGATCACCGCGCCGGCGATGACATCGGTGGGCCAATGCACGCCGATGTAGACGCGCGACAGGCCGACGACAACGGCGAACGGCCATAACACCCAACCCGCACCGGGTAACAGCCGCGACCCCGCTATCGCGGCCGCGACCGCCCTCGCCGCGTGCCCGGACGGAAAAGACGATGAGGCCGGCCTGGCGTCGATGAGTGGAAAATCGGCGATGGTTTCAAATGGTCTGGGCCGATCGAAGATCGGCTTCAGAATGTAGTCCGAGATCAGCAGCGTGAAGCCGATGGTGAGCAGCAGGCGCCAGGCTGCGGTGCGATAGGCGGGGAAGACCGAGGCAATCAGCGCCAGGACGATCCAGACGAAGCCACCGGCGGCCAGCGCACTGGCCAGAATCATCACGTCGTCCAGCCACGGGCGGCGTAGCTGGACGACGAAATGCAGGAGAGACGTATCCAGAACTATGCCCCGACGGTGGCGGGTTCGGGCTCGCGCGACATGCCGAGCGCCTTGCGCACTTTTTCATCGATGACCGTGCGCAGCTCGACGTGTTCCTTGAGGTAGGTCTTGACGTTCTCGCGGCCCTGGCCGAGACGCTCGCCGCCGTAGGCGAACCACGCGCCGCTCTTCTCGATGATCTTGTGCTCGACGGCAATGTCGATGAGGTCGCCTTCGCGCGAGACCCCTTCGCCGTACATGATGTCGAACTCCGCTTCGCGGAACGGCGCCGCCATCTTGTTCTTGACGATCTTGACGCGCGTGCGGCCGCCCACCACCGCCTCGCCGTCCTTGATCGCGCCAATGCGGCGGATGTCGATGCGGACCGACGCGTAGAACTTGAGCGCGCGGCCGCCGGTGGTGGTTTCGGGGTTGCCGAACATCACGCCGATCTTCTCGCGCAACTGGTTGATGAAGATCAACGAGGTCTTCGACTTGGAGACCGCGCCGGTCAGCTTGCGCAGCGCCTGCGACATCAGGCGTGCCTGCAGGCCCATTTGCGCTTCGCCCATGTCGCCCTCGATTTCGGCCTTGGGGACCAGGGCGGCCACTGAGTCAACCACGACGACATCGACGCTGTTGGACCGGATCAGAACCTCGACGATCTCGAGGGCCTGCTCGCCGTTGTCGGGCTGCGAGACCAGCAGGTTGTCGATGTCGACGCCGAGCTTCTTGGCGTAGGCCGCGTCGAGCGCGTGTTCGGCATCGATGAAGGCTGCCAGGCCGCCGGTCTTTTGCGCTTCGGCAATCACCTGCAGGGCCAGGGTGGTCTTGCCGGACGATTCCGGCCCGAAGATTTCGATGACGCGTCCGCGCGGGACACCGCCGATGCCGAGCGCGTAGTCGATGCTCAGCGCGCCGGTGGAGATCACGTCCACGGGGGCCACGGGCTTGTTCTGGCCGAGCCGCATGATCGATCCCTTACCGAACTGCTTCTCGATTTGGCCGACGGCAATGTCGAGGGCTTTGATGCGTTCCTGTCGTTCGTCTAGTGGCATGTGAATGGGTCCTTTCAGGACAGAACTGATCCTAGAAACGCGCCAAGCGAAAGTCAAGCGTAAATCCGTGCACCCATTCGACGCTTTACGTTCATTTTCAACACTTTAGGTGATTTGACCACTTTCGCCTGTTTTCCGAACGGATCGCAGGCTTTGCCACATGAGGGTTTGACCGATATCGCAAAAACCTCGTACGGTGGGGCATGCCGAGCCCCGTCGGGCACCTCATCGGGGGCGCCATTGTTGGTCAGCTCGCCGCGCCCTCTGCGGTGTGGCTGTGTGCCGTGGCGGCCGCCGCACCCGACCTCGACTTCCTCTGGGGGCGTCACAACATGGAAACGCACAGCTTGGGGGCCGCTGTCCTGGCCGGGCTGGCCGTTCTGGCGTGGACGCGCGGACGCAACCCACGGCTCGCCCTGGCCGTGACCCTGGCCTGGTCCACTCACGTGCTGTTTGACTGGTTGGGATCCGACGACACGCCGCCGCTCGGGGTGATGGCGCTGTGGCCGATCACCTCGACGTTCTACTTCGCGGATGCGTTTGTGTTCGAGGCGATCTCGCGCCGTTACTGGCTGCCGAACTTCGTCAGTCGCAATCTCTACGCTGTCGTCAAAGAGGTGATACTGCTGGCGCCACCGGCTGCTGTCTTGCTCTACCTTCGCAGCAGAAGCAAGCCGTAAGCCCGTCACGGCCGCCGCAGTCCGAGTTCCTTCCACATCCAAGTCAGGTCCCGCCCCTGGCCGCTTCCCGCCATGCGGGCTTCTCGGTTCTCCATGTCTATCAGCAGATCCCTCAACCGGACCCGCAGGCGCCGGTCTTTCGCTGCCTCTCGGGGAGTGCTTCCATCCAGCGCCGGAATTTCCAGGTCGAGCCATTCGCGGTCGCGTTGCGCCATCCACTGGGCCAGCTCCGGAACCTGGTCCAGAGCAATGGTGCCCTCCGGGCCGGCACTGCCAGGGGGAGCGATGGGTGCGTCGAGGTCCGGAGACTCGTGCCGTTCGTGGCGCAGCACGAGTGGACCGAACTCCTGCTCGAGTCGCGCACGCGCGCGCTCCGCCCGTTCGCACGAGAACGCGATCGCCGTCAGCGTCCCCTGGTCGCAGCGGACCTCGGCCAGGATCCGACGCGGAGCGGGACCCTCCTCCAGCCACGCGGCGGATCCAGGCTCGCCCGGTTCGAAGTCGGGTTGTCCGAGCAGGCGTGCCAGCGCGTGACCGGCCATTGGCACGTCGAAGACCAGCTCGCTCAACGTGACGGGATCGCCTTCGGTCGTGTGCAGGTCCGGCGGCGGCAGCGTCGCGTGGTCGTACCAGAAGTCGTGGAAGATGGGTCCGGCGTGCTTGAAGAACGCTTCGAGCGGCTGGTCGGGATACCGGCCACTGAACCACTTGTGTTCGGCCTTCAGCGCCTTCCGCAGCGGTTGGGCCGCTGCCGGCGGCAGCGCCATCAACGTACCCTCGAATTGGCGTGAGCCGTCGCTCTGCATCTTGACGCGCGCCATCAGGATGTCCCACCTGACCAGTTGGGTGGAACCCCTGCGCTCGGTGACGAAGAATTCCTCCTTGCTCCACAGGTCGCGGACGACGAGACCGGCATCGCGGGTGACGTCACGCACCTGATAGGCGCGCAGGTGGGTGTCCTGCATCAGGCGGATGTGTTCGACGGCCCGCGGGGAAATGGCCCACGCGCGCGAGTCCAGAAACAGCGCGGCCACGGTGCGGTCGTCGTCCAGGCGAAGATCGAAGGACAGCCACTCGAAGAACGCGTTGGTTGAGGTTTCGAATTCGAGGATGCTCTCCAACGTATCCCGCACATCGTCATCGTACTGGTCGGCCCAGCGAAGCGTCGCGATGGCCACCGCGTCGGCGAATTCGTCGCGGCGTGAGTAGCGGACGAGCGCGGCGAGCGCTTCGGTGCGGTCTTGCGGCGTGATGCCGGTAGCGGCCTGCGGCCGGGCGAGGCAGCAGTGCTTGAATTTCTTGCCGCTGCCGCAGGGGCAGGGGTCGTTGCGGCCAGGGGTGGACATTCGGAGGAAGCTACTTCCTGCCAGTGCTGTAGATCACGTCGTCGTGGTCCGATGCGGAGCGGCCGTCCTTCGATCGCCCAAGGGCCTTGGCCTTGTACAGTGAATCCCCTTGAAGAGGGCTGCACGGAGGCTTCGCCTTGCCAATGGTTGGCTCTGGGTCTCGTGGAGCGTCGGTCTTGTCAGTGTCGCGCATGCTGGTGATCATCGTGAGTCAACCATCACCAGAGGCCTGGCGTCAAGGTGGCGTGACGCACTACACCAGGGGAAGGCCGAGGATCTGGAACCGTCCGAACTGCCGAAAGTGGCGATCGAACGTGAAGGCGCGGGACACGCGACGACTCTCCATCACCGCAAACGAGACGGCATCGCAGAGAGTCCAGTCTTTGTCTGTGTGGGTGGCCAGCAATGACCGCGCGCGAGCTTCTTCGGCGGGTAGGGCCGCCGCTACTGTCAGGCCGCCAGCCAGGAGCCACTCGCGAGCCAGGGCCCGCCCCAGCTTCCGCGGCAACAGCGCATGCGCCTCGGCTTCAATGTAGTTGGTAATGAAGCACGGGCGCCGCTCCGAGGCCATCGTTCGCGCCACCGCCAGCGCGCGCGCATGGTCGGCGTCGTCGGCATCGAGCAGCGCGAGGATCGCGCTCGAGTCCCAAAGCACGCCGCGGGTCATCGATCGAGAATGGCGTGCTTGTCGCGGGCGCCGGGCTTCTGGCCACCACCGCGGCCTCCGCCGGCCAGCCGAAAGATCGGATGGTCCAGCGTGAACGCAGGAATTGGACGCGAAGCAGCGCCGATCCGCGGCCGTGCCAAAGCGGACGCGCGTATCAGCCGCCGGCCCCCCTGTCGAATGCTGGACAGCGTTCCTCGCTGGATCATCCGCCAGACTGTCGAGCGGGACACCCCCACAATGCCCGGCCGGCCACTTCAACGGAAACGAGGTCGGATCCCATTTTAGACAGTGACTTCGACTTGTTCAATATCCACCGTCAGCGGCAGGCCCTGTTCCCGCCTGACCTCAAGGCATTCGCGAATCGCGGCTCGGACGTTTTCCAGCGCCGCAGTCCTGGTCGGGCCTTGACTGACGCAGCCAGGAACCTCAGGACATTCGGCGATGAAGCAACCATCTTCATCCTGGATGACTGTCACGGAAAAAACAGTTTTGCTTAGGGGTATCGGCATTTTTCGCCTACATTCTGCCTCTCCACCATCGCGCGCAATCGCGGCACCGCGAAAAGCCACGTCTGCACGCGCTGCAGATCGAGGTGGACGCGCCGGAGCTTGGGCTCGTTGTTCATTTCGTTCCCCTCGTCGTCGCGACGAGCCGCGCCGTGCCTGCAGTGGTCAGGCGGTATCTCTGCAAGCGGCTGTTCGGCTTGTCGGGGATCGTCATCTCGATAAATCCCTCCGCCAGCGCAGGTCGCAGGTAGTTTTCCTTGAACGTGGGGCGATGCTTCATCCCCAGCGCGGCTTGGAGCCGAGACGGTGCCAGCGGTTCGGTTTCGAGCAGACGCAGGAGTCGATCGACTGGGTCGGCGACTGGGTCGCCGACTGGGTCGTCGACTGGGTCGGTGACGGGGCGTTGCGAAGGCCCGACGCGCTCCGCACCGTCCGGCACCTGCCACTGCCACAGGAGCCGCACGCCACCATCGAACTCGACGGTCGGCTCGGGCGCACCGGCCTCACGGCACGCGTCCCGAATCTTCTCGTAGCCGCGCCCCCACGCCTCAATGAGGCCGCCGCGAAAGAAGGTGTTGGCGATGTCGGGGTTCGGCGGCCGCGAGTCGTGCGGCTGGAGCAGCTTGTCAGCCGTCCAGGTCGGTGGCAGCTCGCCTGGGTTCCAGATGCGCAGCTTGTCTCGGTACACGCGGATCTGGATAGGCGTGCCCGAGCTGTAGTCCTTGTGGATCAGCGCGTTCAGCACCGCCTCGCGCAGTGCCTCACGAGGAATCGGGAACGTCTCCAACCGCTGCAGGCCCCGGTAGCTGATCCACGCGACCATGTACTTCGTGCGGAGCAGCTCGACGGTCTGCTCCATCTGCGCGAAGAGGTCGCCGTGCACCTCGTCGTGGTACGCGAGGTCGCTCTCGCTGCGGAACATGCCGATCTTCACGTAGGCGCCGGTGAACCAGCGCTCGGGATCTTCGTGAAAGAGCAGTAGCGCCGCACGCTTGAGCATCCCGGCCTCGGTGAGCCGCAGCCGCTCCACCAGCTCGGCGCGCTTCAACATGAGCGCCTTCGGCGGAAGCCGCTCCCCCGAACGCGCGTGCTCCTTGAAGTGCTTGAACGCGATCGGGCTCAGCTCTCGGACGCTGACGCCGGGCACCGGCGCGCCGTCCCAGTGTCGACCGAGCTTCCTCAGCAGGAACGCGGAGAGAGGGTTGCCCGTGAGCTGCTGCTTCGTGCTGCCAGAGCGGAAGTGGTACTCACCGCGATAGCTGATCGGCGTCGGCGACGCCTCGACCTCGATCTCGACGAGCGTCTTGCCCTTCTTCGTGACAGCGCGCACCGGCACGACGAGGCCGAGCGTGTCGCGGATCTTGTTCGGCAGGTCGACGAGCGGGCGCTGGGCATCGGGTGCGCCGACTGGCTCGCCCTTGTCGTTCTTTCCGATGACGAGCGTGCCGCCATCGGCGTTGGCGAAGCCGCAGAGCCAGCGCAGGTAATCGTCGCGCCACGAACCCTTCCACTCGACGAGGTGGGTCTCGCCTTTCGCCGCGCCCGCGCGTGCCATCACACACCGCCTCGTTCGGAACCGCTCGGGAGAGGGACGGTGACGGAGTAGCGAGTCCTTCCGAGCAGGAGCGGACCTGGGACGCTCTGCCCGTACTTCTTGCCGCTGCCGCAGGAACAGGGGTCGTTCCGGCCTTGGGATGGCATGGTGGTGAGACTCCTAGGTTGCGTCTGAATCGTTGTGCGGAATTATCGCACGCC
>JBCKZH010000016.1:0-43323 GCA_038919385.1 Vicinamibacterales bacterium | reverse complement strand
TGGCCCTCACGGCCAGCCAGGCAATCACCGCGAGGATCGCGGCAGCCACAAGTCCGGTGCGCAGTGCGCCTTTCAGGAACGCGCGCCGCTGTCTCCGGATTTCCGCGCCCGGCATGTTCTCGCGGATCCAGTGGCGGTCGAAGACGCGCTCGTAGATCCGGTTGCGAACCTTGAGCATGCGGTCTTCGACCCGGACGATGCCCGACAGCTTCAGGACGGCCGCCAGACTGTTGGACTCGTCGTCGAAGACCTGTTGGCCCTTCAGGATCTTTTCGTACAGGCTCAGCACATCGGCGCGGTACTTCGCGATCTGATTCGGATCGGACGAGCAGCTCAGAATCCGGTTGCCGACGTCCGCGAGGTTGATGTTGGTCTCCCGCGCCTTCGCCTGAAACAGCAACTCCGCCACGAGGCGATCCACGTCAGCGGCAGACACCACGTCGCCGCGTGACGCCGCCGTCGAGGCCAGGCTCTGGGTGAGAAATGGATGGCCGTGGGTCCAATGGAGGATGCGCTGGAGGACCTCGTCTCGGCCCTGGCCCAACCCCGCTGCGAGGGCGGCGGCTTCGCCTTCCGTGAAATCCGCGAGCACGACACGCTCGCCGATGTTGAACGGCGTGGTCGTGGGATCCGCGATGAGATCGCCAGGGACCGCGACGCCGAGCAGGCAGAACGTCAATCGCGCGTACGCCGGGTCGTGGACGCGCCGGTTGTAGCATTCGCGGATCCCGGCGAAGAATTCGTTGGCGCTGAACGACAGGCTCCGCGTCGCGTCGATCTCGTCGATGAAGATGACGACGCGCGACTCGATCGTGTCGAGCGCCACGTCGCGCAGGGCGGAGAAGAAGCGCTGCATCGGGCTGAGGGCGCTTTCGTCCTGCCAGTTCCGCAGCATCTCGGTGCGCAGGCCCAGGGCGCGTCCGACTTCGACGACCAGTCCCGCGTACCACTGGTCGGGCGTGACATTGCGGCCGCCGATCTTGGTCAGGTCGACAAATGCGGTGCGCGCCCCTGCCGCCTGCAGCCGCGCCATCGTGCGCACGCACAGCGACGACTTGCCCATCTGCCGCGAGTTGAGGACGTAGCAGAACCGGCCTGTCGACAACGCCTCGAACAGCGCCGCGTCAGCGCTGCGCTGGACGTAGCTGCGCGAATCCAGCGGGACGGTGCCCCCAGAGACAAAGAAGCCTGCCACACCGGCAGCGGACTCACCTTCCACGCGGAACTCCTCTCGACGTGCGAAAACTCGTTGGAGCTAGGCAAGGAGCATAGCCCGTCGGCAGTTTCGAAGACAAGAAACCGTGAGTGGGCTGTGGCTGGTTCATGGGCGCTGGGTCTGAGAACGGCTCTTGCGTTACCCGGGGAGGCCGCTAATACGGCCTATCGTCTGCGCGCAAAGCAGCGGTAGTGCCGAGGACGATGCATCGACCGACACAAGCGGGCCCCTACTGGAGACGGATCGCTGCGCGAATTGTCTCCACCGGAATGATCAGCGACCCCGTGGTCCGGGTCGGCACGTCACGCACGACGACGTGAAGCCGATACGCTTGGTCGCGAGGCACGACCTTGCTCGTGATGGTGAACCCTTCCTCCAGCATCTGAGCGTGTTTCTCCTCGGTGGCGCTCAGGTTGACGGTGGTGTCCATGCTCTTGAATGACTGTCCGTCTGGCAGGCTCTGCGTAATCAGGATGTCGATCGAGCCCTCCCACATCGCCGCGCGCTTCTCCCACGTCACCGATCTTGCGTCCACTCGAACCACAAGGGTCGCCTCACCTGAGGGCCGGCCTTCAACCCGATCGATCCGGGCGGTCAGACCGATGCCGGTGGCTTCGAGCGGAGAGCGCATCGCGTCGCCGAGGGCTTCCGCCCTGCCGCTGCTCCCTTGCCGGGGATTCGGCGGAAGGGCGAGATATCCCTTGCGGTGGCGGACCTCCAGCCCGCTACGGTTGGCCCTGACCTTGATCTCCCGAAACCGACCGTCCCAGTTGGCGTGCGACGGGTAATACCCGAGCACATAGCTCACGCGGGAGTCATCGATCGCGCGACGGACGGCATCGCCGATGGCGTTCGTGTTGAAGAACGCTCGGCCGCCGGTGGCCTCCGCGATCGTCTGCATCGTGTCGATATTCGGCTGCGTCGTCCCCAGCGTGCTGAAGACCGGCGTCCTGGCGTCCGGCGCGCTGGCAAATGCGCCGATCAGGCCCCGCGCATCCACCGGGTAAACGGCGATGTTGGCGTTGTTGATCGCACGTGTGGCACGGTTGACCTCGCGCGTCAGCGCTCGCGGGCCGAAGTCGTTGATCACGAGGGGGAAACCGGACGACACCCAGATCAGATTTTTCCGGCCGCGAAGAGCGGCCAGATGATTGGCGATGGCTTCGAGAGCGTCGATCGTCGATTCCGCGCGCCGCGTCGTGTATGCGGCGGCAACGATCTCGGTTGTCTTCCGCAGCCACGCCTCGGTTTCCGCATCGAACGCGGCATCGCCCGTCTTGGCGAACTCTGGCGCCGACGCCTCCGAGGCCGCCAGCTCGGTCGACGTCGTGCCCAGATAGCGCGTGAGCACGCGCACGAGACGGCGTGAGTCGGTCGTGAAATCGTGGAGGACGCGCACGGTATCCGACTCGAGGACGTACAGCGCCACGTGATCGGTGGGTTGGATCCGGGCGAGGAACCTCAGAATCTGGTCGCGCGCCTGACTCTGGTCTTCAAAACGCGTGTTCAGCCGATCGAACAGCAGCACCGTGACGCCACCGGCGGCGCGCCCCTCGAGGCGGTTGCTGACGACGTTCGGCGGAAGCGGTTCGGGCGCTGCTGGCGCCACCCGATCCGTGTCGACCGAGAACACCTGGATCGGTTGCTCCTTGCCATCCTCGTACAACCGGAAATCGCCGGCCGTCAGGCCGCTCACCGGCTGGCCGTTCTTGTCGTGCACGACGACGCTGACCTCAACGAGCCGGACGGTGGACTGAAACGTCGGCCGCGGCTGGGCGGCCGCAACCGTCGCCGCCTGTCCGGATTGAAGGGCGGTCAGTCCGACGAGGCCCAGCAGCACGATTCGCTGCGCAGACGTAAGCATGACCTTGTGTCGAGCACGCATGTTGACTCCTGTCGCCCCTGACAACTACCGGGACGATAGGCCATATTAGTCCTACTTCCAAGGTCGATCGGCTGTGGCTGGTTCACACGATCAAGCCGCCGCTGTTGTGATCATGATTTCCGATACCGGGCGTGGCATCGGCACCGAGCTGCTCCCGCGCGTCTTCGACCGCCATGTGCAGGCTCGGGCACGATCGCCATCGTCAAGCTGCCACGCGCGAAGTCGAGCGCCTTGCGCGATGGCGCCACCGGAGCGGACGCGGCCGGGGTGGTCACGCCACACTTCCGGCTGGCAGCGCGTCACCATGCGGGAGCGGTACGCTCATGCCGGCGCGGACCTGGTGGCGCCGCCACAGGGTGTAGGCCGCCGGCAATACGAGCAGGGTCAGCACCATGCACGACCACAGGCCTCCGACCACCGGTGCGGCGGTGCGGGCCGACACGTCGGCGCCAACACCGGATTCCCACAACAGCGGGAGCAGGCCGAGCACGGTCGTGGCCACCGTCATGACCAGCGGGCGGACCCGGGCGGCGGCGCCTTCGACGACCGCGGCATCCACGTCCTCGGGTTTCTGAATGCGGCCCTCACGCAGGTAGCGATTGAAGGCCTCGTCGAGGTACACCACCATCACGATGCCGGTCTCCGCCGCGACGCCGGCCACCGCGATCATCCCCACCCACACCGCGGCCGACAGGTTGTAGTCCATGAACGCGAGCAGCCAGACGCTGCCGGCAAGCGCGAACGGCAAGCTGGACAAGACCAGGAACGTCTGCGGCCAGCCGCGCACCGCCAAGTAGAGCAGCGCGACGATCAGCGCCAGGGTGAGCGGAATGACGACGCGGAGCCGCGCCTCCATCTCGGCGAGGAATTCGTACTGGCCGGTCCACTGCAGCCGGTACCCCGCCGGCAACGTGAGTTGATTGGCGACGACCACCTTGGCATCTTCCACCCACCCGCCCAGATCGCGCGCGGTCGGATCGATATCCACGAAGACATAGCCCACCAGCACGCCGTTCTCGTTCTTGATCATCGGCGGGCCGGTGGTGACGCGAATTTCGGCAAGCTGGCCGAGCGGCACTGAAGCGCCAGGCGGCCGCCACCGCTCCATGAAATCGGGTGGCGTTGCGGCGCCGCCCATGGACGGCGCGGCAACGCCGGGCGCCATCGCGCCGGATGACGCCCCTGACCTGCCGCCGCCCATCGACCCCATGCCGCCGCCAGAGGCGGAGCCGGATCCGACGAGGCCGGCCGCTTGCGGGCTGGACCCCGCCCCGGAATTCCCCCCGTTGGCGTTGCCGACCGCGGCCGACGCCTGCACCGGAACCAGAATGGCCCGCAGGGCTTGCGGGTCGGAGCGTCGGTCCGCGCCGTAGCGCAGGTTGATCGAGAACCGTGCGCGTCCCGCGATCGCCGTCGACACCGGCATGCCGCCGACCGCTGCTTCCACGACGTCCTGGACGTCGCGGACGCTCAGGCCATAGCGAGCGATCGCTTCGCGATTGGGGATGATGTCGACATACTCACGCCCGGTCTGGCGTTCCGCGAACGTGCTCCGGGTGCCCGGCACCTGTCGCAGCATGCCCTCGAGCGCCACGCTGACCCGCTCGATCTCGCCCAGGTCCTCACCAAACACCTTGATCCCCACCGGCGTGCGGACGCCAGTCGTCAACATGTCGATGCGCGTCCGAATCGGCGGCGCAATCGCCATCTGGTAGCCGGGCGTGCGCAGTGCGGCATCGAGGTCGCGCGAAAGCTCGGCGAGCGTGCGGGGGCGCGCCTCGGGCCAGATCCGGCGCAACGCCGGCTTGACCCACTCGGGTGCGCGCGTGCTGTACCAGCGGGGCGTTGGCCGTGCCGGCCACCCGTCGCGCGGGTGCAGCATGACCACCGATTCGATCATGTCGAGCTGCGCCGGATCGGTGGCCGTTTCAGCGCGCCCGGCCTTCCCGTGGACCGAGGCCACTTCCGCGAAGCCCATGATGGTCCGGTGCTGGGTCGACATCGCGCGACGCGCTTCTTCGATCGCGATACCGGGAAACGTCGTCGGCATGACCAGCAGCGAACCTTCGTCGAGCGGCGGCATGAACTCGGAGCCAAGCCGCTGAAACGCCGGCACCGTCGCCAGCATGAGCGCCACCGCGGCCACCAGCACGACGATACGGAAACGGACGACGAGCACGGCAATCGGCCGATAGGCGGCGCGCAGGATGCGGCTGACCGGATTGGTGGCTTCGGTCCTGAACCGGCCCTTGAGCAGCAGCACCATCAGCGCAGGCGCCAGCGTGATCGACAGGATCGCGGCGGCGAACATCGCGAACGTCTTGGTATACGCGAGCGGCGTGAACAGGCGGCCGGCCTGTCCGGCCAGTGTGAAGATCGGCAGGAAGCTGACGGTGATCAGCAGCAGCGAGAAGAAAATCGGCCGCCCCACTTCCTTGCACGCGTCGACGATGATTCGCTTCCGGTCGGCCCCCGGTGGCGCGGCCGCGAGGCGGACGTGTGCGTTCTCGATCAGGACGATCGCGGCGTCGGCCAGCTCACCGATGGCGATCGCGATGCCGCCCAGCGTCATGATGTTGGAGGACAAGCCCAGGTAGCGGATCGCGATGAACGACAGCAGCACCGAGAGCGGCAGGACGATCATGACGATCAGTGCCGACCGTGCGTGGAACAGGAACACCAGGCAGATGATGGTGACGACCACCGCCTGCTGGATCAGCGTGTTCTTCAGCGTGTTGATCGAGCCGAGGATCAGCTCCGAGCGATCGTAGGTGGGGATGAGGCGCACGCCGTCGGGCAACCGCAACGTCGCGACTTCCCGCTCGACCGCCTGGATGACCTGCAGGGCGTTGGAGCCAATCCGCATCACGACGATACCGCCCACCGCCTCGCCGGTGCCGTTCCAGTCGGCGGCGCCGCGGCGAATCTCGGGGCCATAACCGACGCTGGCGATGTCGCCCAGACGCACCGGTGTGCCCCCGGCACCGAGCACCACGACGCTCTGCTCCAGATCGCTCAGGTCCTTGACGTAGCCGCGGCCGCGGAGGACGTACTCGCGCCCGGCGACCTCGAGCACGCGCGCGCCGACTTCGGCGTTGGCATCGCGGACCGAGCGCGTGACGTCGGCGAACGTCAGGCCGTAGCCGACGAGCCGATCGGGGTCGATCACAATCTGGTACTGCCGCTCGAAGCCACCGAGCGAGGCGACCTCGGCCACCCCGGCCACGGCCTGCAGCGCCGGCCGCACCGTGAAGTCCTGCAGCGCGCGCAACTGGGCGAGGTCCATCTGTCCGCTGCTGTCCTTCAGCACGTACTGATAGACCCAGCCCAGCCCGCTGGCATCGGGCCCGAGCGTCGGCGCGACGCCGGGCGGCAGTAGTTGTTGGACGCGCCCGAGTTGCTCGAGCACCCGTGTGCGGGCCCAGTAGATGTCGGTCCCATCGGCGAAGATGGCGTAGGTGAAGCTCATGCCGAACATCGAGTAGCCACGTACCGTGCGGACGCCGGGGGTGCTTTGTAGTGCTCGGACGAGCGGGTAGGTGATCTGATCCTCAACCAGATCGGGACTGCGACCCATCCACTCGGTGTAGACGATCACCTGCGGGTCCGACAGGTCCGGCAGCGCATCAAGCGGCGTCTTGCGGACCGAATCGACCGCCCACAGCGCGAGTACGAGTACTACGCCGAAGACCACCCCTTTGTGTTTCACCGACAGTTCGATGACGCGTTCAACCATGGCCGTTACTCCCGATGGCCGGCGTGCGGCGCGGTCGCCGGCGGCACGGGTTTGTCTGGAGCAACCGACGGCGTACCGTGGTTGTGTCCGCCGCCGCCAGTAGCGCGCAGCCGGCTTTCCGAATCGAGCAGGAACACCCCCGACGCCACCACCTGCTCCCCTGCCTTCAACCCGGCGAGAACCTCCACCCGATCGGCCAGCTGGGCACCGAGCGTGACCGCCCGCGGCTCGAAGCGATCGCCGATGGCCACGAAGACGTGCTGCTGCACGCCGGTATCGACGACCGCATCGCGCGGCACCGTGATTGCCTGCCGGCCCGCCGATTCGAACGCCACCGTCCCGAACAGTCCCGGTCTGAGGGCGCCGCCCGGATTGGCCGCGGCGAGGCGTACCCGCAACGTCCGCGTGCGTTCGGTCAGGACGGGATAGAGGAAGTCCACTCTCGAGGCGAACGGCGACCGCCCGGAGGCCGGAAAGTCGAGCCGCGCGCGCATGCCCACTCGCACCGCCGGAATGTCTGCCTCTGGCACTTCCGCGAGAATCCACACGCGAGAGAGGTCGGCGATCGTCAGCAGCGTGGTTGAGGGATCGACCGACGTGCCAACCGTAATGCCGCGGTCGACGACCACACCGCTCCGTGGCGCCACGATCGTGACCAGGCGCCGCGGTTCTCCGCTCTGCTCGATGCCATCGATCTCCGCTGCCGTCATGCCGAGCACGGTCAGGCGCGTGCGGCCGCTGGCCACCACGACACTGGCGATTCCGGAAGCGGCGGTGGAGGCACGGGCGGCCAGGTACTCGGTCTGCGACGACAGCAGCTCCGGCGAGAAGATCCGGGCGAGCGGCTGTCCGGCGCGAACGGTCTCGCCGGTCGTATTGACATCAAGCTGCTCAATCCACCCCGCCACCCGCGTATGCACCTGGGAAATGCGCGATTCGTCCGGCACGACCGTGGCGACCGCGCGCATCGTCTGTGTCAGGGCGTTGAGGGCCACGGTCTCGAGCTGAATGTCCAGCGAGACGACGGCGGCGGCATCCAGCGGTACGCGTTCGTGGGTGGACCCTGATGCCGTCGTCGCGGGGGCGGCATTCGCAACGGCCTCGGCCACCGGCCGAGCGGGCTGAGGGGAGAACGGCCAGGCGTCGCGCGACTGTTGCGCCCACAAGACCACGGTGAAAATCGCGGCGGTTGCCCCGGCCGCCGCCAGCGGTGCGGCGAATCGATAGCGTCGGGGGATGGGTGTCATGGGACGATCGCCTCATACGATCCAATGGCACGCCCGAGGCGCGCCCACGCGAGACCAAGTTCGATGTCGGCGGCAATCAGATCCGATTGCACCGACCAGAGGGCCTGCACCGCCTCGATCACGCTGACCAGCGGTAGTTGTCCGGACGCATAGCCGGCAACGGCCGGTTCGATCGCCATCCTGGCGCGCGGCAGCACATTGCGGCCGAGCGCCGTCTGCCGATCGCGGGCCGCCTGGAGCTGATTGACGGCGACGGCGGCATCGCCCTCGATCATGCGGGTCATCGCGCGCAGGTCGGCTTCGGACATCAGGCGCATCGCCTCCGCTTCGGCGACCCCGGCCCGCAGCTTGGCGCGCCAGATCGGCAGGCTGATCCCTACCATCGCCATCCAGCCGCGTCCCTCCGTCATCGTGTACGCGGGTCCGGTACGGATGGTCGCCATGGGACGGAACATGTCGCGCATCACCCGCACGTCCGCCTCGGCGCGGGCGATCTCCGCGCGTCCGCCTGCCAGCTCGGGTCGCAACGTCAGCGCCGCCCTGATCTCTGGCCAGGAAGGAATCGCTTGAGTGAATGCGAGGGGCGCCAGATCCGGCACGGGCAGCCCGACGTCCTGGGCGAGGCTGGTATTCAGCATGGCCTCGGCGCCGCGCACTTCGCTGACCAGCGCGCCGGCGAGCGCTTCCAGTCGCGCGACCTCGACCTCCGCCCGCAGCACGTCGGATTGCGGCGCCGTGCCGCTGGCGTAGCGCGCATTCGCCGCCGTAACGACATCTCGCGCAAACCCGATCTGTTCGGAGACCAGTTGCGTGGTCCGGCGACGCTCTTGAAGCATCAAGAACGCATTGGCGGCCTGCGCACCCACATCTAGCACGGTCCGGTTCGCGTCCGCGCGCAGCCGATCGAGGTCCGCCAGCGCCGACGCCCGGCGATGGCCGCGGATCCCGGACAGCGGGATCCGTTGCTCGATGGTCACGCTGACGTCCGCGCCGCCCAACATGAACGGAAGGTGATCGATCGACGGCGAGATCATCGGGTCTTCGAGCGCCGACGCGATGATGGGCCTTGCCTCGCCGGCACGGATGCGCGCCCGCGCGGCCTGGATCTCATCTCGCCGCTCGCTCGCGACGCGAATGACATCGGCCAGGCTGAGGGGCGACGGCAAGGCGGGCGGCTCCTGCGCCAGTGTCATGGTTGCGGCGCTCGTCAGCCAGGCAGCGAGAAGCAGCACGAATCGAATGCATGTAAGGCGTTTCATATATACCGATCACCGAATACGAAGACACCACGCGCGTCACTGCGCGCGCTGGTCAGTTCTCGCGTCCAGAGCGGGACTTAGATTCGGAGAGCGGCTGAGAGAGGTTTGGGGTCGAGCGACCGCTGACGCGCGAGTGCCGATCCTCGGCGCGCATCTGGCGTCGAACGGACGAGCTGGTAGCGAGGGATCAGAATCGCAAGAGCCGAGCCTGGTGCGGGCGGGGAGCGCCGCACGTCTTCTCGGACGAATGTGGCCAGGACAAGCGCCTCGTGGCCGCAGGCATCGTCACCAGCCACGGTCGTGGAGGTGGCCGGGCGCTCATGGTGGCCGCCACTCGGGGCCGCCGCGTGCGGATCACACCATGTTCGACAGAGCAGCGAGGCGTTGGGCCCCGCTGCAAATGTCAGCACGATCGAAAAGACGATGGTTCGAAACATGGGATGCTCGCTGCCTGACCTGATGTGGCTGCAATAACGAGGCCAAGGACAATGCCGCGATGAGCCTTGCGAAGTCGTGGGTCTGCAGCGATTGACACTCGGAAATGAGCAGCACCTCCGGGATTTTCATGCCTGGTGCCGAAAATCCCGCAGTGCGAGGGGCACTGATATTAGGAGCGGGAACGCTCAAACCCTGTCGGTGAAGATGCGTCTGCCAGTGAACTGGCGGAGCGCGGTGGCGGTAATCGAAGCGGCGCACGCGGCGGGCTTGCCCGTGAGCAGCCACATCGCGTATCCGCTGCCGTTGATTGCCGCGGGCATCGACGGCAAAGAGCACATGGGCCAGGCCGGCGAGCGCTCCGACGACACCATCTATGACGACATCCTGCAACTGTCGAGTCGCGCGAATCTGTGGGTCGTCCCGACGATCATCGGGTTTTCGGCGACCGTCCGCGTCATGGACGAGCCGGGACTGCTCGATCATCCGGACACCGCACCGTTTCTGACACCGTTTCTGCGGTGGTGGGCCCAGCGGCTGCCGGCGTCAAGCCGCACGCCGTACGCGCGTTTCGCGGCAACTGCTCGAGAAAGCGCCCGCAAACTTATCGCCGCCGGGATTGTCGTGGGTGCCGGCGCGGATACGCCGTACCTGCCGTGGGCGTTGCACGCGGAGCTCGAAGAGCTGGTCAAGGCCGGCATGTCGCCATCGCAGGCTATCGCCGCCGCTACGAGTGTTGCCGCCCGCATCATCGGTGCCGAGCAGGAGATAGGCACGATCGAGCCTGGCAAACTCGCCGACCTGATCGTGCTGAACGCGGATCCGCTCGAGAATATCGGAAACACGCGGTCGATCTGGCGCGTGATCAAAGGCGGCGAGATCTACGACCCTGAAGTGGTACGCGACGCAGCCAAGCAGATCGTCACACAGGCACCCAGCACGCCATGAACCCCGCTGATTACGTGCCGCAGCCGATCACACTGGCGTTCGGTCTCATCGCGTCCCCGGCGCAAGCGTTCGATTTCGCGCCGCCCCCGTCCGAGCTCCGTGATAATCGGCTCTCACGCGATGCGGCATGCCAGCCCGCTCGCACGCGCCCGTTATGCGACGTTATGGCGAGGAGTACAACTGGAATCTGAAGGACCTTGTTTTTTAGGGTTCCGTGTTTCCGTGTGATGCATTCGCCTTTGTCCCCTGCCGATCGGCTTGACTTACCGGTAGTCGGGCCGGATACTACCGGAGCGATCCTCGTTCCGGGAGTTCACCATGATGCGACGCTGTGCACGGGCCACCTCGGCCGCTGTCTTTGTCCTTCTCACTCTCTTCGCATCGATCGGGCGCGCTGAAGCGCGCCCCTACGCTGACGAGGCGTTCGCGCAAATCGACACCGGCGTTATTGTTGGCCGCGTCGTCGACGACAGCGGCGCTGTGCTGCCTGGCGTCACGGTGGTGGCGACGCAGGACGGCACCGGGGTGGCGGCGACTTCGGTGTCGAACGACCGGGGCGAATACATCTTCCCCGGCCTTCGCGTGGGCACGTATGCCGTCACGGCTGAGCTGCAGGGATTCCGGCGCGCCGTGCGGCGGGACGTGCGCGTGAGCGTGCAAACGCGCGCGCAGGTCGACCTGCGGCTGAGTGTCGGCGTGCTGACGGAAGAAGTCGTCGTGACCGGCCGGGCCGAGCTTCTGCAAACGCAGTCCGCCGACATCGGCAGCGTCATCGACGCGCGGCAGATCCAGGACCTTCCGCTGCTGGGACGCAGGTATTCGGAGCTGGCATTCCTGTCGCCGGGCGTGGTGTCGGCCCCCGCGGGCATCACGAGCCGCGGCGAAGACACGTTTTTCAACGCCAACGGCAACTACGCCACGTGGAACAACTACATGCTCGACGGCGCCGACAACAACTCGTTCTCGACCAACCTCCAGGAACGCAGTCCGCAAGTCG
Organism: Vicinamibacterales bacterium; assembly: GCA_038919385.1. Taxonomy (GTDB): domain Bacteria; phylum Acidobacteriota; class Vicinamibacteria; order Vicinamibacterales; family UBA2999; genus 12-FULL-67-14b. Next base: position 31,600 of record JBCKZH010000016.1, on the reverse strand, counting down.
TGCAACCGCCCGTGGACGCGCTGTCGGAATTCAAGGTCCAGACGCGCACGTACTCGGCGGAATTCGGCAAGGCCGCGGGCGCCGTGATCAATGCGTCCATCAAGCAGGGCACCAACCGCTTCAGCGGATCGCTCTTCGGCTTCCTCCGCGATGAAGCGCTGAACGCCAATACGTGGGACAACAACCGAGCGGGACGGCCGAAGGGCCCGTTCAACCAGTTGATCGCGGGCGGCACGCTCGGCGGCCCGATCGTGAAAGGCAAGACGTTCTTCTTCGGCGACTACCAGTCGTCGCGCACGGAACGCACGCTGTCGCAGACGGCGACGGTGCCGACCGCGCGGATGCGGGCCGGCGACCTGAGCGAGCTCACCGGCAACATGGTGGCGGCCAACGCGTTCGTTCCAGCGGGATGCGTGGATGCGGTGAACAAGATCATCAACCGATCCTGCTTCGACCCCGTGGCGGCGAAGCTGATCGGCCTGTATCCGGCGCCGAACGTGCCTGGCACGGGCTTCTTCAACAACAACTTCATTTCGAACGGGATTCTCAACAACAACGTCGATCAGTTCGACGTCCGCATCGACCACAGCCTGTCGGCCGGACGCGACCACGTGTTCGGGCGCTACAGCTTCCAGAACACCGATCGCGTGGAGCCGCCGGTGCTTGACGATCCGGTCGCCTCCGGCGACTTTGCCAGCGACATCCTGAACCGCGGGCAGAGCGCCGTCGGCGGCTGGTCGCATGTGTTCGGCTCGAGCATATTCAGCGAGTTCCGCGTCTCGTACAACAAGGTGCGGTCGGACGTGATTCACCTGGCTTTCGGCATCGATGCCAACACGACCTACGGCATCAAGGGCGTGCCCAAGGACCCCCGCTTCTACGGCGGCCTGCCACACATGTCGATCGCGCGTTTCGCCCGCCTCGGCGGTCCGTTCTTCCGCCCGCAGTTCCAGGACTCGCAGGTGTTCCAGTTCGCCGAGAACCTGACGTGGCAGAAGGGTAGCCACGCCATGAAGTTCGGCATGGAGTTCCGGCGCGACCTCCTCAACTACATCGATTTGCGGTCGCTGAACGGCGAGCTGGGTTTCAACGACGGCCGCTATACCGGCTTCGGGCTCGGCGACTTCCTGCTCGGCCTCTCGAGCACGCAGCGCCTCACGTTGTTCCATGAGCCAGACCTCTATGCGAACGGCTGGCAGTTCTACGCGCAAGACAGCTGGCGCGTCCGGCCGAACGTGACGGTCACCGCGGGCGTGCGCTACGAGATGTTCACGCCGCTCCTGGACAAGAAGAACCTGCTGACCAACATCGATCCGGCCACGGGCAAGACGTTCACGGCCAAGGACGGGAACCTCTTCGATCGCGCGCTCATCCACCCGGATCGCAACGACCTTGCGCCCCGCGTGGGCGTGTCGTGGAGCGTCTCGCCGCGCCTGGTGGTGCGCGGCGGCTTCGGCATCTTCTATCAGCAGACCGACCGCTACGGCAGTGAGAGCCAGCTCGGGCTGAACCTGCCGCAGCTGGTGGATGCGTCGATCACTGCGAACTCGGGCGCCGAAGCGCCGGCCTTCACCTTCGCGCAGGGCTTCACGCCGCTCACGCCGCAGACGGTGAATCCGGCGATCGTGCAGTGGCGCATTCAGGACCCGAACCAGGACACGCCCAACGTTCGGCAGTTCAGCTTCGGCCCCGAGTTCCAGTTCGCGGAGAACATGGTCGCGGCCGTTGAGTACGTGGGCAACCGCACGCGCAACGGCCGGCGGCTGCGCAACCTCAACGAAGGCCAGATCCCCGCGGGCGGCGGCGCCGTTGTGTTCCCGTACGCGCAGTACGGATACGGCAACGCGTTCCTCGAGCAGATCGTCACCAACGGCCGCGCCGACTACGACGCGCTGCAGGCGCGTATGCAGCGTCGCATGAGCGGCGGGCTCTCGTACACCGTGGCGTACACCTGGAGCAAGGCGCTCGGCGACTTTCTCGATCACCTGAGCGCCGGCGGCGGCGCCATCGGCAACTTTCCAGGATCGACCTATGCGATGGAGAAAGACTACGGCCGGCTGGCCTTCGACATCCCTCATCGACTCGTCACCAGCTTCATCTACGAGCTGCCCTTCGGCCCGGGCCGCCGGTTCGAATCGAGCGGCGTGGCAGGCGCGATCGCCGGTGGGTGGTCGGTCAACGGCATCCTGACGCTCAGCGACGGGCGGCCGTTCACGGTCACGGCGACCGATCAGGCGGGGACCGGAGCCGGGCGCATTTCGCGCGCGAACTGCGTGGGCGACGCGGTGCCGAGCGGCTTCAAGCAGGGCCTCGACTCGTGGATGGACCCCGCGGCGTTTACGGCGACGACGACGAGGACGTACGGGAACTGCGCGAACAACACGGTGCGCGGACCTGGGTCGAAGTCGATGAATCTGTCGCTGTTCCGCTCGATCAACCTGGGCACCAACAAGCGAGCGGAGATCCGGGTGGAGACGTTCAACCTGTTCAACTGGGTGAATTACGGGTTCCCGGAGAGGAGCATTTCGAATCTCGGGACGTTCGGACGGATTACGAGCTCGATTGGGGATCAGCGGGAGATTCAGCTGGCGCTCAAATTTTACTTCTGAGCGCGTGCATCTCTTGATCTCGTGTGCTGGTGATCTGTTGATCGATTTCTCGATCTGTTGAGGTGGTGAGCTATCGGTATGATTGGAACATCTATGCGCCGAGTGGTCATTGTCGCTTCGGTGGCCGTGATGCTGGCGGTCGGCAGTTTCCGGGCGCAAAGCGTTCCGCGCGCCGATGGCGCAGCGGATGTGTGGCAGAAGCTGCTGAAGCTCCGTACCACGGCGAGCGTGATGCACGTGACGGCGCATCCAGACGATGAGCATGGCGGGGTGCTGACGAAGTTGAGCCGGGGCGACGGCGCGCGGATGGCGTTGCTCACGCTCAATCGAGGCGAGTCGGGAGACAACGCGATTGGGCCGCAGTTGTTCGATGGGCTCGGGCTCATTCGCACCGAGGAACTGCTGAACGCCGATCGCCATTACGGCGTCGACGAGCAGTACTTCACCACCGTTGTCGACTACGGCTTCTCGAAGCGGCTCGAAGAGGCGCTCGACAAGTGGGGACGGGAAACCGTGCTTCGCGATGTGGTACGCATCATCCGTATGAACCGGCCGACGATCATCTTGTCGCGGTTCCAGGGGAACGAGCGAGATGGACACGGGAATCATCAGACTGCCGGGCTGATGGCGGTGGAAGGGTTCCGTGCCGCGGGGGATCCCAATCGGTATCCGGAGCAGATCGCCGAGGGCTTGCGGCCCTGGCAGCCGAAGAAGGTCTACATCGGCGGGGTGAGGGAGAACGAAGACTGGACCGTGCGGATCGACAGCGGTGAATACAGCCCGCGGCTCGGCGACTCGTACGACAACGTGGCGCGATACGGGTTGAGCTTCCAGAGGTCGCAGAACAGCGGTCGATTCACCCCCGGAGCCGGGCCGAACTTTGGTTATTACAAACTCGTCGCAACGGACGACAAACCTAAAGGTTTGTCGCCACCAGCCAAAGAGACGAGCGTGTTCGATGGGATTCCGACGACGCTGGAGGCGGCGATCGGGGCGCCCGGTAAAGCCGTCGACGATGCAGTGACGAAGGCGATGGCGGAGTTCAAGATGAACGATCCGTCAGCGATCGTGCCGTCGATCGCGCAGGGATTGAAGCTGACGCGCGATGCGGCGGCGGCGGCGACGGATGCTGACGCCGTTTTTCTGCTGAGGATCAAGGAGCGGCAGTTCCAGGACGCGATCAACTCGGCGCTTGGCCTGGAGCTCACCGCGACGGCCCAGCCGGCCGGGCTTTCTGACGCGACTGGGCCAGGCGCTGCGTTTGCGCCGCCTGCCTTGATGGCGGCACCGGTGCCAGGGCAGACGTTCGAGGTCAGGGTGCGGCTCGCCAATCGTGGCGGCGTTCCCCTCACCCTCAATGGTGTAACGGTATCCGCAGAGCCGGGTTGGATGGTCACGCCATCCGCCGCTCCGATTCCCGCGCAACTCGCTCGCCATGAGCAACACAGCCATCGTTTCTCCGTGACGCTCGCGGACGATGTGGCGATGAGCACGAAGCCGTACTTCTGGCGAAACGGTCTGCAGGAGAGCCGGTACACGCTGAGCGATCCAACGCAATTCGGCAGGCCGGCATCGGCTCCGCCGCTCGTGGCTGTGTGGCGATACACAGTCGGCGGCGTGCCCGTCGAGATTCGCGAGACCGTCAAGCGCCGGGAGGCGAAGCTGCCCTACGGCGATGTCTTGCGCGAAGTGCGAAGCGTTCCCCGATTGGCGGTCATGCTGACGCCGGCGAACGCGATCGTTCCGCTGACGGCAGCGACCAAGCGCGTCGATGTCGAGGTGTCGCTGCTGCACAACGCCGAGAGCGCCACGACCGGGCAGGTCACGTTGAGGATGCCCGCCGGATGGACCTCGGAGCCGGTGACACAGCCGTTCTCGTTCGCGCGAGCGGGCGAACGCGCGACCTATCGCTTCTCGGTCCGCCCGGGCTCGATCGATGCGAGGACCTATACGATCGACGCGGTCCCGACGGCACTCCATAAAGGGGTGCCCTACGAGTATCGCGAAGGCTACGAGCTGATCGACCATCGCGACCTCGAAGTCCGCTATCTCTACCGCGCATCGACCGCGGAGGTGCGCGGCGTGGACGTCACCACCGTCGCCGGATTGAAGGTCGGCTATGTCATGGGGGTCGGCGATCAGGTCCCGCTCGGGCTGCAGCAACTCGGCGCGCAGGTCACGCTCCTTGGCGAACGCGAACTCGCATCCGCCGATCTCTCCACCTTCGACACCATCATGACGGGCACGCGCGCGTATGCGGTGCGGGAAGACCTGAAGACCTACAACCAGCGGCTGATCGACTACGTGAAGGCCGGCGGCAACATGGTGGTCCTCTACAACAGGCAGGAGTTCGTGCCCAACCAGTGGGCGCCGTTCCCGGCAGAGCTGCCGCGAGGTGCGGAAGAAGTGTCGGAGGAAGATTCCCTGGTGACGATCCTCGCGCCCACGCAGCAGTCGTTCACGTGGCCAAACCGGATCACTGCCGCGGATTTCGACGGATGGGTCGAGCAGCGAGGGTCGAAGTTCTTCACCAAGTGGGACCCAGCCTACATACCGATGATCTCGACGTTTGACAAGGGCCAGGCGCCGCAGAGCGGGGGATGGCTGACGGCGAAGGTGGGGAAGGGAAATTGGACGTACTTCGCCTACGCGCTGCACCGGCAGCTGCCATACGGTGTGGCAGGCGCGTATCGAATTACCGCGAACCTACTGGCGCTCGGCAAGACCCCGTGACCTGAAGACCACATAAGCAAGAATTCCTGCGCCAAGAAATACCAACGAAAAGACCATCCCTTCCCATGGGCCGGTGAAGAAGATGAAGAGCCACAGCGTGCCCGACAGGATCGCGGGCCACGGGTACAGCCACATCGTGAACGGCTGCGGGATGTCGGGCCGGTAACGGCGGAGCAACACCACCGCCGCGCATTGCCAAATGAATCGGAGCAGCACCTGCACCTGGATCAGCCAGCTGACGAGTTGGCCCAGCGTGAAGAAGCAAAACGGGATCGAGACGATCGCGATGATGGCGAGCGAGAGATCTGGAAAATGCTTCGTCGGGTGGACGTGCGCGAAGGCCTTGAAGAAGTCTCCATCCCGCGCGGCGGCGTACGGCACGCGCGAGTAGCCGAGGATGGTCGCATAGAGTGAGGCCGCGGCCACGAACAGGATCAGCCCCGTCATCACGATGCCCGCGATCCGGCCCGACGCCGGATCCGAGAACGTCCGCTCGATGAACACCGACGCGACGGTCCGCGAGTCCCTGACCTCCTGCCACGGAATCATCCCCAGAATGACGATGGTCATCAGGATGTAGAGGACGGCGACCAGGAACGTTGAGAGAAAGATCGAGCGTGGGATCGTGCGCGTCGGGTCCTTGATCTCGTCCCCGATGTTGCACACCTGGTTGTAGCCGCCGTAGCTGTACATCGCAAGCACCGACGCGGCGCCCACGCTCATCAGCAGGTTGCGATCGAAGGTGAACGCTTCGGGCGGGAAGTCGAATGCCTGCGCCGGAGAGAATCGGAAGAGGCCCGCGACAATCACCCATCCCACCGTGATCAGGACCACCACCAGCATGACGACGGCCAGGCGGCCGATGTCTTCGATGCTGCGCCAGAGGAGCGCCGTCGAGACGAGGCAGACCGCGACCGCGATCAGGTTGTGCTCGAGCGGCGACATGCCGGTCCACACGAACCGCAGGTAGTCGGCGAAGCCGACCGCGCCACCCGCAACCGAGAGCGGCGCGATGAGGATGGTCTGGAAGATAAAAAGGAACGCCATCAGCCTCCCGAGGCCGAAGGGTTTGAACGCCTCGCGCAGGTAGAGATAGCCGCCGCCGCTGCCGGGGAGGGCGGCGCCCAGTTGCGCGTAGACGAGGCCATCGGCGAGTGCGAGGACGAGGCCCGCCAGCCACGCGTAGATCACGTGCGGGCCGTTCATGGCGGCCACCATGAAGGGAATGGTGAGGAAGGGCCCGACGCCCACCATGCTGATCACGTTGGTGGCCGTGGCCTGCAGCAGGCCCATGGAACGGACGAGTGGGGCGCCGAGGGTTTGAGGGCCTGGGGGCTTGAGGGCTTGGTCGCTCATTGGGACAGCAACGCATCAACGAGCTGTGCAGAGTGATCGCGAGATTTCACCAGCGGGTTGAGCGCGAGCGCGTCGACCAACTCTTCGCGATTGCCAGTGAGGGCGGCGCGTACCGTGGCGCGTTCGTACTTCTTCACGCGCTCGATCAGCTCGCGCGGATGATCGGGAACCTCCGCGACCGGCTGCGCGTGCGGACCGTGTGCATCCACGCGACACGGCACCTCGACGATGTCCTCCTCGTCTAGAAATGGCAGAGTGCCGCGATTCGCAACGTCGAGCGGGATGATGGCGCCCTGGTTATGGACGATGGCGCGCATGGTCATGAGGGCGATGCGATCGTAACCGGACAGCTCCGCCCAGTCGGGTTTGATCCGCGGCGTACTCACGCCGGTTTCGATCTGCATGTAGCTGCCGTCGCGATCGGCGAGGTAACGCTGGTACAAGACGAGGGCTTGGGGGCTTGCTTGCCCGCCGTAGCCTTGGCGTAGGTGGGAGGACTCGAGGGCTTGGAGATCGGTAAAGAGATGCTCGGTCAGCCGGGCCACCACCACACCGCGGCTCGAGCCCGCGCGCTTCATGTGCGCGAGGGCGACCTCGGGGCGGTAGTAGTAATAGAGATACTCCGTCGGCAGCAGCTTCAGCTGGCGCAGCCGCTCCGGCTCGAACAACGGCGACCGATACGCCGCCTTCAGCCTGTCATCGTCTTTCCAGATGCGATGGAGCTGGCCTTCGCCCTCGAAGAGCACATCGCGCAGCCAGCCGAGATGGTTCAGGCCGAAGTAGTCGTACGAGCAGACCGACGCCGGAAGGCCGAGGGCGTGGGCCGCGTCTTCGAACATCTCCATCGGCGTGTCGCAAATGCCGATCAGCCGCGCGTCGGTTTCCTGGTGCACGGCCTGCGTGATCAGACTCACCGGATTCGAGAAGTTGATCATCCACGCGCGGGGAGCCAGGCGGGCCACCATGCGGCCGTACTCGACCATCGCCGGAATGGTGCGGACGGCCATGGCGAAGCCGGCCGGGCCGACGGTTTCCTGGCCGACGGCGTCAAGCGCAATGGCCGCGGCTTCGTCTTGTGCGCGCTGTGCGGCGCCTCCCACACGAATACTGGCGATCACGAAATCAGCGCCCTCGACGGCGGCTTCAGGAGTTGTGGCGCTCGTGATCGCCACGCCATTCGCCATGCGCAGGGCGATGCCGGCGATCACGCGCTGGCGTTCCCGATCGATGTCGTACAACGCGATCTCGGAGATGCCGAGATCCGAGCGCGACAGTCCGCCGGCGAGAAGCGGGACGCGGACACCCGCGCCGCCGATGATCGCGACCTTCAAATTTCTCCTGCTCTCCGCGTCGATTCTGCGCCGACGACGATAGGCCGTATTATTGCGGCCTCTCCGGGGGGCCTCTCCGAGTCAACATAAGGTCCGTTCTCGGACCCGAGCGCGTACCGCGTGACGCCAAGGTCGCCGCCCTACCAGCCCTACCCGCCTGACCCGCCCAATCATTTCGCCAGCGGATCCGGCCGCAGTTGCAGCTTCAGGACCTTGCTCGTCGTCCCTTTGCCGCCTTCCATGTGGAACGGTGTTCGCGTGCTGACCGTTGCCCACAGGCCTCTGCCTTTCCAGCCACCCTTCGGATCGTCGATGCGGCCGTCCATCCACTTCGTGTAGAAGCCCTGCGGATACGGGACGCGCAGCACGACCCACTTGCCGTCCTTCAGCGCCAGAAGCGCCTCGGACGCGTTGCCGGTGTTAATCGGGACATTCTTTCCGAGGCCGAAGGTATCGAACTGATCGACCCACGTGTAGTAGCTGGCCTCGACGCTGCCGCCGTCTCGCACGCCTCGGAACTGCGGCGCCGGCTCCGTGTAGAGCGTCCAGCCCTCGGGGCAGTGCGCGCCGGTGGCCTTCGGTCCATTGAGCGGCCCCTTGCACTTGCGCCGATCGAAGCTGGCGAGATGGCCGCTGGCCAGCGCGGCCCAAAACACGCCGTTGCGATCGACGTCGCCGCCACGCGGCGAGAAGCCAGGCATCTTCGGGTCGGCGTGCGGGGGTTCGTAGACCTCGGCGAGCGCCGTCTCAGGCGGATTCGATCCCGGATTGAGTCGCACGACCTGGCCCGGGTAGCCGAGCACGGTGCCCCAGATGGCGCCGTCGGGCGCCGGTGCCACCGAATAGAACGCGGCGCCGAAACGCTTGTCCTTCGTCGGATCGACGGGGTCGGCCGGCTCCACATACGCGTCGCGCCTGCCGTTGCCGTTGGTGTCCATGATGAGCGCGGTCCACCCCTGCGACTTCTTTTCGTCGCCCGTCTCATCGAACATCTTCCGATTCAGCCAGCCCACGACCTGGCCCCCGCCACTGGTCCACAGCGTGTTGTTCGCGTCTTCCGCGAACATCAGGTGATGCGTGCCGAAGCACGTGTCGATGTGCGTCAGGGCCTTCGTCTTCGGGTCGTACATCGCGAGCTGGCGTCCCGAACGTTGAAGAGGGAACAGCTTGGCCGACGGGTGGTCCGAGCCTTCCTTGCAGAAGGCCGGGTTCTCCGGCCCCCGTACGGCGGAAGTGAGCCACAGCCGGCCCTTCTCGTCGAGCATCGGGTTGTGGACGTTGTTCTTGCTGGTCCAGATGACTTCTTCGCCCCAGTACGGCGACGGCGCCGGAATCTTCGGGGACGTCGGCGGAGTGTTCGCGTCGCGAACCGTGAGCTTCACCTGGCCGATCGAATTGGTAACGGGATCGAGCACGGGCACATAGTCGGCGCTCAACTCGAGCGCGCCATAGATCAGGCCGTTCGCGTTGATCGCCGGGTTGCGGCGATCCGTCGAGACCAGGTCGTGCAGATAGGCCTTCGGATCCGCCCAGTCCCACATCGCGATCACGACGTTACGCTCGAGGCCTTGGGGCCGCGATGGGGCAGGCGGCACCTCGCCGCGGTTGACGCGATCGGTCCAGTCCGCGAACAAGAGCAGCGCCCGCTCCTTGCCCAGCTGATTGAGGCCACCGAGCATGTTCCCGCCGGCTTGCCCCGATTGCAGGCGGCGTTCCCATGCGTGCGAGAGAGACGGGAACGTGCCAAGCGACCCGGGAACCTCGCGCGTCGCCTTGTTGCCGAGTTGATGGCACGCCGTGCAGCCGCCCGACTTGATGCTGCGCAGCCACTCGGCCTGGCTCTTGATGTTGGGAGAAATGCCGTTGCCAGCCGGTCCCGTGCCGGGGAACTCGCTGCCTTCGGGCACGCGCATCATCGAGAACCAGTTGGCCGCGGGATAGTACTGCGCGGCTGCGTGCGCGCTCGGCGCAATCACAGCCGTCAGGTTCAGCGCCTTGCCGGGTGTGGCCGTCACCTTGGATGAATCCACGAGACCGTAGCCGCGAACCCACACGGAGTAGCTGGCCTTTGGCAGGTCGGGAAGCAGATACCGGCCTCGATCGTCGGTCACGACGGTCTTCGAGAATTTCGTCGGCAGATCGTTGGTCTCGGCGATCACCCAGACGCCGGCCTCGGGCCCCTTCGGACTTCTGACGACACCGGCCAGGTCATCAGCGTCGACCGGCACGGCCGCCGCGGCCGGCTGACGGGCGCCGATCGAAGGCAGCGAGACCGCCACAAATGCCGCGACACCGGCGGCCACCATGCTCAAACGCAAATTCATGGTCTTCATTGCAATTCCTTTCAGCCTTCAAGCCCTCAAGCCCTTAATACTGTCGGCCATCGACGGTGTTACCTATCTCCCCGGCCGCACCTACTCAACAAGACCGCGGCGTGCAGCGGGTTCTCGAGCCGCTCTCGGTTGAGCACCCAGTCGTTGCCCACCCGCTGGCGATCGAACGTTTCTTCGCCGTACGGATGGTAGTGAGCCTCGGTGAGACCCGGATCGACGATCTCTTCTGGAATGAAGTCAGGACCGTTGGCCGGGATCCTGAAGCCCTTCTGCATGCGCACGATCAGGTCGGGCTCGCCGTACGTCCACTCGGTGTGCGGCGGGAAGACCCTTGCCGGAGGAGCATCGGCGGCGCGACCTTCAGGAGCGCCGTTGTCGACCCAGGCGCCGATCAGCGCGACCTCGCGATCACTGAGCGATGGATCTTCGAGATACTCGCCGATGCTGCGATCGATGTGCCACGGCGGCATCTCGCGGCTGGTAACCTTCTGCTCGATCGCGCGTGCCCACGGCCGCGCGTCCTGGTAGGTCAGCAGCGCCATCGGCGAGGCGGGCGGCCCATTCGACTGGCTCAGGGCAAGCGCCTGCGCGTGGATGACCGATTCGGCAGAGATCAACAGGGCGGCGGCAAACGCGACCCCTGCGACGCCAGCAAGCTGGCCTGCCGTGAGCGAAGTCGAAGGGCGAACGGTGACCAGGGGGCCTCCTCCTGTTGCACTTTCCGAATTCTGGGCATACTTTAGCACCCCGGCAACTGTAGGGCGCACTTAAAGGGGTGCCCTACAAATTGAGCCACAACGCCGAGGTGGTGAGCGTTCCACCCGGACCGGCGAACACCTTTGCGCCGGGCCCGCCGGATCGCATACAGCCCACCACGTTCAAGCCCGGCCATTGGCGCTTCCAGTGCGTGATGGTGGTCGGCCCGGAATTCGACGGCAAGATGAGATGGACGCTCGCGTACGCCGGCACGAGCACGGGCACGAGCGAGCGGATGCTGCAATCCAACTGGAACCTGGTGGAGGGCGCGGCGGACCTGAAGAAGATCGACTACGCCAAAGTCCCGCGCGGCGTGTGTCTCAACCGTGCGCCGACCGTGCGTGTGCTGGGCGTCACGGCGCGGCGCGACGGCCCGCCGCCCACGCTGTCGGTCGCCGTAACCGAAGAGCTGAACCTGTTTGGGAGCGCACATGACGAAGGCTTGCCACGGGGCAAGGGCCTGATCGTCAACTGGAAGGTGCTTAGCGGCCCCGGCACCGTGACGTTCACGATTCCCGGTTCCGCAAGAACGAAAGCGACCGATTCAGAGTTCACGGAACGAACGCGCGTGAACGTCAAGGTCGGACCCTAGCGGCGACATCGGACGGTGCAGGAGTTGCTCGAATCTGCTGCCTGGGCTGGAAGCGCAAGGAAATGAAGGCCTTGCGGGTATCCGGCTTCACGGTTCCCCGGAAATGACCCGCCAGCGTTGGCGCGTATCCACCCAAAATCGCCGTTTGCCTGGGGTTTTCGTGACCGCCTTCGCGGGCTAAACCAAATCGCAGGGCGACCTGGATCCCTGCTAGAATCCCTCTCGATTCTGTGGGTTGCGGTCGTGACCGTGGGCGCCACGCGCCCGTGGATACGCGCCGCCACACTGTCTACTAATAGGGCGGACGAGCGCGGAAGCCGCGTCGTGCCACTGCTCCGGGAGCCGTGGTAAGATTCACGGCGATTTCAAACATCCATAGCTATTACCAGAAGGAGGTCGTCTAAGAAAGGTCGGTCGCCAATAATCGGCTGAGCCCGTTCGCGCGCGGATCGCTGGCATGTTGCCACCCATCTGTGCCGTATCAGGCAAGCCACTGAGTGCCCTGGGTCGTCACCCTACCTCTTGGGCACGAGGAGCCACGATGAACAACTCGACAACCTCGTCTTCTGACCGCACTACTCTCCCTCTCACTGTCAAGAACACCGGGTTCCTTCTCGAGCGTCTCGGGAAGGACTGTCATCCCCTTCAATTTCTCCGCGAGCTAACGCAGAACTCGATCGAGGCGATCCTCCGCACGGAAGAACGGAAGGGCGAGATCGTGTGGGACGTGGACTGGACGTCCTATGAACTCGGAGACTACGGCGCGTTCAAATTGTCGATCCTCGACACAGGCGACGGGATGACTGGCGAAGAGATGGTGCGATATATCAACCAGCTCTCGTCATCGCTCTCTGATCAGTCCTTTGATGGCAACTACGGTGTCGGCGCAAAAATCGCTGCGGCAACCCGCCACCCAGCCGGTCTGATTTACATGTCGTGGAAGGGCGGAGGGGGTGCGATGATCCACCTTTGGAGGGATCCGTCCACCGGTCAGTACGGTCTTCGACAAGTCGAGAGACCTGACGGCACGTACGGCCACTTCGGGGAACTTGAGGAGTCGGTCAAGCCCGACCTAATCAAAGACCACGGAACACTCGTTATCCTCCTCGGGGCCGAGATCGACGCCGATACGATGAAGGCTCCGGATGCTGCAGCCTCACCTTCCCGCTGGGTGGCAAAGTACCTGAATTCAAGGTACTTGAAGTTCCCGGACGGGATTTCCATTCGAGCGCGTGAAGGTTGGGAGCATCCGAGGTCGGACAAAGATCGCAATCTTCTTCGTCGAGTTAATGGCCAGTTGGAATACCTGGCCGAGCATTCCCAGTCGTCGGGGGTCGTCTCACTGACAGAGGCTGAAGCCTACTGGTGGGTCTTGAAGGGCGAGGCAGCCTTGACGCAGAACTCGGGGTTCGTCGAATCGTCTGGGCACATGGCGGCACTGCACAACGACGAACTCTACGAACTCGTCACCGCACGGTCTGGTCGCGCTCGGCTTCAGAACTTTGGTGTGCTGCTCGGGCACAACCGCGTCGTGATCTACCTCCAACCACAACAGCCAACGAAGGGGAGGAGGCTGACGACGAACACGGCTCGGACACAGCTGCTCGTTGACAGTGATCCGATCCCATGGGCGGACTACGCAGCGGAATTCAGAGAACGGATGCCCCGCGAGATCCAAGCCCTTATGGACGAGGTCGCAGCAGGTTCGTCGGCCAGCGACCACACAAACAGTATTCGTGAACGGCTCCGCGCAATCCTGGACCTTTACAGAGTGAGCCGCTATCGACCGACCGCAGGAGGAAACCTGCTTATCGACGAACCCAGAGCGCGTGGCGGGCGCCCCTCGCCTCGTGGAGAAACATTCCCGGCGACCGGCCGGGGTCGAAGCGGGACCATCGGTGGCGCAGCGGGAGGAGTGTACTCTGTCTTCCTGAAGAAAGACGGCGTTCCCGGTAAGGCAATTCACCCGGATGTTTTCCCTCACGTGCAGTGGATCAGCGTGAAAGACGGGACTCGGAACCCAGGCGACATTGAAGACCGAGCAGCCCGTTTCATCCTCGAGCAAAACGTGCTGCAGATCAACGCCGACTTTCGAGTGTTCGGAGACATGATTGCGCTCTGGGTACGGGAGGTCGGGCCAAAGGCGGGCGTCGCTGAAATCGTACAGGACGCAGTTCGTAACTGGTTCGAGCAAGCGTTGATCGAAACCGTCATCGGCGTCCAGGCACTCAAGGATTCGAAAGAGTGGTCAATCGACGATGTCGACAAGGCGCTCTCAGAGGAAGCGCTCACCGCGGCAGTCATGCAGCGCTACCACGTGAATTACTCGGTGAAGCGTGAACTGGGCTCGAAGCTCGGAAAACACGCCACTGGCCGCGATGAGCTCAGGGGAGTGGCGGCAGGCGAGTAGGATATTAACGACGGCCGCCCAACACCGCATGCACCCGTCGGCGCTCGCCGAATCGTGAAGCGCCGCGGGTGATGCGTGCCGTTAGACGGACACGAGCGGATCAGTTGACGGGCAGGCCAATATTGATGACGATGAGTCGTGGACTTCACGGTCGTCGGCGAGATCGAGGTCATCGAGACGTTCGCGGTTGGTCGGCGCATTCGGGAATTGAAGCGGCTTCGCAAGAAATACGGTCTGGGCCGGTGGCGAAAGCGCAAGGGAGTGGCGACGGTCCGTCTTGAGGACGGCGCTGTCATGCGGGCAGAGTTGCACTGGTACGAGGCCACAGGCATTGGGCGTCGTGAATTGAAAATCAAACGCTATCTCGAATAGGGTTATGGCCAATCAACGCCGACAATTTGCAGTGTGTGTTCGAAATGACGGTTATGAAGCGTCACTCGAGCTCCGCAAGATTTACGAAGTGCTCCCGGACGGAGCCGCCACGCGACACCAGCAGATTCGGGTCATCGATGAGTCCGGCGAGGACTACTTGTTTTCGGCGTTGTGGTTTGCGCCCATCGAGTTGTCGGCGCCAGTTCGGCGCGCAGTACTAGCAGCCGTCTAACCCCGGCGTGGAGCCGAGGGCGTTCAGCATCGTCCCACTTGATCGAAGGTCAAGCCACCGCGGCTCAGGCCGAGGCCGTTAGACGGCTCAAGCAGGCGCTCGATCACCCAAAGCCAGACAGAAGGAGGCTCTGTGGCCATTCGGATTGTCCAGCTGGGAAGTCCGCGGCGGCGCGGAGAAGGTCCACGGCTCGGAACGGTCCGGCGCCCTCCTCGTGGCGTGGTCAAGTCCCAACACGCGAAACAGAACTGGTACGACGTGTGGTTGCCGAATCTCGCTCCAAGCGCGGCGTTGATGAGTCAGACCGAGATTCAAGACGACGGCACCGGGTGGCGCACGTTTGAGCGGCGGTATAGGGCCGAGATGAAGAGACCTGGGCAATCGCATTGGATTTGTACCGAGCAGCGTCTAACACGCGTTGCAACAGACGGCCGCAGCTGCGATCCTCAGCGGCCGCTGGTGAACGCTGACGTGTAGGCACAGATTGTGAGACAGACCCTGTGTGGCCGACCCGCGATGCTCCGGGGTTCCTTGAGGCGTCAGGTGCTCGGCGATGCCGGGATCAGCCTGCGCGCCGTGACGGCGATTCTTTGGCCCGGCCCTGCGCATGGCGCCAGTCCCAGCGCCGGCAGAGTGCCTCGCTCAGGCGGGTCCGGCCCCACGCGGGGTGCTCGGCCAGCAGACTCCGGATCAGACCGAGATCCGCTCACCTCGCGCCCTTGCCGAACCATGACGCCTGTCATGGTTCGCAGAGGACGGCACACACCCCGGCCGAGTCCAGCGAAAAACTCTTCTGTTGCGCTCGGGGGAAAGGAAGACTACTCTCGGGTCAAAGGTAGCGGCATGGTGGGGCACCTGAGTAGGTAGTTACCACGTGGTTGCGGCTCCGTCGCGTCTTTACACCGGAACGTGGAAGGAGGCTTGTGTGCGAATTTACACGTTGGCTCTGGCGGTCGTGGTCTTCGGCTTACTCGCCACGACGGCCGCGGCGAAGCAAGGCAGTTCCTCCATCCGAGGCCGGGTGACCGACCAACAGCAGGCCGTTCTGCCGGGCGCGGCGATTACCGTGACGCACGTGGAGAACGGCACCCTTCGTGAGACGGTCAGCGGTCCCGACGGCACCTACCTGGTGCCCGGGTTGTTGCCCGGACCGTATCGGGTGGTCGCGGTGCTGGATGGCTTCAGCCGGCCGCTGCAGGAGATTGTCCTGCGCATCGGCACGACCCTGCAGATTGACCTGACGATGACTGTCGGCACGCTCCAGGAGAGCGTGACGGTCATGGGGACCAGCCCGCTAGTCGATCTCACCACGGCGCAGGTCGGCGGCAACGTATCGAGGGATGAAATCACGAACCTGCCGTCTGGAAACGGGAACTTCACGAGCCTGCTGGCCATCCTGCCGGGAGTGGTCTACAACCGGGCGTCCGATGGCCAGTCCGACAGCGTGACCATCAACGGTCAGCCCGGCTCCGGTGTGGTGTTCATGCTGGACGGGGGCAGTAACAACGACGACCTGCGCGGCGGCAGCGCCGGCGCGCAGACGCGCCCGGCGCTCGAGACGATCCAGGAATTCCAGGTCGTCACCAACCAGTTCGACGCCGAGTACGGCGCCGCGTTATCAGGCGTCGTGAATGCGATCACCAAACAGGGCACCAACGCCTACCACGGCAGCGCGATCGGGTTCTTCACCAACGCGGCGATGACCGCCAAGGATTTTTTCGTCAGCCAGCAGGGACTCGACAAGCCGGACACGCGCAACATCCGGTACGGCGGCACGATCGGCGGGCCGATCGTCCGCGACAAAATGCACTATTTCGCCAGCTACGAGAAGCAGGACCGCGACGAAGGGCGGAGCTTCAACTATCCGACGCGGCCGGACAAGAGCTTCACGACCGCCCAGCAGACGCGCATGCAGAACTACATGGTCCGACTGGATCATCAGCTGAGCGCCGCCCGCAGGTATTCGGTGCGCTATCTATGGGATCACCAGCCCACCATCAACCAGCCGCTGGCCGACGGGAACCGTGGCGGCACGGTCGACACCCTCAGCCAGGACATGGACAACGACTGGACCTTGGTCGGCAACTACAGTTGGGTGATCGGCTCGACCAAGCTGTACAACGTGCGGGCCGCAATCGTGCATGAGAAGCCGGTGCGCGGTCAGGCCCTCTATCAGGAAACCGGCGACTGGACCAAGGCGCCACCCACGCTGCAGTACCTGAGCTTCATCGACCAGGCCGATACCAACCGGGCCGACTTCCGGGTCATGGACTCGTACGGCCTGGACAACACCTTTACGTGGTTCGTTCCGGCCATGAAGGGCAGTCACGAGTTCAAGTTCGGATCGCAGTATGTGTACGGCGAGCATTTCGAGGAGAACCAGCGCTTCATGAACGGCGCGTTCCAATTCACGTCCGACCGGCCGTTCAACGCGGCAGATCCCTCGTCCTATCCCGAGCGGCTGACCATTCGCGTCCCGGGGAAGATCGAGGTGCTCTCGCGGACGCACTCACTGGGCCTGTACGCTCAAGACAAGTGGCAGATCAGCACGGATCTCACGGTCAACCTCGGCCTGCGCTACGACCTCCACGTGTCTCCGGTCAGGTGGGACTTCAACCCGTTGTTCAGCGACCCGGGCGCCTACCCGGTTGACAAGAACAACCTGGCGCCGCGTGCAGGCTTTGCCTACAACATGGGTGGGAAGGCCGTGCTGCGCGGCGGGTATGGGCTCTTCTTCGAGAAGCAGTACATCGACCGCTTCCAGATCTACCAGCTGAATCCGGTGTTCAGCACGTCCTTCCTCGCTCAGTTCCCGGTCGCGAACATCGATCCGGGCCCGAGCCGGGGACAGCTGCCCACCGATCCGCTGCTGGTCAACGGCCCGGTGCTGAACCGCGCCTTGATCGACCAGATTGTGAGACCTGGATCGCTGGCGCGAAACACCGGCGAGGTCTGGCTGGACGACCCCAACCGGCACCTGCCCTATGCGCATCAGGCCTCCCTCGGCTACGAGCGTCAGCTCGGCGCGCAGCTGTCGGCGTCGGTCGACTACACGCACATGTGGAATCGCGATCTGCCCATCCGGTTCAACCTGAATCCGGGGATCAAGCAGACCACCGGCCGCACGGCGCCGATCGCGCGCACCGATATCCAGGGCATCGCGAGCCAGTTGGGGATCACCCCCTTCTCGGCCGACGTCTTCACGCGCCGACTCGTCGGCAGAACCGATTACGACGGCGTGGCGCTGCAGCTCGAGAAGCGCTTCTCGAGTTACTGGGGCGCACGCGTGTCGTACGCGGCCGGTTACGGCCGCGGCAACACCGACGGCGGCCCCACCGCGGTGAACAACTTCCAGGTCCTCGGCGATTCCAACCTGGAACTCAACGAGGGACCGACGAGCCTGGATCGCCGCCATACCTTCAGCTTGAGCGGCCGGCTTGAAGTGCCGTGGATCGCCGGCCTGACGGCGAGCGGCGTGGTGCGGCTGTCGAGCGGAACACCGTTCACCATCCACAACAGCAATATCGATGCGAACCGCAACGGCGTGTTGGTCGACCCGATGGCGCCCGGCACCTACAGCGGCCTCGGCCAGAATGCCATCACGGTCGAGAACGCGGGCGGCCGCAACGGCGCGTATGGTCCGGGCTATCGCAACATCGACGCGCGAGTCGGCTATCGCGCGCGCATGCGGCAAGGACTGTCGCTCGACTTCTTCCTCGAGGCGTTCAACCTCACCAACGAAGCCAACTTCTCCAATCCGACGGGCGACCAGCGGTCGGGGAGCTTCCTGATCCCCACGGCGCTGCAAGGCGGTGGGTTCCCGCGGCAGTACCAGCTCGGCGCGCGGTTCGGGTTCTAATCAGAGGTGACATGGTGATCGGACGGTCTGCGGCAGGGTTGCTGGCAGTGCTCACGGGGTCGTGGGTGGTCGCGTTCGCAGGATCGCAGCCTGCGGCCATTACCGGCGCGCAGGCACCGGCACGGCCATCGACCGAGCAGACGGCAGCGCCCGCATCCGCTGCGGCACCGACGTCGGCTGCGGACGACCATGGCGCCATCGTGCAGCGGTACTGCGTGACCTGTCACAACCAGAGGCTCAAGACCGGTGGGCTGACCCTCGATACATTGGACATCGAACATCCCGGGGCCAACCCGGCCGAGTGGGAAAAGGTAGTGACGCGCCTGAGGGCCGGGACGATGCCCCCCACCGGACGGCCGCGGCCCGATGCGGCGGCTTACGATGGGCTGGCGACCTTTCTGGAAGGCGCGCTCGACCGGGCCTGGACTGCGGCGCCGAATCCGGGCCGCATCGGCGCGGTGCATCGTCTGAACCGCACGCAGTACAACAACGCCGTCCGCGATCTCTTCGCCTTGGACGTGGACGTGCGGTCGCAGTTGCCTGGTGATGAAACGGCCGACGGCAGCTTCGACAACTTCGCGGACTCGCTGTCGATTTCAACCGCACACCTCGAGCGCTATCTGTCGGTCGCGCGGCAGATCACGCGGTTGGCGACCGGACTGCCGCCAACCTCACCGGTGCTCGCGACATACGAGATTCCACTGCACATCGTGCAGAACGATCTCCAGAGCGAGGACCTGCCGATCGGATCGCGCGGCGGCATTGCGGTCGGGTACAACGTGCCCGTCGATGGCGAGTACACGATCAAGGTCAAGCTTCGGCGCCAGTATCAGGACTACCTGATGGGTATGGGATGGCCGCAGCAACTCGACGTCCGGCTCGATGGCAAGCTGGTGAAGCGCTTCACCGTTGGCGGCGCGGCCAAGGGCCGCGCCGCAGCCGCCAGCTACGCGGGTGACGGCGAGCCCGGGTTCGCGGGCGACCCGGAGTGGGAAGAGTACATGCAGGTTGGTGGCGACGCCCGACTTGAGGTCCGCATCCCCCTGCAGGCCGGACCTCGGGTTGTCGGCGTGTCGTTTGTGCGGGAACTGTGGGAGCCCGAGGGGCTGCCGCAACCCCTGCAGCGCGGTCGCGTGCTGACAAACGACCAGCTCTACATGGACAACGCGGCGGTCGGGCTGGTGCAGATCGGCGGGCCATTCAAGTCGTCCGGCCCTGCCGTGAACACGCCGAGCCGGCGCGCGGTGTTCGTCTGCGAGCCGACGCCGGCCGCGCAAGAGCTTGCGTGCGCGACGAAGATCGTCGGGCGCATGGCGCGGCTCGCCTACAGGCGCCCGGCGACCAAGGGAGAGGTCGCTACACTGATGACGTTCTTCGCGGACGGCCGTCGCGACGGGGGGAGCTTCGACGCCGGCATTCAGTTCGCGCTCGAGCGCATGCTCGTCGATCCCGACTTCCTGCTGCGGGTGCATCGAGATCCACCCACGGCCAAGCAGGCGCCGTCCGGTTCGGTCGCGGCGTACTCGATGGGCGACATCGAGATCGCCTCCCGGCTGTCCTTCTTTCTGTGGAGCAGCATCCCGGACGAGCGGCTGCTCAACCTCGCCGAGCGTGGCCAATTGACGCGGCCGCAGACGCTCGAGCAGGAGGTTCGCCGCATGATGACGGATCGCCGCGCGACCAAGACTCTCGCGAACGACTTTGCGGCACAGTGGCTGAACCTGCGGCGCCTCCCAGAGGTGGTCGTGCACCCGGACGTGTATCCGAGTTTTGACGCCAGCCTGCTCGAGGCGTTCATGAAAGAGACCGAGCTCTTCGTTGCCAGCACGGTCACGGAGGATCGCAGCGTGCTCGACCTGCTGCGCGCCGACTACACGTTTGTGAACGAGCGGCTTGCCCGCCATTACGGGATACCGGGTATCTACGGAAGTCGATTCCGGCGTGTCACGCTGCCGAATCTCAACCAGCGTGGCGGTCTGCTTGCCCACGGTTCGTTTCTGGCGATCACGTCCTATCCGGAACGGACCTCGCCGGTGCTCCGTGGCAAATGGCTGCTCGACAACATCTTCGGCGTCGCCATCCCGCCGCCGCCGGCAGGCGTGGATACGACTCTTCCGGCTGCGGCTCCTGGCGCCAAGCCGCCGACGATCCGGGAACGGCTGGCCCAGCACCGCGGCAATCCCGTCTGTTCGAGCTGTCACTCCGTGCTCGATCCCCCGGGCTTCGCGCTGGAGAACTTCGACGCCATCGGTGGCTGGAGAACGGTCGATGAATCCGGCAGGCCGGTGGATGCCACCGGCAACACCGCCAGCGGGACGCCATTCGAGGGGCTCACCGGGCTCCGGCGGCTGCTGCTCAACCCGAAGGATCGGTTCCCGCACGTGGTCGCGGAGAAGCTGCTGGCATACGCGCTGGGGCGCCGGCTCGAGTTCTACGACCGTCCGGCGGTGCGGAAGATCGTTCGCGATGCGGAGGCCGGCGACTACCAGTGGTCATCGCTGGTCCTTGGAATTGTGAAGAGTCCGGCGTTCCTGCAGCGCGCGGCGCCCTCGGCGACAAACTAGCTAGAAGGAGAATCAACGACCATGGCATTTGTTACATCGAAAGCACTATCGCGCCGAACCGCTCTACGGGGCCTGGGCGTCACCCTGGCGCTGCCCTTCCTCGACTCCATGGTGCCGGCGCTGTCGCTGCGTGGCCTCGCGGCAAGCAAGCCGGCGCACCGGTTCCAGACCTTCTACGTCCCGAACGGGATGGCGATGCAGTTCTGGACGCCGGAGACCGAAGGCCCGGGCTTTAACCTCTCGCCCATTCTCGAGCCGCTGTCGGACTACCGCGACCAGATGATCGTGCTGTCAGGGCTGAAGGCGAACTGGAACTACATTCACGCGGGCGCGTCCGGGTCGTTCCTCACTGGCACCACGCGCGGCGGGCGGAACGAGAACGAGATCATCGCGGACATCTCGATGGACCAGGTACTTGCGCGGCAGTTCGCGAAGGAGACGCAGGTTGCGTCGCTCGAGCTCTCGATCGATCCGCCGGCCAATGCTGGCGCGTGCACTGGCAATCTCAGCTGCGCCTACACCCATACCATCTCCTGGCGAAGTGCCACCCAGCCGCTGCCGATGGAGTACAACCCGCGTTCGGTGTTCGAAAAGCTGTTCGGCGACAGCGGTAGTACCGACCCGCGGTCGCGCGAGGCGCGCCTGCGTCAGCACCGAAGCATCCTGGACTCGGTGACCGAGAAACTGTCTGGTCTCAGACGGGAACTCGGCCCCCAGGACCAGACGCGCATCAACGAGTACACCGAGTCGATCCGCGACGTCGAGCGCCGCATCCAGCGGGCGGAGGAGCAACGGAATCTCGAACTGCCGGCGATGGATCAGCCACAGGGCGTGCCGCCGGTCTTCGAGGACCATGTGGCCCTGATGTTCGACCTGCAGCTGCTGGCGTTCCAGTCCGATCTGACGCGCGTCATCTCGTTCATGCTCAGCAAGGAGCAGAGCGCGCGCCCTTATCCGCAGATTGGCGTGCCGGAAGCGCATCATCCGCTGTCGCACCACGGCGATACGCCCGATCTCATCGAGCGGATGTCGAAGATCAACCGCTATCACACGGAGCTGTTCGCGCGCTATCTCGAGAAGCTGCGCACGACGCCGGATGGCGACGGATCCCTGCTGGACCACACGACGATCCTCTACGGCTCGGGGATCTCGAACAGCAACAGCCACTCGGGGGACAACCTGCCGCTCATGCTCGTCGGCGGCGGCGCCGGCACGCTCAAGGGTGGTCGCCATCTGGCGTACAAGGACCAGCCCACCATGGCCAACCTTCTGGTAACGCTGATGGACAAGCTGGGCGTACCTGTCGAACGCCTCGGCGGCAGCACGGGCAAGTTGCCGATCGACACGCTGGCCGGGATGTAGCCCATGAGAAGCCAGCCCCGTCGCCTTCTTCGTGCGACTCTGGCCACCGCATTCGTCGCCAGTGCGGTTGCCGTGTTCGCCGGCACCCGTCCGCCGTTGAGCGAGGCCGTGCGGAGCGACGATCGTAAGGCGGTGCGGCGCCTGATCGAGCAGGGGGCCGACGTGAACGCGCCGGAGGGCGATGGGTCCACCGCCCTCCACTGGGCAAGCTATCGGGACGATGGTGAGATCTCGGATCGGCTGCTTCGAGCAGGTGCGAAGGTCAACGCCGTGAATGACCTCGGAGCGACGCCGCTGTGGGCCGCCAGTGAAAACGGGAGCGCCGCCATGGTTCGGCGCCTTCTTCGGGCCGGCGCCGATCCTGACTTGGCCCTCCGGTCTGGCGAGACGCCGCTGATGGTGGCTTCGCGCGTCGGCAGCGCGCCGGTGGTCTCGCAATTGCTCGCGCGTGGCGCCGACGTCCACGTCAGCGCGACGCGTGGTCAGACCGCGCTCATGTGGGCCGTAGCGCAGAAGCACCCCGCCGTCGTAAAGCTCCTGATCGACGGCGGCGCGGACATCCACGCACGCTCGTCGGTGTGGAGCCAGGTGATGGCGGTCTCGCCGCACGGCCTGCTCCAGTACAACAAGAACGTTCCACACGGGGGCGCCACCGCGCTGATGTTCGCCGCGCGGGTGGGCGACCTCGCGTCGGCGAAGTTGCTGGTGGCCGCGGGCGCGAAGCCGGACGATGCCGACGCGTGGGGCGTCAGCGCGACGGCGCTCGCCGCGCATGCCGGCTTTACCGAACTGGTCGAGTTCCTGCTCGATGAGGGGGCCAACCCGAACCTCAGCGAGGCAGGGTTCACGGCGCTGCACGCCGCTGTCATGCGCCGGGATGAACGGATGGTGACGGCACTGTTGGCTCACAAGGCAGACCCGAACGCTCCGGTCCGCTTCTGGACGCCCACGCGCCGCTCGTCGCGCGACTTCAATTTCAATCCCGAACTGGTGGGCGCCACTCCGTATTGGCTCGCCGCTCGCGTCATTGCCCCTGGCATCATGCGCCTGCTGGTCCAGCACGGTGCCAATCCACGCGTCGTGCACCACGCCGATTATCACGGTGGGGACCCGGTGGAGGAGCGTTCGCAGACGACTACACCGCTGATGGCCGCCTTAGGTATGGGTGGGGGCGCGGCATGGGTACAACCAGAACGCAGCCAGCGCGAGATCCTCACACTCGAAGCCGCCACACTGGCGGTCGAACACGGTGTCGATCTCAACGTCGCCAATGACGATGGGCGCACCGCGCTCGACGCGGCGCGGACCCTCGGGTTCGAGTCGGTCGCGGCGTTGCTCAGCGAGAAGGGCGCCATGCCGGGCAAGCCGTCCGGCAAGCCGTCCAGCCGACGCCCTGGAGTCGCGAAGAACCACGAATAAGGTTCTCGTAAGGCCTGTTGTGCTTGCGTCGGTGCATGGGTGTCGGTGTCCTTTTTGTGGAGGTGGCGAGTGAGGCATGTCTTCGTTGCGGTTTCTGAGATGATGAGTAATTCGCGGCGTTTGAATACGGAGGCCATGATGGCGAGTCCACTTATCAGCCGAGCATTGTCCGTCGTCTTCGGCATCCTGCTTCTGGCAGCACCGGTGGCGGCCCAAGGGGTACCCCGGCTCGACTCCTACGAGGGGGTCGCGGTGCGAATCCTCCAGAGCAACAACGCCGGAAACATCCACCACATCATCGATCCGGCCATCAACCAGGTGGTGGGGGTCATCAGGGGCTGTCCGCATGCCCACAATCTGACCGTTCACCCGGACGGGCTCTACTACTACTGTGCGAACGAGCAGGACAAGACCGTCGACGTGTTCGACACGATTACGCTCCAACTGGTTCAGCAGATCCCGCTGTCGGAGAGGCCCAACAAGATCGTCGTCAACAAGAAGCACCGGAAGATCTACGCGGCGATCAGCCGAAGGTCGGCCAAGGTGGCCGGTCCCGGCTTCCGGGCCGATTCGGCCGACACGCTTCCCGCGGTTGTCGATGTGATCGACATCGCCACGCACAAAGTGATCCGGAGTATTCCCGTCCACGCTCCGGTCCACAACACCTACGTGACGCCGGACGACAACTACGTGATTGCCGGTCTCAGCTTCGGGGACCCCAAGCCCGGTGAGCCGACGATCCAGGTCATCGACCCCGTGACCGACAAGGTGGTGTGGGGGATGGAGTTGACGGGGCATACCCAGTACGGCAAGAGCAATCACGAGGTTCGGCCGATGGCCTTCGAGGCCAACGCCGACGGCTCCACGAAGCGGATGTTCGCGCAGGCGACCGGCATCAACGCCGTCTGGGTCATCGACTGGAACAAACGGCAGGTGGTCGACATGCTCTGGCCGCCGCCGCTGCCCCTGTGGCGCAAGAACGCGGACGGAATTCAGACAGGCGATATGCACGGCCTCGAGGTGCTCCCGAATCGGTCGGCGGTGTGGGCGTCGAGCCGGCTCGACAGCCGGATCTACGGGTGGAGCTTGCCGGACCTGAAGTACATCGGTGCGGTGGAGGTTGGCCCGAGCGCCAACTGGATGACGCCGACGCCCGACAGCCGCTACATGTACGTGGGCGTATCGGGCTCCGACCACACGCTGGCCGTGGACCTGCAGAAGCGGCAGATCGTTGCCAAGATCAAGACCGGCGCCCGACCCGCCCGGATCAGCACCGTCATTCTGCCTCTGAACCGCGTCAATCGTTCCACGACCAGCGGGCAGCCCAGGGAGCAACAGCGATGAGCGGGTGGACGAGGTGGGTGATGACCGGCGCGGGCATCCTTCTCTTCGCTGTCTGCCTGGCGACGTCCATGTCGGCGGATGCGGGTCGCCCACAGGCGCCCGCCACCGGGCAGGCGTCCGGGTTCCCCAGCCCCGCCGACGTGGAGTTCTACCGAAACACCGTCGAGCGGGTGTTTCTGGCTGACCGCGGCGGCACGACGGCGGGCTCCGCGGCGTGCGTGATGTGTCACACGTGGCAGACGAAGGTCAGGTTCAGTCTGGAAACCCCCGCCACCGACGCCGGATGGACCGCGGAGCAGTCGCGGCGCAACTTCGACGTGGTGACCAAACTGGTGAACACCGCCAACCCGGAGAGCAGCCGGCTGCTCCTGAAGCCGCTCGGGGGTCTGGGACATACGGGCGGGGCCTACTGGGCCTCGCGGAACGATCCCGAGTACTTGTCGGTCCTGCAGTGGATTCGCGGCCTGCCGGCGAACCGGTACGTCGCGGCCCCGGAGCCCGCGCTCGACTTCGAGTTCTTCCGCGCATGTGTCCAGCCGGTCTTCGCGAATCCTCGCGAAGGCCACATCAAGTGCAGCAACTGCCACGCGGGCGGCCTCGCGGGCTTCGCCCCGGTCCCCCAAGGCGGCGGTGCGTGGGACGACCAGGAGGCCCGTCGGGCGTTTCAGTCGATCTCCCGGTTGATCCTGCCCGGGAACCCCGAGCAGAGTCGTTTCATGCTGAAGCCGCTTCACCCGGACGGCGGGGGATCCTACACGCACAACGGGCCGCGACGCTGGCAGACCCGTGACGACCCGGAATATCGGATGCTGGCCGGGTGGGTCCGCGGGGAGCGCACCGGTCGTAGCTGCTCGTAACGTGGACGCCGGAGAGGGGCCGGCGCGAGCGCCACTGTCGATCAGGGCCGGAGGGGCGGCGCGAGATCGATCAGCCGCCAGTCGCCGACCGCGAGTTCGCGCGCGCTGAACTGATAGACCACCACGCGCTTGCCCGCCAACCGGTCCACGCCCCCGGCGAGATCGCGCTGCAGCATCGCGCGGGTGGCAAACGCGCCGTCGGCATTCTGCACAATCCGATCGACGGGGCGTCGCAGCGCATGGCTCACCTGCTCGGCGAAACCGGCCGTGTCACCCCAGCCCATGGACCCGAGGGAATAGAGTTAGTGAAGCTGTCGCCGAGCACGAGCACGTCGGCCGATCGTGACGCGCGCCACGGCGCATCGTCGGGGCCGAGCACCCGCCGGATCGAGAAACCCCGGCCCTGTCAGATACTCCACTTCGGGCCGGTAGAACAGCCAGCCTTAACGGCCGACGTACACCTGCTCGTTCCCGGCGCCCAACCACCCGCTCAGCACGTGCTGCACCGACGGCCGGAGAACGCGACCGAGCAGGGCGTCCTCATCGATGGCGTCCTCAAAGCCGTCCAAGCCGTCGAGCACGGCCCGATTGGCCGTGACGATTCGTGCCGTCAGACCGGCATCCGGCCTCGACTCGGCGGCCAGGCGCGCCCGAACCTCGACCGGCAGCGTCGCCAGATGAGACCAGGCGCCCGCGCCGCCGTCGTCCTGGGTCTGCCGAGCCAGACCGGCTCACTGCAGGACGGGCACGGTGACGATGGCGATCAGGAACACGCCGGCGAGGCATCGCGCGATGGCCAGCTTGACCGACGTGTGACCCACTTCGATCCCCGCGATCGCTTCGCGTGACAGTTCGGGCGCCGGCCGATCGATGGGCGATGTCATCAGAAGATGAAATAGATGAACGGATTGTACGCCTGTGTCGTGAGCGCCGCGGCGACCAGAAACGTTCCCAGGGAGTACGGCTGGTACGCGACCTGTCGGCCGCGTCGGCGCCGCAACAGCCGGATCACGGCCTTTCGGTGATACCCTGTCACCTCGCATACCTCATCCAGTAGTCGCGCTGACGCGATGCAACTCTGATATCCTGAGGCCAAAGAGGAGTTCTCATGGACATGAACGACGGGCGACCGCCCAGGGGACCGCTCGACTGGGTTCCCGACATCGGAGACATCGGCCGTATGCAGGCGCCCAGGTGGGCCACGCCCCGGCTGCTCAGAATCGCCGTGATGGTCCTTGTGGCGATCGTCGCGCTGACGAGCATCCCGTTTCAGATCAGACCGGAAGAAGTCGGCCTGGTGCTCCGCGTCGGACGGAACGTGCGCACGGTCGAGCCGGGCCTTCACTTCAAGCTACCGTTCATCGAACAGGTCCTGCGGGTGCCGGTGCAGCGCCAGCTCAAGGAGGAATTCGGGTTCCGCACCGCGGTGCTAGGGATCCAAACCCGCTACGCGGCGGGTGAGTTCGCGGGTGAGTCGGTCATGCTCACCGGCGATCTCAACGTCGCCGTGGTCGAGTGGGTCGTGCAGTACCGGGTGACCGATCCCTACAACTACCTGTTCAAGGTCCGCGGCCTCACGGAGACGTTCCGGAGCATGAGCCAGGCAGTGATGCGCGAGGTCGTGGGCGACCGCACGGTGACCGAGGTGCTCACCGTCGGCCGGCAGGAAATCGCGACCGCGTCGGAGCTGCTGCTCCAGGATCTGGTCAACCAGTACGAAATGGGCATCGTCATCGACCAGATCGTCCTGCAGGACGTGACGCCGCCCGATCCGGTCAAGCCGTCCTGGGACGAAGTGAACCAGGCGCAGCAACAGCGCGACCGGCTGATCAACGAGGCGCGCGCCGAGTACAACAAGGTGATTCCGCGCGCGAAGGGCGAAGCGAGCCAGGCGATCCTCCAGGCCGAAGGCTACGCGCTCGAGCGCGTCAACGGCGCCCAGGGTGACGCCACCCGGTTCAAGGCGGTCTACGACGCCTACCGGCTCGCGCCCGAGGTCACCCGCCGCCGTCTGTATCTGGAGACCATGCAGCGTGTGCTCCCGGAATTGGGCGCCAAGGTGTTCATGGACAAGGGGTTGGGCAGCGTCATGCCGCTGCTGCCGATCGAGGGGCTCAAGGGGCTGCTCGGCGGCACCGAGCCGAAGCCGGGAGGTGGGCAATGACACAGCCAACCGTGATCGTCAAGGCCGGGGTCGCCCTGCTCGCGCTGGTCGTGTTGTCGTCGTCCACCTATCTAGTGAGCGAAACCGAGCAGGTGATCATCACGCAGTTCGGCGAGCCGAAAGGCAGCCCGATCAGCGAGCCAGGAATGCACTTCAAGCTCCCGTTCGTCCAACAGGTGAATGCCTTCGAGAAGCGATTCCTCGAGTGGGACGGCAGCCCCAACCAGATGCCGACCAAGGACAAGCGGTTCATCTGGGTCGACATGTACGCCCGGTGGCGCATCACCGATCCGCTGAAGTTCTTCCAGCGGCTGCGCGACGAACGCGGCGCGCAGTCACGCCTTGACGACATCCTCGACGGCGAGACCCGCAACGCCGTCGCCAGCTACGACCTGATCGAACTGGTGCGCAGCAGCAACCGGCCCGCCGGCAGCATCCCGATCGAGAGCGAGGAGGACCGGATCGTCCTGGAGCAGATCTCGACGGGCCGGCGCGCGATTGCCGCCAGCATCCTGGAAGCGGCGCGGGCGCGGACGCTCGATCTCGGCATCGAGGTCCTCGACATCCGGCTGAAGCGGATCAACTACGTCGACGAGGTGGCGAAGGACGTGTTCGCGCGCATGATCGCCGAGCGCCGGCGCATCGCCGAGCGGTTCAGGTCCGAGGGCCAGGGCGAGGCCGCGCGCATCGAGGGCGAACGCCAGCGCGATCTGCAGCGCATCCAGTCGGAGGCGTACCGGTCGGCCCAGGAACTGCGCGGCAACGCCGACGCCGAGGCGACCGCGATCTACGCCGACGCCTACGGCCGCGACGCGGAGTTCTACGCGTTCGTGAAGTCGCTCGAGACCTACGAGCGGGTGGTCGACGGCAAGACAATTTTCGTCTTGGGCACCGACAGCGACCTGCTGAAATACCTGCGCGCGCCGCGGTAGCACTCGGGATGAACCATTCTGGCGCGGCACCGGTCCCCGCTCAGCGTCCTCGGCCGTTGCGCTCATGTGCGCCGAGCACGAGCGCGATCAGCGAGGAGACTCGTTCGTGTCGCTCGATTGGATGCCGAAGCGGAAGATCGGTTCGGACCTGGTAGCGATTCCGGCGGCCCTGGCGAATCCGCTCGAGGTACCCGGCTTCTTCCAGGTCGGCGACAATCCGCTGGACGGCGCGCTCCGTGATGCCTGCGAGATGAGCGACATCTCGCATCCGCACCTCCGGCTCCCGCGCGATGCACAGGAGGACGTGTGCATGGTTGGTGAGAAACGTCCAGGCCGGCTCTCGCGTGGGCCGAGCCACCGTCGTCTTCCTTGCCGTCGCTTCCTTGCGGCTGGTGCGAGCTGTAGCCACTTAGGTCACCTCCTGACGGGCTCGCCTTGCGTCTTCAGCGTCTTTTCCTCTTGCGGCCGGGCCACTACTTACGCTAAATTATACGCGACATGGAAGTCGCGAGTCAAGAATCGTATATGCCGGCAATTCGTTCAGAGAAGAAGCTGGTAACCATCATCCCTGGAGATGGCGTGGGCCCCGAGTGTGTACGGGCCGCCCAGCGAATCATCGAGGCCACGGGCGCCGCCGTCGCGTGGGAAGAGCGCGACGCGGGCGCGAGCGTCTTCCGGCAGGGCATCGCGTCCGGCGTACCTCGAGAAACCATGGAATCGATCCGCAAGACCCGCGTCGTGCTGAAGGGCCCCCTGGAAACGCCGGTCGGTTTCGGCGAGAAGAGCGCGAACGTCACGCTTCGCAAGCTGTTCGAGACCTACGGCAACATCCGACCGGTGCGCGAGCTCCCGGGCGTGCCGACGCCGTACAGCGGCCGCGGCATCGATCTCGTGGTCGTCCGCGAGAACGTCGAGGACCTCTACGCCGGCATCGAGCACATGCAGACCCCAGGGGTTGCACAGTGCCTCAAGCTGATTTCGAACAAGGGCTGCGAGAAGATCGTCCGGCTGGCGTTCGAGCTCGCCATCGCCGAGGGACGCACACGCGTCCACTGCGCGACGAAATCCAACATCATGAAGCTCACCGAGGGGGCGCTCAAACGTACCTTCGAGAAGGTGAGTGAGGAGTATCCAGGAATCGAGGCGCAGCACATCATCATCGACAACTGCGCTCACCAGCTCGTCAAGAAGCCCGAGCAGTTCGAGGTCATCGTGACCACGAACATGAATGGGGACATCATCAGCGACCTCACCTCCGCGCTGGTCGGCGGACTTGGCTTCGCGCCTTCCGCGAACATCGGGAACGAGGTCTCCATTTTTGAGGCAGTCCACGGTTCGGCGCCCAAATACGCGGGCAAGGACGTGATCAATCCGACGGCCGTGGTACTGTCGGCCGTCATGATGCTCCGCCACCTCGGCGAGTTCGACGCGGCGGCGAAGATCGAGCACGCCATCCTGGTCACCCTGGAGGAAGGGAAGGTGCGTACGGGCGATGTGGTCGGCTACGACCAGGGCGCCTCGACCAGCGCCTTCACGGATGCCGTCATCGCGAACTTCGGTCGCACGTCCGAGCGATACCAAGTTCGGGCCTACAAGCCGATCAAGCTCCCGAACATCGATCCGGCTCCCGACTTCGTGAAGCCGCAGAAGCGACGCGTCATCGGCATCGACATCTTCGTGGAGTCGGCCCTTTCGGCCGAGGCGATCGGGAAGAGCCTGGAGCATCTCGTCCTGGACACGCCGGTCAAGCTGAAGATGATCTCCAATCGTGGCACCAAGGTGTACCCGCCCACGGGGGCGATGACGGACTGCGTGGACCACTGGCGCTGCCGGTTCGTCCTTCGCGATGCCGGGGGCGATCTCGACGACTCAATCGTCTTCGACCTGCTTCGGCGAATCGCCGCGCAATACCGCTGGATGCACGTGGAAAAGCTGCAGGAGTTCGACGGGGTGAGCGGGTTCACCATGGCGCAGGGCGAGGACTGAAACACATCCTCGACTATGGGCAACGCCGACGACATCGAACAGGCTGCCCGCGCGCCGTGGAGGATCAGCCGCCGAAGGACAATCTGGCGGGGACGACAACCGGACATCGCGCCGAAGGCGGAGGTCCGCGCCGCACACGCGCTTATTTTTGGACTAGCACCAGCGGTTTTGGCGAAGGACAACCTACCGTTTCGGTTTCCCCGTCATCGGCACGAACATCACCGGGATCGTCTCCTGCCGGACGATCCCCTCCGGCGTGCGCCTGACGACCGTCATCATCTGGTTGGCCACGCCGACCGGCACGATCATGATGCCCGACGGCCCGAGCTGGTCCACCAGAGCCTTGGGCACTTCATCCGGCGCCGCCGTCACGATGATCTTGTCGAACG